>CAZUYW010000380.1:0-2853 GCA_964624775.1 uncultured Iamiaceae bacterium
TGAAACTTGGATTGCTCACTGGCCGCCATGCCCCACATGGCACCCGCACCGGCCCCCGCTCCAGCTCCTGCTGCCGGCCAGCCTCCGCTGCCGCCGCGGCCCGAGCGCACCGGCACCGACGGCCCGCCCGCCTGACATGACCACCCCCGCCAACGTCCCCCCGCGCACGGCGACCGCCGGGCCCGACGAGGTCCTGCGCCGCCTCGACATCGCCGTCACCCACAAGCTCGACGGCCTGCTCCACGGCGAGTACCAGGGCCTCGTGCCCGGGCACGGCTCCGAGCTGGGCGAGACGCGCGCGTACGTGGCGGGCGACGATGTGCGCCGCATCGACTGGAACGTGACGGCCCGCCTCCAGGAGCCCTACGTTCGCGACTCCATCGCGGACCGCGAGCTCGAGACCTGGGTGCTCGCCGACCTCGGCCCGTCGATGGACTGGGGCACGGCGAACTGCGAGAAGCGCGACCTCGCCGTGTCCGCCGCGGCCGCGATCGGGTTCCTCACCGCCCGCACCGGCAACCGGTTCGGGTCGATGATCGCCACGCCCGAGGGCGCGGCGGTCACCCCCGCCCGCGGCGGGCGCACGCACCTGATGGCGAACCTGCATCGCATGGTCGCCAGCCCCCGGTACCCGGAGGGCAAGGTCGACCTCGGCCACGCCATGCACCGCCTCGCCGCCACGGCCCGCCGGCGCGGCCTCGTGGTGGTCGTGTCGGACTTCCTCGCGCCGCCGGACCAGTGGGAGCGGCCGCTGCGGCGGCTCTCCGCCCGCCACGAGACGATCGCGGTCGAGATCATCGACCCCCGCGAGCTGTCCATCCCCGACGTCGGCCTCCTCGCCCTCGTCGACCCCGCCACGGGTCGCACCCGTGAGATCCCCACCGCGTCCCGCAAGCTGCGAGACCGCTACGCCGCGGCCGCCGCCGAGCAGCGCGCCGCCACCGAGACCGCCCTGCGCGCCGCGGGCGTGGACCACATGGTCCTGCGCACCGACCGCGACTGGCTCCTCGACATCGTCCGCTTCGTGGTCGACCGCCGCTCCCGCGTGCACGCCCGCCGAGCCAACTGGAAGGCCCGATGACCCCCGTCCTCGCCCTCGACTTCGAGTTCCCCCACCGCCTCTGGCTGCTCCTCGCCGTCGCCGGGCTCGCCGTCAGCTACCTCATCCTCCAGCGCCGCCGCCGCTCCTACGCCGTGCGGTTCACCAACCTCGAGCTGCTCGAGTCGGTGGCGCCCAAGACCCCCGGCTGGCGCCGCCACGCGCCCGCCGTCCTGCTGCTGCTCTCGATGGTCGGCATGGTCGCCGCCTTCGCCGTGCCCACCCGCGAGGTCAAGGTCCCTCGCGAGCGGGCCACGATCATCCTCGCCATCGACACCTCCCTGTCGATGAAGGCCACCGACGTGGCGCCCTCCCGCCTGAAGGCCGCCCAGGCCGCGGCGAAGGACTTCGTCGACCTCCTGCCCAAGCGGCTCAACGTCGGCCTCGTCACCTTCAACGGCGTCGCCCAGGTCCGGGTGGCCCCCACCACCGACCGCAACGCCATGTACCAGGCGCTCGACAACCTGCGCCTCGGCGAGCGCACCGCCATCGGCGAGGCCATCTTCGCCTCGCTCGACGCCATCAAGACCGCCGCCCCCAAGGACGGCTCCAAGGTGCCGGCGGCCATCGTCTTGATGAGCGACGGCTCCACCACCAGCGGCCGCACCGACGGCGAGGGCGCGGCGGCCGCCAAGAAGGCCAAGGTGCCGGTGTCGACCATCTCCTTCGGCACCCCCAACGGGTACATCCAGATCCCCGGCGAGCCCGAGCCGGTCTCGGTGGCCGTGAACCCCGAGGCGCTCGACAAGATCGCCAACGACACCAACGGCAAGGCGTTCAGCGCCGCCACCGGCGAGGAGCTGAAGGCCGTGTACGAGAACATCGGCTCGTCGGTCGGGTACAACACCGAGCAGCGCCAGGTGACCTCGACCTTCGTCGGCGTCTCGATGGTGATCCTCTTCGCCGCCGCCGTGCTCTCCCAGCTCTGGTTCAGCCGACTCCCCTAGCGACACCGGGGTACCCTCGGCCGATGGGCCTCGTCTTGTTGATCGTGCTGCTCCTGGTGTTCGGCGTGCCGCTCACCATCCTGATCGTGTTCCTGATCTGGCGGGCCACCCGCAAGGGCGCCACCGGCGATCAGATGATCGACACGCCGCCGCCCCCGCCCGGCGCCGGCCTCGACGGCTGACGGCCGACGCGTCGCACGGGCGCTCCACCGGCCGGCCCTTGCCATAGGTCGTTGACCGACATATGGTGTCGACATGGCAGCACCAGCGATGCGGGAGACCACCTACCTCATCCTCACCGCGCTCGCCTCGGGCGAGCGCCACGGCTACGGGATCGTGCAGGAGGTGCAGGCCATCTCCGAGGGCCGGGTCCGCCTCGGCACCGGCAGCCTCTACGGGGCGCTCGAGCGACTGCTCGGCGAGGGCCTGATCGAGGCCACGCGGGAGGAGGTGGTCGACGGCCGCACGCGGCGCTACTACCGCCTCTCGGGCACGGGCCGGAACGCGCTCGTCGACGAGGTGCTGCGCCTCGAGGCCAACGTCACCGCGGCCCGCACCCGCCTGGCAGGTGGCGCATGACCACCGGCCTCCACCCCGACTACGAGCGACGGGCACGCTTCTGGCTGCGCGCGTTCCCCCGCCGGTACCGGACGGCGCGCGCCGACGAGGTGCTGTCGACCCTCGCCGACCTGACCGAGCCGGGCGCCACCCGCCCCGACGCCCGCACCGCCGCCGACCTCGTGCGCGCCGGCTGGCGCGAGCGCTGGCGCACCCGCCCCCCGCTGTGGCGGTGGCTGACCTACATCT
>CAZUYW010000381.1:0-2842 GCA_964624775.1 uncultured Iamiaceae bacterium
TGGGCGGGACCGTTCGCGTTCGCGACCCAGGTGGTCGCCGTCGTCGGCTGGCTGGCGCTGGCCGCGTCGGCCCTCTCCCCCGGCTGGGGCCAGCCGGGTCCGGCCGAGCCCGCCGACCGATCAGCTCACTCGGGCTGATTCCACTCGGTCCACCCGTGGCCGGTGCGGCCGTCGGCGGCCGTGTACCGGCACCACGCACGCGGGAAGCGGCTGGTGCGACCGTCGGGCGCGGTGAGCAGCACCGGGGAGAAGGCGACCGGCTCCACGTCGAGCTCGAGGTCGGCGACGCGCCAGCGGGCGCGGTCGGGGAACCCGGCCCGTCCGAGGTCCTCGCTGCGGGCGACGTCGTCCACCCCGACCATGTCGTCCCCCGGCGCCTGGAGGTAGCCGGTGCCGTAGAGCTGGACGTCGCCCATCTGCACCTGCGTGCCGTGGAAGCGGGTCCCGTCGTCGAACCGACCCGACATCCAGCTCCAGCCGTAGGTCCACCAGTCGCGCTCGCCCCACGAGTGGTCCCGCTGGCCGATGCCGTCGATGGCGATCGTCTCCTGCCCCACCAGGATCTCGCCGCTGACCAGGCTGGGCACCTCGTAGCGGTCGACGCCGGGGTACGGGTAGAGGTCGCCGTCGGTCTCCCACTCGAGGTCGAGGCCGAAGGGGACCCGATCGCCGCGCGGGTCGCCGTAGACGTCGGCCGCATCGTCGAGGGACACGGCGAACGCCTCCACGCCGACCGACACGTGGTCGCAGGGCGATTCGACGTTGTAGTCGGCCCACAGGCCCTCGGTCCGGATCTCGAGCGACCGACCCGATGGGAGCGGGACGTCGTGGTCGATCACGGTGACGAGGGGGCGATCGGGACCCACGACGCACGCCCAGTACCAAGCCCTGCCGAGGTTCGGGTAGAGGCCGAGGCGGACGTAGGCGGCGACCCCGGCGGCCGGATCGACCACGTCGAGGTACCAGCTCTCGTTCCAGAGCTCGCCGGCACCGGGTTCGTGGCGGCCCTCATCGGCCGGTTGGACGGACTGCACCTCGGTCACGTGCGACACCCCCTTGGCAGCGGGGCCGATCGTAGGGGTCGCCGGGTCCCCGAGGAGGGACGGACCGGTAGCGTGGCGCCATGGCGCCCTTCCTCTCGCCCGCCTGGATCGACGCGATGGACGAGGCGGCCCGTTCCTCGGACCGACTCGCCGCGCTCGCCTCGGGCCTCGATCTCGTCGTCGAGCATCGGGTGACCGGCGCCGGGCCCGACGGCGGCGAGATCGTCTTCCACCTCGCCCTGGGCGAGGGCGGCCCCCGGGTGGTCGCCGGTGCGGCGGCCTCCCCCTCGATCACCTTCAGCCAGGACCTCGACACGGCTCGGGCCATCGCGTCGGGTTCCGGCTCGGCCCAGCTGGCCTTCATGTCCGGGGCGCTGCGGGTCGGCGGGGACCTGCGGGTGCTGCTCGACCACCAGGAGGCCCTGGCCGCGATCGGCGACGTCTTCAGCGAGGTCCGCGCCGCCACCGAGCTCGGGGTCGCGCCCGACCGTGCCTGAGCTCCCGGAGATCCAGGCCCACGCCGAGCGGCTCACCGAGTCGTTCGGCGGCGTCGAGCTGACGGGCTTCCGTGCCCTGTCGTTCACCGTGCTCAAGACGTTCGCGCCGGCCCCCGAGGAGGCGCTCGGCCATCCGTTCGGGCCGGTCACGCGGCGCGGCAAGCACCTGCTGGCCGCCGCGGGGCCGGTCACGTTCGTGGTCCACCTCATGCAGGGCGGACGCTGGCGGGACGACCCCAAGCAGGCGGCCAAGCCCCGGGGCGGGCTGGCACGCTGGACCTTCGCCGATGGGCGCGCCCTGCTGCTCACCGAACCGGGATCCGAGCGCAAGGCCGGCGTCTGGGTGGTCGGTGGCGATCCGCTCGATCAGGAACCCCTCACCGGCCTCGGGCCCGAGGCGGACCGCCTCGACGCGGCCACGCTCGCCCCCATCCTCGCCGAGCACCGGGGCCGGCTCCACGGCCTGCTGCGCGACCAACGGGCGATCGCCGGGCTGGGCCGGCGGTTGGCGAACGAGATCTGCCACCGGGCGCAGCTCTCCCCCTTCGCCCCGGCCGACAAGCTCGGCGCCGACGAGGTGGCGCGCCTCGCCGCCGCCGTCCGCGCGTGCATCGACGACACCCTGGCCGAGGAGCGGGCGCGCGACGACCTGGGGTCGGTCAAGGACCGCACCAGCGCCGTGCACAACCGGATCGGCGAGCCGTGTCCGGTCTGCGGGGACGTGGTGCGGTCGGTGAGCTACCGCGCCTACACGGTCGCCTACTGCGCGACGTGCCAGACGGGTGGCAAGGTGCTCGCCGACAACACGACGAGCAAGTTCCTGAAGTAGCCGGTCGCCGGCCTCAGATGAGCCCGAGCTCGGCGACGGCGTCGCGCTCCTCGGCGAGCTCGGCGACCGACGCGTCGATCTTGGCGCGGGAGAAGTCGTCGAGGTCGAGACCCTGGACGATCTCCCAGCGGCCGCCCTTGCAGACGCAGGGGAACGAGCTCATGAGGCCCTCGGCCACGCCGTAGCTGCCGTCGGACGGCACGGCCATCGACACCCAGTCGCCCTCGGGGGTGCCGGCGACCCAATCCCGCATGTGGTCGATGGCGGCGTTGGCGGCCGACGCTGCGGACGAGGCGCCGCGCGCCTCGATGATGGCGGCGCCGCGCTTCTGGACGGTCGGGATGAAGTCGGCCTCGAGCCAGGCCTGGTCGTTCACGACCTCGGCGCCCGAGCGACCGTTGACCTCGGCGTGGAAGATGTCGGGGTACTGGGTGGCCGAGTGGTTGCCCCAGATCGTCATCTTGGTGATGTCG
>CAZUYW010000382.1:0-2840 GCA_964624775.1 uncultured Iamiaceae bacterium
AGCACCGCATCGAGGACGCCCTGTCGGCCACCCGTGCCGCCATCGAGGAGGGTGTCGTCGCCGGCGGCGGCACCACCCTGGTCCGGGCCCGCGCTGCGGTCGCCACCGCCATCGAGGGCCTCGAGGGCGACGAGGCCACCGGTGCCCGCTCGGTCTGGCGTGCGCTCGACGCCCCGGCCCGCCTCATCGCCGGCAACGCCGGCCTCGAGGGTGCCGTCGTCGTCCAGCGCATCGAGGGCGAGACCGGCTCGATCGGCCTCAACGCCGCCACCGGCGTGTTCGAGGACCTGCTCAAGGCCGGCGTCATCGACCCCGCCAAGGTGACCCGCGCCGCGCTGCAGAACGCGGCGTCGATCGCCGGTCTGCTCCTCACCACCGAGGCCATCGTCGCCGACAAGCCCGAGGACGAGGGCGCCGGCGGCATGCCGGGCGGCATGCCCGGCGGCATGGGCGGCATGGGCGGCATGATGTGAGCCCGGCGGGGGAGCACGCTCCTCCGCCACCCGCTGCCCGAACGCAGTGATCGGATGCCCGGCCCTCGTGGGCCGGGCATCCGCCGTTCTGGGCCCGGTCAGTCCTCGAGGGCGGCGAGGCGGGCGTCGCGGTTCGGCGCCGCGAACAGCGGCCTGACCGCCGCGTCGGGATCGGTCCACGACGGGTGGCCGGCCGACGGGAACTTGGCCTCGAGGTAGGCCAGCATCACGTCGACGTACTCGTCGGTCAGCGCGTCGCGCTGCGGGCTGTCGTCGGCGGCCGCGGTCGCGATGACCAGCACCGCGAGGGTGGTGACCACCTCGGCGGTCTGATCGCCGAGGTCGGCGGGGATGCCCGGGATGCGGACCTCGATGAGGTCGCGGACGTGGGTCACGAGCCCCTGGCGCATCCGCTCGCCGGCGCGGGACCGCCCGCCGGGCACCATCGAGGAGATGAGCAGCGCGGGCAGGGCCCGCTGGCCGCGGGTCTCCTCGACCAGGCGGGCGATCACCCGGTGGAGGAAGTCGCCGATGCGCTCCTCGGGCGTGATCTCGTCCACCAGGCGCTCGTAGAGCGCCAGCAGCCCCGACAGGTAGCGGTCCGTGAGCGCCTCGGCGAGGGCGGCCTTGTCCGGGAACCAGCGGTAGAGGGTGCCGACCGGCACGCCCGCCCGGGCCGCCACGAGGTTCGTCGTGGCCGAGTCGTAGCCGACCTCCTCGAACACCTCGGCCGCCACGTCGAGGAGCAGTTCCACGCGCGCCTGCGAGCGCGCCTGGACGGGTCGGTTCCGGAGATGGCTCGTCGGGGTCTCGGCCACGCGCCCTCCTCGCAGATCGGCCGCCCACAACCTACCGAACCGGGCCGACCTCGGTGCTGTGGATGGCGGCCCGGCCGGTAGCATCCCGCCCATGGATCGCCCGCCTGCCGACCCCGTCAAGCTGCTCGCGTCGTGGATGGAGTGGGAGCGCGGCGAGACCACGCCCGGCCGGGTGATGGCCGATCTCAAGACCGGTGGCCTGCGCGAGGTGCTCGAGCACCTCGCGTCGGCGGCGCAGGGCGCCGACGACACCGCTCCGTGACCCGAGGCGGACCCCAGCAGATCCCGCGGCCCGCGTCGTGCCGTCCGGGCGCCCCGCCGCCGTGGGCGGCCCTGCCGGCTGAGGATCGCGACATCGACATCGACCTCGTCCGGCGCCGCCTCGCCGACGCGGGGCCCGCGGTGCGATCGCCGCGCGAGGGGGAGGTCACCGGGGCCTCCGCCGTGCTCGCCGCGCTCTACGAGGACGCCGGCGCCACCCACGTCATCCTCACCCGGCGCTCGTCGGCGCTGCGGGTGCACAGCGGCGAGGTGAGCTTCCCGGGCGGGCGCCAGGAGCCCGGCGAGGACCTGTGGGAGACGGCCCGCCGCGAGGCCTGCGAGGAGATCGGCCTCGACGGCCGCGACCTCGTCCTCCTCGGCGAGCTCGACCACCTGAGCACGTTCACCTCGAGCTCGTTCATCATCCCCTATGTGGCCGCGCTCCCCGGCCGGCCCGAGCTCGACCCCAACCCCTCGGAGGTGGCGGCGGTGCTGCACGTGCCGCTCGCCGAGCTGCTCGAGCCGGCGCACTTCCGCGAGGAGCTGTGGGACATCTTCGGGATCGAGCGGCCGATCTGGTTCTTCGAGCTCGTCGGCGACACGGTGTGGGGCGCCACGGCGGCGATGCTGCGCCAGCTCCTCGGGCTGGCCACCGGCACCGTCGCCCGCGGGGGGATGGGCCACCCCTGAGCCGCCGGCGGCGTCAATCCTCGAGCGGCAGCACGTAGACGGCGAGCACCTGGTCCCGGGCCACGAAGTAGCGGCCCACGCTGTCGGCGAACAGCTCGTCGACCAGGCGCTGCTCGGCCTTCGGCGCCGCGATCATCCCGGCCCGGTAGAGGTCGACGTAGGCGTCGGTGGAGAGCCACGCCGCCGGGATCGTGGCGCGGGAGCCCTGCGGCGGGTCCTCCCATCGGAAGTACTCGCGGCCGAGGTCGCGCAGGCGGATGCGGGGACCGTCGCGCAGCACGACGGTGCCGCGCTCGTCCAGGAGGTGGCGGAGTCGGGCCCGTCGCGCGCTCAGGTGGGCCCAGTCGAGCGAGCTGCGCAGGTTCGCCTTGGCCACGAGGCGCGCGTTCGGTGCGGGCTGGCGGGGCACGGTCGCCCCGCTCAGCACCCACACCTTCACCCCGGGCCGGCGACCGTCGGCGAAGCGCTGCGACGGGTGATCCCGATCGGGCGTCTGGGTGGGGATGCCGGCCCGCTCGAGGGCTTCGAGGACCGCAGCGCGTCCGTAGAGCCGCGAGGCCCAGCCGCCGACGGCCACCTCGGCGGTGCCGTGGCCCCG
>CAZUYW010000383.1:0-2819 GCA_964624775.1 uncultured Iamiaceae bacterium
CGGTCGACGGACCCCGGCGCCGCGAGCTCTGGCGGTGGCGGGAGCTGCACACGGAATCGATCAACCACGTCGGCACGCCGCACAAGCTCGACGTCACCCTGCCCGCCGACGAGCTCGCCGGGTTCGTCGCGGATGTGCCGGGGATCGTGGCCGACGCCGCGCCGGGCGCCCGGACCTGGCTGTTCGGCCACGCCGCCGACGGCAACGTGCACGTGAACATCACGGGCGCCGCCGACGACGACGAGGAGGTCGACGACGCAGTGTTCCGGGCGGTGGCGGAGCGGCGGGGGAGCATCTCGGCCGAGCACGGCATCGGACGGGCCAAGCGCCGGTGGCTCCCGCTGGCCCAGGACGCTGGCTCGATCGCGGCGATGCGTCGCCTGAAGGACGCGTTCGACCCGGACGGCATCTGCAACCCGGCGGTGCTGCTCCCGCCGCGCTGAGGCGATCGGTCAGCCGAACCAGGCGCCCCGCGCCTCGAGCACCTCGCGCAGCACGACCGGGCGGTCGGTCATGATGCCGTCGACCCCGAGGTCGAGCAGGCGGTGCATCTCGTCGGGCTCGTCGATCGTCCAGATGTGCACCTGGAGGCCGAGGGCGTGGGCCTTCGCCACGAACCGCTCGTCGACCAGGGGCACGCCCTTGATCGCGGTGGGCGCCTGGGCGCACGCGCCCGGCACCTTTCCGGCCGGCAGGCCGAACGACCCGCCGCGGAGGCGGGCGGTGGCCTTTGGCCCGAGCGACGTGCACAGGCGCGGGCCGAGCCGGGCCTGGAGGCGGGCGATCCGCTTGTCGGAGAAGGAGCCGATGCACACGCGGTCGACGGCGTTGGTGCGCTCGATCACGGCGGCGAGGGCGTCGACCGCGCCGTCGTGCTTGGGGTCGATGTTGATCCGGGCGTCGGGGAAGGACCCGAGCAGGTCCTCCATGAGCGGGATGGGCTCCCGGCCGTCGACCCGGGCGTCGCGCACGTCGCGGAACGGGAGTTCGGCGATGACGCCGGTGCGGTCGGTGACGCGGTCGAGGCGATCGTCGTGGAACGCGAGGCAGATGCCGTCGGCCGTCACGTGGGCGTCGGTCTCCAGGTAGCGGTAGCCCAGGGCGACCGCACCCTCGAAGGCGGGCATGGTGTTCTCGGGCCAGTCGCCGGCCCCGCCGCGGTGCGCGAAGGCCAGCGGACCAGGATGGTCGAGGAAGGGCCAGGAACTGGACGGCACCCGGGCAGGGTACCGAACCGTGGGGAGCGCTCCGTGCCCTGCGGTGGAAACCCTCGCGACCAGGTCTGCCTCGGTGAGGTCTGCACCAGCGAGCTTCGGTCCCTCATGGCCGCAGATGGGCGACCAGCTGGCAGGACCGGTGGTCGATCTCGATGTCGACCTCGGGCACCTCGGCCCCCTCCGCCGCATGGGTGACCGTGCCGAACGATTCGGTCTCGATGCAGCGGCCCGTCGCTGGGCTCCGGGTGCCCTGGAAGAGGACCAGGCCGTCGGTCACCGGGTGCGGGTCGGTGGTGCCGTTGATCCGGAAGTGAGGCCGGCTGTCGGGTGGGGTCGAGGAGGTTCCGCTCCCACCGATCGGGAGCTTGGTGCAGTCGACGACGCGCCAGCGGCCGTGCTCGAGCCGCAGCAGCAACCAGTTGTCGTTGCCCACCTTGCTCGCCGGGAGGTCGTACACGGCCGACGCCGTCGCCGTCGTGGCCGTCAGCTCGCGCACCATCGCCCCTGCGACGTGGATGTCGGCGACCGAGCGTCCTGCCATCCGCTCGGCCCCCTTGCGCAGCTCCGCGAGCGGATCGGGTTCAGCAGCGAGCTCCGCTGTCGTCGGCCGCTGGCAACCGCTCGCCCAGCTGGCGAAGTAGGCCGAGGCGGGACCGTGCAGGAACGCGTCGGCGTAGGCGATGCTCGCCCCGGCCGGCGTCGTGGCATCCGCAGGCACGACGGGCTGCGGACCGGCCGGTCCGTCGAGCCCGCGGTCCCGACCGAGTGCCACGACCGCGACGGCGCCGACCCCGAGCAGCACGACAGACGCGACCGCCAGGGCCCGCCACGCTCGCCCGCGACGGTCGGTGACCGGGGGGCTAGCCTGCGCCTGGATACTGCTCCTCGGAGGCACCTGGGCGGCCAACCCGTCGGCCCACGATCGGAGCGCGTGCTCGATCTTGGCATCGTGAGGATCAGGCATCGATCTCCACCCCCAGTTCGGCCCGAAGCCGGGCGAGGCCCCGGGCGACGTGCGTGCCCACCGCGGAGGCGGAGATCCCCAGCGCCTCGGCCGACTCCGCGTAGGTCCACCCGCAGGCATGGACGAGCCACACGACGGAGCGCTGTCGCTCGGGCAGGCGCCGCATCGCACGGCCCAGCCCCGGTTCGACCAGCGGCGCACCGTCGATGGCCGTGAGGGGCAGCAGACCCGCCATCCGCCGGCGCGAGCGGGACTGAGCGACCCGGAACAGGTACCCGCCGGGCCGGTCCATGGCGCTGACCTCGTCCCAGTGCTCCCAGGCGAAGGCGAACGCCTCGCCCAGCGCGTCGGGTACTGCGTCGATGGGCATGTGCCCGCAGAGCGCGCGGCGCAGGCCGGGCTCCACCTGCATCACGAACTCGTCGAAGTCCACTGCAACCCGTCTCGGTCGGTCCTCATCACCCCACTAGACCCGTCGGCCCCAGCCTCGCGCCACAAGATCGGCGAGCAGGTCGGCGCGCTGGACCACGCAGGTCAGGGCGATGAAGGTGGCCCGCGTTCGAGGACCGGCGATACTTGCCCTGTCGCGACGATCCCCCAGGAGCACCCATGTCCCCCCAGCACCCCGTCCGCATCGG
>CAZUYW010000384.1:0-2818 GCA_964624775.1 uncultured Iamiaceae bacterium
GCCGGGCGCCGAGCCCGGCGTCGGGGGCGCGCTCGTCGCACCAGCGGGCCCGGGGCCCGTCGAGGGGCGCGAGCACCTCCACGAGCGCGTCGCCCGCCGGGCTCGCCCCCACGCGCACCTCGGCCCAGCCCTCGGCGGTGCGCTCCACCAGGGCGAAGGGGAGGTTGTCGAGCAGCTCGTTGGCCAGCACCACCACCGGCCCCGGCCCGAGCGCGCCGGGTGCGGGCAGGGCGTCGAGGGTGCGCACGCCCTCGGGGTGCATGGCCCACTGGGCCTGCCCGACCTCGACCAGCACCAGGTCGAGCGCATCGCCGCACGCCGGCGCGGCGGCGCGGACCGACCGGGCCAGGGTGCCCGGCCCGGCCCCCGCCTCGACCACCACGAACGGGTCGGGTCGACCGAGCTCGGCCCACCACCCGTCGAGCGCGCGGGCGAGCACGGCACCGAACAGCGGCCCGACCTCGGGGCTGGTCAGGAAGTCACGCCGTCGGCCCGCACCACCACCCCGCTGGTAGAAGCCGTGGCCGGGCGCGTAGAGGGCGTGGTCGACGAACTCGTCGAACCCGATCGGCCCCACCTCTGCGACGTGCGCGCACAGCGCCCGCCGCAGGTCAGCGCTCACCGGCCGCACCGACCGGCGAGGGCCGGATCAGCCGCCGAGGGCGAAGGTGGCACCCTTGGCCAGGTCGCCGACGAGCGCCGGGTAGGCACCGACGACGATGGTGACGACGCTCGCCAGGGCCACCACGGCCGCGAGCGGCACCGGGACGCTGATCGGGCTGACGTCGCCGTCGGGCGCCTCGTCCATGAACATGGTCCGCACGATCGACAGGTAGTACCCGAGCGCGATCACCGAGTTGACGGCCATGACCACGCCCATGGCGTAGCCCCAGCCGGTGTCGGCGCTGACGACCGCCTTGAAGGCGAGGAACTTGGCGAACCAGCCCATGGCGGGCGGGATGCCGCCGAGGGCGAAGAGGAAGATGGCCATGGCCACGGCGAGGCCCGGGGCGTAGGTGAACAGGCCGCCCCAGCTCGTGATCTCGCCGGTGCCGGTGCGGCGGCTGACCGTGATGATCGTGGCGAAGGCGCCGAGGTTGATCACCGTGTAGAT
Source organism: uncultured Iamiaceae bacterium (assembly GCA_964624775.1). Classification (GTDB taxonomy): domain Bacteria; phylum Actinomycetota; class Acidimicrobiia; order Acidimicrobiales; family Iamiaceae; genus Aquihabitans. The sequence continues at coordinate 1,115 of CAZUYW010000384.1, forward strand.
GAGTACGTAGCTCACGACCGCGGTCATGACGTTCTTGGCGATGTCGCCGTCGGCCGCCACGACGGCGAGCGGGGCGAGGATGAAGCCGGCCTGGGCCACCGACGAGTAGGCGAACAGGCGCACGATGTTCGTCTGGCGCAGGGCGATCACGTTGCCGACGGTCATGGTGAGGGCGGCGAGCACGAACATCATCGGACGGATGACGTCGGAACGGCCGAGGAAGCCGATGAAGACCAGCTGCAGGATGGCGATGAAGCCGGCGGTCTTGGAGGCCACCGACAAGAAGGCGGTGACCGGGGTGGGCGCACCCTCGTAGGTGTCGGGCGCCCAGTTGTGGAACGGCACCGCGGACACCTTGAAGGCGAAGCCGACGAGCACGAACACGATGCCGAGCACGGCGACGGGCTCCTGCCCGAAGGACCCGCCGATCTCCTTGCCGATCTCGGCGAGGAGGGTGGTGCCGGTGCCGCCGAAGATCAGCGACATGCCGTACAGCATCACCGACGTGGCGAACACGCCCATCAGGTAGTACTTCATGCCGGCCTCGATGCCCGTCTTCTGGCGCTTGCGCCACGCGGCCATCAGGTAGGCGGGGATCGAGAGCATCTCGAGGGCCACGAACATGGTGATGAGATCGCGGCTCGAGGCCATGACCACCATGCCGATCACCGACGAGAGGAGCATCAGGTAGTACTCGCCCTCGTAGTAGTCGCCCTCGGCGATCTCGTTCGTGGAGATCAGGACCGTGATGTAGCCGGCCACCAGGAACAGCGCCGTGAGCACCAGGGCGAAGTCGTCGACCACGTAGGCGCCGCCGAACATCGTGCGGGGCTCGTCGGAGAGGGCAAGGGTGGCCACCGGCACCAGCGCGGCGAGCATGCCGAGGCCGACGACCGACGAGGCCGCCCAGCGGCTCTCCTCACCGGTGAACAGGTCGAGGAGGAGGGCGATCACCAGCGTGGCCACCAGGACCAGCACGGGCGCGAGCGCGTGCCAGTCGACCGACGGCGAGTCGAACGGGGCGACGGTGGCGAGCAGCGCGGTCATGTCAGCCCCCGAGTCCGGCGACGCCGGCGAGGCTGTGGACCACGGCGGCGTCGGTGATGCGGAAGATCAGGTTCGGGTAGACACCGAGGACGACGATGAACACGAGCATCGGCACCCAGGCGATGTACTCGCTCACGTGGATGTCGTGGATCTCGACGTCGTCCCACTCGGGGTTCGGCGTGCCGAAGGCGACCCGCTGGAGCAGCCAGAGCAGGTAGCCGGCGGCGAAGACGGTGCCGATGGCGGCCACGACCATGAAGGTGCGGAAGAGGGCCAGGTTCAGGCCGTCGGCGGGCTGGTAGGCCGACAGGATCGCCGGGAACTCGCCCCAGAAGCCGGCCAGGCCGGGGAGGCCGAGCGAGGCGAACGAGGTGAAGCCGAGCAGCCAGCCCAGGCGCGGCGCCTGCAGCAGGAGGCCGCCCATGCGCTTGATCTCGAGGGTGTGGAAGCGCTCCTTCACCGAACCGGCGAGGAAGAAGAGCATGCCGGTGATGAGGCCGTGGGCGACCATGCCGAAGATGGCGGCGTTGAAGCCGAAGTCGGTCAGGGTGGCGATGCCGAGCATCACGAAGCCCATGTGGGCCACCGAGGAGAAGGCGATCAGGCGCTTCATGTCGGTCTGGGCGAGGCAGCACAGGGCGCCGTAGATGATGCCGA
>CAZUYW010000385.1:0-2811 GCA_964624775.1 uncultured Iamiaceae bacterium
TGGCGGGGGCGCGAAGGGTCGAGGCCGGCGAGCACCGTGCCCACGTCGGCCCCGTCGGGCCAGGGGACGTCGAGGCCGCTTGCGGCCTGGCGAAGCCGGGGGATCAGCGCCGGGTCGGGGGTGGGGAGGGTGCGCAGGATCCCGATGCCCGCATCGAGCATCAGGCGTGCCGCCGCCCGCCCCGTGAGGAGCGAGACCTGGGCGTTCCAGCGCTCCACGGGCAGCTCGGCCCGCAGGACCACCTGCCAGCGACCGTCGGGCCCGCGGCCCACCTCCTGCTCGGGCAGCCCCAGCTCGATCGCGCCGCGCCGTCGGGCGTCGCCGAGCAGGACGGTGCCCAGCGCCGCCAGATCGCCGAGCGGTTCGGGCGGTCGGCCGGCGTCGATCGCGGCCTGGACCTCCTCGTAGCTGAGCCGGGCCCGGCTGCGCACCATGGCCCGGCGCAGGCCCACCGCGGTCGTGGCGCCGGTGCCGTCGACGTCGATCTGCCACAGCGCCGCGGGCCGCGGACCGTCGGGCAGCAGCGACGCCGCCGACTCGGACAGGGCGGTGGGGTGGAGCGGGTCGCGCCGGTCGGGGCCGTAGTAGGTCTGGGTCCGGCGGCGGGCCTCCTGGTCCACCGGGTCGCCGGGCGCCACGAACGCGGCCACGTCGGCGATGGCGTAGTGGACCCGCCAGCCCTCGCCCCGGCGCTCGATCGCCACCGCCTGGTCGAGGTCGCGGGAGCCGGGCGGGTCGATCGTGACGAACGGGAGGTCGGTGGCGTCGGCGTGGTCGGCGGTGCGCGGCGACCCGGCGGCAGCTGCGGCTGCGGCCGCGACCTCAGGCGGGAACGGCCCAGGGATCGCCAGCTCGGTGCGGATGGCGGCGAGGTCGAGGTCGGGTTCGGCCAGGAACGAGACGCGTGGACGGGTCACCGCACGGTTCTACCTGCTCACCGTGGTCACGTCGGTAACCTCGGGGGATGCCGCCCTATCCGCAGCGATGGGAGGCCGAGGTCGTGCTCTCCGACGGGGGCACGATGGCGGTTCGCCCCATCCGGCCCGACGACGCCGAGCGGATCCTCGCCTTCCACGAGCGCCAGTCGCCCGAGAGCATCTACTTCCGGTTCTTCTCGCCCCGGCCCCAGCTGTCGGCGCGCGACGTCGAGCGCTTCACCAACGTCGACTACGTGGACCGCATGGCCTTCGTCGGCCTGCTCGGCGACGAGCTGATCGGCATCGCCCGCTACGACCGCCACCGCGGCCGCTCCGACGCCGAGGTCGCCTTCTTCATCGACGACGCCCACCACGGCCGGGGCATGGCCACCGTCCTGCTCGAGTACCTCGCGGCGGCGGCCCGGGAGGTCGGCATCTCGGGGTTCACGGCGTCGGTGCTGCCCCAGAACCGCAAGATGCTCGGGGTGTTCACCGCGGCTGGCTTCCGGGCCCAGAGCCACTTCGAGGAGGGGGTGATCGAGGTCGAGCTCGAGATCGAGCCGACCCCCGAGGCACTCGCCGCCATCGAGGCGCGGGCCGCGCTGTCCGAGGCCCGCTCGGTCACCCGGCTGCTCCGTCCCGGCTCGATCGCCGTCGTCGGCGCCTCGCGCGACCCCGGCACCATCGGCTACCAGGTGTTCCACCAGCTCGTGTCGCGCGGCTTCGAGGGGCCGGTGTACCCGGTGAACCGCGCCGCGTCCTACGTCGCCAGCGTCCGGGCCTGGAAGTCCGTGCTCGACGTGCCCGGCGAGCCCGATCTCGCGGTGATCTGCGTGCCCGCCGAGGAGGTGCTCCGGGTCGTCGAGGAGTGCGCGGTGAAGCGCGTCCAGGGCCTCGTGGTCCTCTCGGCCGGCTTCGCCGACAAGGACGAGGCGGGGGAGGCCCTGGAGCACGAGCTCGTCTCCTACGCCCGCCGCCACGGCATGCGCCTCATCGGCCCCAGCGCCCTCGGGGTGATCAACACCGACCCCGAGGTGCGCCTCCACGCCACGTTCGTGCCCGTCGATCCGCTGCCGGGCCGCGTCGGCCTCGCCGCCCAGTCGGGCGTGATCGGCGCCGCCATCGTCGACGCCGCCCGTGCGCTCGGCGTCGGCATCTCGTCGTTCGTGTCGGTCGGCAACAAGGCCGACCTGTCCTCCAACGACCTGCTGCGGTACTGGCAGGACGACCCCGGCACCGACGTCGCCATGCTCTACCTCGAGTCGTTCGGCAACCCGGCCACCTTCTCGCGCACGGCTCGGGCCCTGTCCGCCCACAAGCCGATCGTGGCGGTGAAGGTCGGGGGTGCGCCGTCTGACCACTGGGACGAGCCCGAGGAGTGGCCCGAGGACGCCACGGCCGCCGCACTGCTCGGCCAGACCGGCATCGTCCGCGTGGACAACCTGACCCAGATGCTGCACACCGCGAGCGTCCTGGCCCACCAGCCGCTGCCGGCTGGGCGCCGGGTCGCGGTGCTCACCAACTCCTGGGGCCCGGCGTGGCTCGCCGTCGACGCGCTGCGGGCCGTGGGCCTCGAGCCGATCGACCCCGTCGACCTGCCCAACGACGCGTCGCCCGAGGCGTTCGCCGCCGCGCTGCGCGAGGTCTACGCCTCCGGCGACGCCGACGCCGTGCTCGTCATCTACGCGCCGGCGATGTCGGCGCACTACCGCAAGACCGGCGCCGCGGTGCGGGCCGCCACCACCGTGCCCGGCGCCGTCACCACCGTCGCCTGCCTGCTCGGCGCCCACGCCGCCGACCTCCTGGCCGACGCCGACGGTCGGGTGCCCGAGTTCCCGTTCCCGGAGGAGGCGGCCGACGCCCTGGCCCGCGTCGTCACCTACGCCGAGTGGCG
>CAZUYW010000386.1:0-2765 GCA_964624775.1 uncultured Iamiaceae bacterium
GCGGCGATCGTCGGCGGCGGGGTGACGTGGAGGATCACGGCGGTGGACGTGATCGTGCCGCCCGCGGAGCGAGCGCGCAGCACGTAGTCGACCAGCTGGGTGGGCGACACGGGCACCGAGAAGCGACCGTCGGAACCCACGGTCCCGGTGGCGACGTCACGCCACGCGGATCCGACCTGGCGCTGCACCACCACCGACGGCGTGGCGTCGGGCGGCGTGACCTGGCCGCGCACGTTGACCGTGCCGCGCACGCGCACCGAGGACGCCGACAGCACGATCACGATCGAGGGCGCCTCGGCGCGCGGCGCCGCCGCGACGGTGCCCGGCACCATCAACCCGACGACGACGGCCATCACCACCACTGCGGCACCGCGCACGCGATCCCACCCCTGCTCCGCACGCTGCATGGGTCCTCTCCCGGTCCCGGCGGCCACACGACCGACCGGCCCGGCACCGTAGCGGGCGGGTGGATCCGGCGGCCGGTCGCCCCGCTTGGGTCCGGCCAACACCGCGTTGGTACCGTGACCGCCACGTTCTGCCTGGGGAGACGACGTGCGACGACTGCTGCTGGTGATGGTGACCGCGGTGCTGCTGGTGCTGGGGGTCACCGCGTGCGATCCGGCCACCAAGGTCGACGCCCACGGCGGCACCGGGCAGATCACGGTGCGCACCGCACCCAACGCGCTCGTCGGGCTCTACGACCGCAACGGCAAGCTCGTGCCCACGCTCAAGCTCGGCACCTCCGGTGACCCGGTTCCCAGCGACTTCCGCCGCACCGACGCCCACGGCTACATCGTCATGCGCTACGTCGCCCCCGGCACCGGCTACACGGTGCGCCGGGTCGACTCCACCAAGACCTCGCCGTCGGATCCGGTCAATGTCACGACGCTGCTCACCAAGCCGCCGACCTCGCTCTACACGAGCCAGAAGCTGAACAACGGCCGGGGCTACCTGCGCACCCGTGATGGCGTGCTGCTCGCCTACATGGTCCGGCTCCCCGGCCCGCCCGACAAGGGCCCCTACCCCACCATCGTCGAGTACTCGGGCTACGACCCGGCCAACTTCTTCGAGTTCGGCGGCACCACCGCCTCGACCCGCATCGCCAACGCCCTCGGCTACGCCACGGTCGGCGTCAACATCCGCGGCACCGGGTGCTCGGGCGGTTCCTTCCAGCTGTGGGAGGACGCCCAGGCCACCGACGGCTACGACGCCGTCGAGACCATCGCCGCCCAGCCGTGGGTGAAGAACCACAAGGTCGGCCTGGCCGGCCTGTCCTACCCGGGCAACGCCGCCCTCTACGCGGCGGCCACCCAGCCCCCGAGCCTGGCCGCGATCGCGGTCGGCGGCACCTACGACGACGGGTTCCGCAACCTGCTGCGCCCCTCGGGCATCGTGAACTCGGGCTTCGCCAAGGCCTGGATCAAGGGCCGCTACGAGGAGTCCCAGCCCGGTGGCCAGGCGTGGACCCAGCGGGCCATCGACGAGGGCGACAAGCTCTGCGCGTTCAACCAGCTGGCCCGGACCCAGAACATCGACCTGTCCACCCGCATCGACACCGACCCCTACTACCCGACGATCCTCGGGCTCGGCGACTCCTTCGCCCCCCAGACGTTCGTGAACCGCATCAAGGTGCCCGTCCTGTTGATCTCCACCTGGCAGGACGAGCAGGTCCACGGCCACGTGGCCTCGATGATCCCCAAGTTCACGGGCACCAAGAAGAAGCGGTTCATCCTCACCAACGGCGGGCACGCCGAGATGTTCGCCATGCCCGACATCCTCCAGCGCTGGGACGAGTTCCTGCAGCTGTACATCAAGCGCCAGGTGCCGAACTCGTCGACGATGAAGGCGGCCCAGCCGTTCATCTCCCAGCAGGTCGTGGGCACCCCCGACCTCATCGACTCGCTGGCCTTCCCGGCCGATCGCTTCACTGGCAAGACCTACGCGCAGGCGCTCGCCGCCTACGAGGCCGAGCCCAAGGTGCGGATCCTCTTCGAGAACGGCGCCGGCGCCAACGGTGCCGAGCCGGGCCTCCCGCAGCAGGCCTACGCCAAGGACGTCACCTCGTACCCGCTCAACGGCACCACCGCCCGGCGCTGGTACCTGGGGGCGGGCGGCACCCTGTCCGCCACCGCGCCGACCGAGGCCGACGACGCCGCCGGCACCATCGACTCCTACGTGTCGGACCCCTCGGCCCGCCCCCGCACCTCCACCACCGGCGGCGGCGACTGGGCCCAGTACCCGCCCTACGACTGGGCCGACCCGGTCGGCGGCAAGTCGCTCAGCTACCTGAGCCCCGCGCTCGCCACCAACACCACCATGGTGGGCTCGGCCAGCGTCGACGTGTGGGTGCGCTCCTCCGACGCCGACACCGACCTGCAGGCCACCCTCTCGGAGGTGCGCCCCGACGGCAACGAGGTCTACGTCCAGAGCGGCTGGATGCGCGCCAGCGCCCGCAAGCTCGACACGGCCCGCTCCACCGAGCTGCAGCCGCTGCCCACCATGCTCGAGGCCGACGCCGCCCCGCTGCCGGCGGGCCAGTTCACCAAGATCCGCATCGAGATCTACCCGTTCGCCCACGCATTCCGGGCCGGGTCCAAGGTGCGCTTGATCATCACGGCGCCGGGCGGTGACCGCATCGCCTGGGCCTTCGACACGCTGCCGGGCACGCCCACCAACGAGATCGCCCGCTCCGTCGGGCGCCCTTCCTCGATCGCCCTGCCGGTCGTGCCGAGCCTGTCGGTGCCCACCGGCTACCCGGCCTGCCC
>CAZUYW010000387.1:0-2753 GCA_964624775.1 uncultured Iamiaceae bacterium
CTGTTCCTCGCCGCGCTCGACGAGGACGCGGCCGCGGTGATCAACGAGGGCGTGGCCGGGATGCTCGCCGGCGCCGAGCGCGAGGCGTGGCGCACCACCCTCATCGTCACGCTGGTCGCCTCGGTCGACGGCCACCCGCTCGCCCGCCGGGTGCTGGCCGGCCTCGAGCCCCACGTCACGTCGCGCATGCTCGACATCCCGGCCATGGCCGAGCTGCGCAAGGCGGTCGCCGAGCGCATCCGCGCCGACCAGCTCGACGGTCTGGTGCGCCACGACATCGACCCCGTCGCCGTCGGGAGCGGTGCGGTCACCGTGTTCGTGTCCCTGCTCATGTCGGTCGTGCAGTTCGGCGACGAGGGCATCACCAGCTACGGCCCCGACATCGTCGCCCTGTTCGCCGCGGTGTTCGACCCACCGGCGGTACCGTCCGAGGGGTGACCACCCCCACCCGGCCGATCTCCATCCTCGACCTCGCCCTCATCGGCCGCGGCGAGTCCGCGGGCACGGCGCTCCAGGGGTGCGTGACCCTCGCGCAGCGAGCTGAGGCCCGCGGCTACCACCGGGTCTGGTACGCCGAGCACCACAACATGGCGTCCATCGGGTCGTCGGCCACGAGCGTGCTCATCGCCCACGTCGCCGCCAACACCACGACCATCCGCCTCGGCGCGGGTGGCGTCATGCTGCCCAACCACTCGCCCCTCGTGATCGCCGAGCAGTTCGGCACGCTCGACGCCCTGCACCCGGGTCGCATCGACCTCGGCCTCGGCCGGGCGCCCGGCACCGACCAGGCCACGTGGCGGGCGCTGCGCCGCGACGCACGAGCCGCGGACCGCTTCCCCGACGACGTGCTCGAGCTCCAGGGGTTCCTGCGCGGCGCCACCCGCATCCCCGGCGTCGACGCCACCCCCGGCAGGGGGTCCGACATCCCGCTGTACATCCTCGGCTCGTCGCTGTTCGGGGCGACGCTCGCCGCGGCGCTCGGCCTGCCCTACGGGTTCGCCTCGCACTTCGCTCCGGAGGCGCTGCAGGCCGCGGTCGCCACGTACCGACGCGAGTTCCGGCCCTCCGAGCAGCTCGCCGAGCCCTACGTGATCGCCGGGGTCAACGTGCTCGCCGCCGACACCGACGACGATGCCGCCGAGCAGCTCCTCCGGGTGCGTCGGTCGCGGGTCTCCCGCTTCGTCGCCCGCGGCCGCAAGCTCGACGACGAGGAGGCCGACGCCATCCTCGCGTCGCCCCAGGGCCGCCAGATCGACTCGATGATGCGCTACACGGCGGTGGGCACCCCGTCGGAGGTCCGCACCTACCTCGACGCCTTCGCGGAGCACGCCGACGCCGACGAGCTCATGGTGTGCCACGCCTCCCCCACCGTCGACCTGCGCCTCCGCTCGGTCGACCTCCTGGCCGACGGCGTGGGTCTCGTGGCGGCCTGACCTTCGGCCCTGCCGTCGCATCCGGCGCGGGCGCACGCTGGGAGTAGGCAACCCCAGGAGGTCCGCCATGCGTGCGCTGATCGTCTACGAGTCGGTGTTCGGCAACACCCACGCCATCGCCGAGGCGGTGGCCGACGGGCTGCGCCCCGCCTACGAGGTGGTCGTGGTCCACCCCGAGGAGGCCGGCCCGGCGCTGATCGACGGCGTCGACCTGCTGGTGGTGGGCGGGCCCACCCACATGCACACGATGGCCACCGAGCACACCAAGGCCCAGGGCGCCCACGCCGAGGAGCTCAAGGCCGAGCACGGCGACCCGTCCCACCCGATCGAAGAGGCCGCGTTCGGCGAGAGCCTGCGGGACTGGTTCCGCGACCTCGCGCCCGCGATGGGGCGCGCCGCGGCGTTCGACACGCGGGTCGACGGCTCGCCGATCCTGACCGGGCGGGCCTCGAAGGCGATCGCCAAGCGCCTGCGGCACCAGGGACGCGAGCTCGTGGTCGAGCCCGAGAGCTTCCTGGTGGACAAGGCGAACGACCTGCTCCCCGGCGAGCTGGTGCGGGCGGCGGGCTGGGCCCGGACCCTCGTGCCCGAGGGGTCCTAGCCGGGGCGGATCGTCGTGCCGGCCCGGCCGGCGGCGACGGCGGCCGCCTCGCCGAGCGCCCCGATGTGGGCGACGCGTCCGGTCGCGGCGACATAGGCGCACGCGGCCTCGACCTTGGGGCCCATGGTGCCCGCCTCGAACGCGTGGTCGCGCAGGTCGTCGACCGCCACATCGGCCACCAGGCGATCGGCCGCCGTGCCCCAGCCGAGGTGCAGGCCGTCGACGTCGGTGAGCAGCACGAGGGCCCGGGCGTCGAGTTCGATCGCGAGCAGGGCGGAGGTGTGGTCCTTGTCGACGACGCCCTCGACGGCATCGAGGCGCCCGTCCGCCCCGCGCCGCAGGGGCACGCCACCGCCACCGCCGGCGATCACCACCGCGCCGCCGCCCAGGAGCCGGCGCACCGCGGCGAGCTCGAGCACCACGGTCGGCTCGGGCGACGCCACGAGGCGTCGGGGCGCGGTGCCGATCGGCTTGCTCGGGTGGGTGAGCGCCGGGTCGTCGGGGTCGACGAGCACGTGGGTGAGGAGGGCGACCACCTCGACGTCGGGCAGGGCGGCGCCGAGCGCCAGCGCCAGCAGGTGACCGACGTGGCCCTGGCTCTCGGCCACGTGGACCGACAGCGGCACGGCTCGCCCGGCCGCCTCCGCGTCGCTGACGAGCGCCCCGACCTGGGGGCCGTTGCCGTGGCTGACGACGAGCCCTCCGGCCGTGGCCAGCGG
>CAZUYW010000388.1:0-2747 GCA_964624775.1 uncultured Iamiaceae bacterium
CTGCCGTCGGGCTACGCGCTCGGCATCGACACCGTGGCCTTCGCCTCGGCGATCGCCCCGCAGCTCACCCAGATCCGCCCGCTCGTCGCGGTCCGCTGCGGCGAGGTGTGGGTGCCCCAGCTCGCCCGCCAGCTCGCCACGCTGGACCAGATCGTCGGCGGGCGGCTGCTCGTCAACATCATCTCGAGCGAGCTCCCGGGCGAGACCCTGGCCTCCGAGCCCCGGTACCGCCGGACCCTCGAGACGATGACCGTCCTGCGGGCCCTGCTCGACGGCGAGCGCGTCGAGCACCGCGGCGAGTTCCTCGACGTCGCGGTCGACCCGCCCCGCATCGCCGCCGAGGGCGGGGGCTGCCCGCCGCTCTACTTCGGCGGCCTGTCCGAGGCGGCCCGCGACGTCGCCGCCGCAGCCGCCGACGTGTACCTGATGTGGCCCGACACCGTCGAGGGCGCGGCGGCGGTCGTCGCCGACCTGCGCGCCCGGGCGGCCGAGCACGGCCGCGACCTGCGCTTCGGGTTCCGCTGCCATGTCATCGTGCGCGACACCGAGGACGAGGCCCGAGCCGCGGCCGCCCGCCTCGTGTCCCGGCTCGACCCCGAGATCGGCGCATCGATCCGGGCCCGGTCGCTCGACACCACGTCGGCCGGCGTGGCCCGGCAGGCCGAGCTGCGCGAGGGCGCCGACGCCGACGGGTTCGCCGCCGACCACCTCTGGACCGGCATCGGACGGGCCCGATCGGGTGCGGGCGCCGCCATCGTCGGCGACCCCGACCAGGTCAGGGCCACCATCGAGGCCTACCAGGCCGTCGGGATCGACACGTTCATCCTCTCGGGGTACCCGCACGAGGCCGAGTGCCGCCGCTTCGCCCGTGACGTCCTCGCCGGGTGGGGTGGGAAGCCCGGGGGCTGATTGCTACCATCGCCATAGGAGAAATCCCGCCCCGGCGGGCCGACGGCACGAAGGCATCCCCATGGCAGTCACCGATCTCGATCTCGGCCGCTACAAGCTCGGTTGGTCCGACGCCGAGGACTACGTGTTCAAGCCCAAGCGCGGGCTGAACGCCGACATCGTCCAGGAGATGTCCTGGATGAAGGGCGAGCCGGACTGGATGCTCCAGAAGCGCCTGAAGAGCCTCCGCAACTTCGAGCGCCGGCCCATGCCCACCTGGGGCGGCGACATGTCGGAGATCTACTTCGACGACATCTTCTATTACATCAAGCCCACCGAGGGTCAGGTCGACAAGTGGGAGGAGCTCCCCGACGCGATCAAGACCACCTACGAGAAGCTGGGCATCCCCGAGGCCGAGCGCAAGTACCTGGCCGGCGTCACGGCGCAGTACGAGTGCCTCCGTGGCAGCACGCGCGTCTGGACCACCCACGGCATGCGCGCGATCAAGGAGCTCGAGGCCGGCGATCACGTCTTCGCGCTGAACCCCGAGACCAACCTCCTCGAGGTGGCGCTCGTGCGCGGCGCGGCGTCGTCGGGCGACAAGGAGATCTACGAGATCACGGCGCGTGGCCGCACGATCGGCGCCTCGGGGAACCACCCGTTCCTCGTGCTGCGCGACGAGCGGGAGGCCGGTGCCGGTCGGGCGCGCTACGTCCGCCGGTGGGTGCCCGCGGAGGAGCTCGAGGTCGGCGATCTCGTGGCGATCGCGGTCGACGTCCCCGAGTACGGCGTGAGCGAGGACCTGCTGGCGCTGGTCCGGCCCGGTGCCGAGACCCTGCCGCCCGAGACCACCGACGATGTCGCCTGGTTCGCCGGTCTGTACCTGGGCGACGGCTACCTGCACAACCGTTCGGGCTACCTGTCGGTCGAGATCGCCGTCGACCCGTCCGACACCGAGCTGATCGCCGAGATCATCCGCGTCGGACGGGAGTCGTTCGGGCTCGACTTCCACCTGGCAGGTGACGAGGCCCGCCTCGTCGCCCGCGGGACCGCGGCGCTGGCCAACTTCATCGAGTTCAACGGCCTCGGCGGCAACGCCCACACCAAGCGGCTCCCCCGGTGGGCCTGCTCGCTGCCGCGCTCGCAGCGGCTCGCGCTCCTCGCCGGGCTCCTCGACGCCGACGGCTACGTGCGCAGCCACCCGTCGAACAAGGACATCGTCTACACGAGCGCCAACGAGTCGCTCCTGGCCGACGTGCGCGAGCTGGCGATGCTCTGCGGGATCGGCTCGAGCTCGGTCACCACGGTGCGCAACAAGCACCCGTTCGAGGATCGCGAGCTCATCGCCCACCAGCTCCGCCTGAGCGGCAACTTCGACCAGATCCAGCCGCGCTCGCCCCGCCGGGCCGAGCGCATGGGGCAGCGGGCGTTCCGCCACCGGTACCAGACCGCGAAGGGCACCTCCTTCGCCTCGCACACGAGCGATCACATCGGCTTCGTGCGCATCGAGTCCATCGAGCGGATGGGTGTCGAGCCGGTCTACGACATCGAGGTCGAAGGCCACCACAACTTCGTGGCCGAGGGGTTCGTGGTCCACAACTCCGAGGTCGTCTTCCACCGGAACCGGGCGGACCTGGAGGCGCAGGGGGTCATCTTCTGCGACATGGACACCGCCCTGCGCGAGTACCCCGAGCTGGTCAAGCAGTACTTCGGCACGGTGATCCCCGCCGGGGACAACAAGTTCTCCGCCCTCAACACCTCGGTGTGGTCGGGTGGGTCGTTCATCTACGTGCCGCCGGGCGTGAACGTGGAGATGCCGTTGCAGGCGTACTTCCGGATCAACGCCGAGAACATGGGCC
>CAZUYW010000389.1:0-2691 GCA_964624775.1 uncultured Iamiaceae bacterium
GAGGTCGCCGGCCTGCGCGCCACCGGCCACCAGGTCGTGATCGTCACCTCGGGCGCCATCGCCGCGGGGCTGCCCGCCATCGGCCTCGGGGGCGCCCTCCGTCCCGCCGATGCGGTGACCCTCCAGGCGGTGTCGGCCATCGGCCAGAGCCGGCTCATGCGCGTCTACGACGACGAGTTGGCCCGGCACGGCCTGGTTGCCGGCCAGGTGCTGCTCGCCCCGCTCGACTTCGGACACCGCCAGCAGTACCTCCACGCCCGCGGCACCCTGACGCGGCTGCTCGAGCTCGGCGTCGTCCCCGTCGTGAACGAGAACGATGCCATCGCCGACGACGAGATCCGATTCGGCGACAACGACCGCCTCTCGGCGCTCGTGGCCCACCTGCTCGGCGCCGACGTCCTCGTGCTGCTCACCGATGCGCCCGGCCTGCTCACCGCCGATCCCCGGCTCGACGAGCAGGCGTCGCTCATCGAGGAGATCGTGGAGTTCGACGCCGAGCTCGAGTCCCTCGCCGGGGGCACCGGCACCGACCGGGGCAGCGGCGGCATGGCCTCCAAGGTCGCGGCCACCAAGATGGCCGCCTGGTCCGGCGTGCGCGCCGTGATCGCCGCGGCCCACCGGCCCGGGGTGCTCGCCGACGCTGTGGCCGGTGCGCCCGGGGTGGGCACCGTGGTGCAGCCGCGGGCCGAGCGCATGTCGGCCCGCAAGCTCTGGATCGCCTTCGCCGTCGCGGCCGGGGGCCGGGTCACCGTCGACGATGGGGCGCGCCAGGCGCTGCTCACCCGTGGCGTGTCGCTGCTCCCCGCCGGTTGCACGGCGGTCGAGGGGGCGTTCGGTCCCGACGCTGCGGTCGAGATCGCCGGGCCGGACGGCGTGGTGTTCGCCAAGGGCCTCGTTCGGGTCGACGCGGCCGGGCTGCGGGCCGTGGTCGGACGTCGCACGGGCGACCTGCCCGAGGGCATCCCCCACGAGGTGGTGCACCGGGACGATCTGGTGATCGTCCCGGGCTGAGCTGGCTCAGGTGCCGGGCGTGGCCTCGGGTGCCGCGGCCGGCTCGGAGGCCGGGGCGGGCTCGGTGGCGACCGCGGGCTCGGTGGCCGCGGCGGGCGTCGGGGCGGCCGGGGCCACCTCGGTCAGCCCGAGCTGGGAGCGGATCGAGGCCAGGCGGTCCTGGGCCTCGGAGTTGGCCGCGGCCTGCTCGATCTCCAGCATGCGGTTCTCGACGCCGGTGCCGGCCAGCTCGCTCATGCCCTGGGCCCGGGCGTAGCGCTGCTCGATCTTGTCGCGCACCTCGTCGAGGGTCGGGACGTCCTCGCCGACCGTCTCGGAGAGCGACGACATGGTCTTGTTCATCGCCTCCTGCATCTTGGCCTGCTCGAGCTGGCTGAGCAGCTTCTGGCGCTCGGTGAGCTTCTGCTGGAGGAGCTGGCCGTTCTGGGCCACCGCCGCCTTGGCCTGATCGGCGGCCTGGGTGGCGCTGTAGTGCATCGTCTTGAGGTCCTCGACCTGCTTCTCCAGCGTGATGAGCTGGGTGGCGATGGTCTCGGCCGCCCGGGTGTACTCCGCGGCCTTGGCCGCGTCGCCAGCCTTGGTGGCGTCGTCGGCCATGATCACGGCCTGGCGGGCGTTGGCGTTGAGGCGCTCGAGCTGCTCCATCGCCCGGTTCAGCTGGAGCTCGGTCTGCTTCTGCTGGGCGATGACGTTGGCCGCGTGCTCCTTGAGCCGGCGGTGCTGGTCCTGGGCCTCGGCGAGGGCCTGCTCGAGCTGGATCTTCGGGTCAGCGTTCTCCTCGAACTTCTGGTTCGCACCAGCCGTGAGGTAGTTCCACACCCGCTTGAAGAACTTGATCATGCCGAGAGCCTAGGCGGCGTCGACGGTGGAGGCGCCCCGGCCCCGGCGGCCCGGGAGCCGAGCGGCCAGCGCTTCGAGGCCGGGCACCCGCAGCGCGACGAGGGCGACGACGTACGCGACGAGTCCGACGGCGCCGGCGAGCGCCATGGCGCCGAGCAGGGCGGGCCCGGACGCAGCGCCGATCGCGCGCCCGACCCCGATGGTGGCCGCGGCCATCGCCGCGCCGGCGAGGCCGATGCGGGCGACCGATCCGATCAGCCCGGCCACGTCGAAGTCGTGCAGGCGCCGGACGAGGACGACGGTGGAGAGGATCGCGGCGACGGTGTAGGCGAGCCCGTACGCGAACGCCAGGCCCACCACCCCGTAGCGCCCCACGAGGAGGAACGCGGCACCGATGTTCACCACGTTCTCGGCGCAGTTCAAGAAGAACGGCGTCTTGGTGTCCCCGCGCGCGTAGAAGGCGCGGAGCACGAAGAGGTAGAGCGAGAAGCCCAGCAGGCCGGCCGCGAAGGCGCCGAGGATGCGGCCGATCTCGGCGGCGTCGCCGAGGCGGAGGCTGCGGGCGCCGAGCTCGACGAGGGAGACGTCGGCGTCGATGCGGGCGGCGGGCACCAGGGTGGCGAGCGGGGTCGCCAGGTACAGCACGGCCGCCGGGAGCACCACGACCATCAGGAGGCGCAGGGCCTGGAGCAGGCGCTCGTCGAACGCGCGCTCGTCGCCGAGGGCGAACGCCCGCGCCAGCTCGGGCTGGAAGGTCGTCATCAGGCTGACCGCGAGCAGGCCGTGCGGCAGCTGGAAGAACTGGTAGGACAGCTGGTAGTTGGCGGTGCCGCCCGAGCC
>CAZUYW010000390.1:0-2653 GCA_964624775.1 uncultured Iamiaceae bacterium
CAGGTGCTCAGCCGCCGCAAGGAGATCCTCCCGCCGATCGTCGCCGACGTGCGCGAGCGGCTGGCCATCGTCGACGCCTGGATGGCCGGGCAGGAGACGTTCGAGTGGGTGCGCCCGTCCGGCGGCGTCGTCGGCCTGGTGCGGTTCCGGCCCGACGTCGCCGTCGACGAGGCCCGCTTCCACCACGACCTCCTGGCCGTCCACGGCACCTACGTCGGCCCCGGCCACTGGTTCGAGGTCGACGACCGGCACTTCCGCCTCGGCTTCGGCTGGCCCACCCACGACGAGCTGCGCGCCGGCCTCGACACCCTCCTCGCCGCCGCCGAGGGCGCCCGTCCCTGAGCCTCGGGTCGCCTACGGTCGCGGCCGTGCCCGCACCACCGCTGCCCGACATGGCCGAGCTCCTCGAGGCATCGCCACGCTTCGCCGAGCACCCCGGCCTCCGCGACCACGCCCGCCTCTGGCTCGCCTGGGGGCCCTACGCCCGGGCCCGCGTCGCCGAGGAAGCAGCCGAGCTGGCCACGCCGTCGCTGCGGCCCACCACGCTGCGCGCCGTCGGGCGCACCGGCGTCGGCCTGGCCAAGGGCGTCGCCCCCGGCCTGCGGGAGGACGCCAAGCGCCGCGTGCTCGAAGGCCCGCTCGAGGCCGGCGCCGCCATGAAGCACCTGCAGGAGCTCGTGAAGGCCGGCGGCTCCACCTACATCAAGCTCGGCCAGTTCATCGCCACCGCCCAGGGCCTGCTCCCCGATGCCTGGGTCGACGCGTTCGGCTGGTGCCGCGACACCGCCACGCCCCTGCCGATCGGCCTGGCCGAGCAGACCTTCGAGGCCCGCTTCGAGGTGCCCCTGGAGACCGTGTTCTCCCGGTTCGAGACCGAGCCTCTCGGGTCTGCCTCGATCGGCCAGGTCCACGCGGCCACCCTCCTCGACGGCACCGAGGTCGTGGTGAAGGTGCGGCGCCCCGGCCTGCGCGAGCAGTTCGAGCGGGACCTGCGGTCCATGGCGCTCGCCGCGGCCGCCGGCGAGCGGGCCTCCAAGACCGCCCGCGTCGCCAACCTCTCGGGCTTCGTCCAGCTCTTCGCCGAGATGGTCCTCCAGGAGGCCGACTTCCGCTTCGAGGCCCTCAACCAGGTCGAGCTCGCCCTCGCCGCCGAGGCCGCCGGGCACGACTTCGCCACGCTCCCCCGCCCGATCCCGCACCTCACCAGCGAGGACGTGTTCGTGATGACCCGGGTGGTGGGCGTGCCCTACACCCGGGCGCTCGACACGTACCCCGACGCGGTCGACGGCGAGCGGCTGCTCAGCCTGGCCATCACCGCCACCCTCGAGCACATGGTCGGCTACGGCATCTTCCACGGCGACCTGCACGCCGGGAACGTGCTCATCAACGAGGCCGGCGACTTCTCGCTGATCGACTTCGGCATCGCCGGGCGCATCGACGCCGAGCAGCGCGCCGCCACCGTGCTGTTCCTCGTCGGCTTCGGCCAGAACGACAACCTGCTCCAGCTCCGCGCCCTCCAGAAGTTCGGCGCCGTCCCCGAGGGCGAGGACCTGGGGGCCCTCGCCGCGCTCATCGAGGCCCGCCTCAACGCGATCGACCCGACGCTGCTGTCCCGCGAGGGCGAGTTCACCGTCGACAAGCTCGGCCAGGCCCTCGGCGCCATCATCCGCGTCCTCGCCGAGGCCGGCTTCTCGCTGCCCACCGAGCTGGTCCTGTTCTTCAAGAACCTCCTCTACCTCAACGGCTTCGCCGCCACCTTGGCCCCGGACACGAACCTGTTCGAGCTGATCCAGCCCACCTTCGGCTACTTCATGACCCGCTACCCCGCCGAGCTCGGCGCCATCATGAACGAGCTCACCTGACCCAGGGCGATTCGTCCATTTTCGGCATCTCTCAGCTCCTTCACTGTCAGACCCCCTGCGTACGGTTGGGGCATGGATCGACGGCGGGACCCTGAGCTCGAAGCGTTGCTGATGCAGCGCGGGCTGACCGGGGATCGGCTCGATGCGGTCGTCGATCTGGTGGCCCTGAGCAGCGCCGATCCCACCTCGCTCGGCGATCGGGCCGTGGCCGAGGCGGTGCAGGCGCACCAGCGGATCGCGGCGTCGGTGGCGGCACTGGGCCATCCCCTGCTGACGCGCTTCGAGGCCGGGGCGGCATGGGCGCTCGATGGCGCCCGCTCCCCCGCGGCCTGGATCCAGACCCGCACGCCCACCTCCCGCAAGCGGGCCAACGCCCAACTCGGCGTGGCCCGGGCGCTGCTCGCATGCCCGCACGTCGCCGCGGCCGCGGCCGAGCTCGGCGAGGAGAAGACCCGGCTCCTGGTCGGCGCCCGCACTCCTGCCACCGAGGCCGCCTTCGCCCGGGACGAGTCCTGGCTCGTCGAGCAGGCGCGTCGGCTCACGGTCGAGGCGTTGCGCATCCTCCTCGCGCACTGGCGGTTCCGGGCCGACCCCGATGGCAGCGCCCCGCGGAGCGACCGCGCCTCCACCCTCTCGCTGGCCCCGGTGGGCGACGATGGCTTCGCGCTGTCCGGCCACCTCACCACGCTCGATGCCGCCACCGTCATGGACGCGATCGAGGCCCGTATCGATGCCTGGCACCGGGCCGGCCTGCTCGTGGGCGACACCCGCACCCGCGGCCAGCTGCGGGC
>CAZUYW010000391.1:0-2653 GCA_964624775.1 uncultured Iamiaceae bacterium
GGTCCCGGCCGTAGGAGTTCACGTTCTGGCCGAGGAGGGTGACCTCGCTGATGCCGTCGGCCGCCAGCCCCCGCACCTCGTCCACCAGGCGCTCGAACGGGCGGCTGATCTCAGGGCCCCGCACCGCCGGCACGATGCAGAACGCGCACGAGTTGTCGCAGCCGATCTGGATCGTGACCCACGCCGCATAGCCCTCGTCCCGACGGGCCGGCATCGCCGAGGGGAACAGCTCGTGGTCGTCGGCCACCGTCGCCTCGAGGATCTCGGTGAGCGGCCCCTCGGCCCGCACCTTCTCGAGCAGCTCCCCCGCCCGGTGCACGTTGTGGGTGCCGAACACCAGGTCCACGTAGGGCGCCCGCTCCCGGATGCCCTCCTGGTCCTTCTGGGCGAGGCACCCGCCGACCACGATCTCCATGCCCGGGTTGCGGTCCTTCACCGACTTCAGGTGCCCGAGCGTGCCGTACAGCTTGTTGTCGGCGTTCTCCCGGATGCAGCACGTGTTGAGCACGACCACGTCGGCCGACTCCACGTCGTCGGTCGGCACCATCCCCTGCGCCGCGAACTGCCCCGCGATCCGCTCCGAGTCGTGCTCGTTCATCTGGCACCCGAACGTCCTGACCAGGTACGTACGTGGGGTGTCGGTCGGCTCGTTCATGGCCGGTCGAGTCTACGGGGGCGTCCCCTGCCGGACGCAGCCGATGACGGGCGGGTGCGGGGACGATCGCCGTGGCCGCGGCCAGGTCGCGCTGCACCTTGACGCCTCGGCTTGTTGAGCGTACGCTCAAACCAGTTGCTCAACGACGGAGGCGGGCTGTGGCCCGATCGAAGCGCACTCCCCTCGGCCGCTGGGCCGGGCGGGCCAGCATGGCCGGCGTGCTGGTCCTCGCCGGCGGGGTCACGGTCGCCCTCCTCGGCCCGTGGGGGCAGTACGAGTCGACCACCTCGACCCCCGACGGCCGCACCACCACCGTCGTCACCACCACCTCCCTGTGGTCCGACCAGCACAAGGCCGCCGTCGGCGTCCTCATCGGGGCGATCGTCTTCGGCCTCGGTGCCGTCGCCCTCACCCGGTGGGGCGGCGTCGTGGGCCGCGGCCTCGTGGTCGCCACCGGCGGCCTCATCGCCGTCGCCACCATCCTCAGCGTCGGCCCGCTCGTCATGCCCGGCGTCGCCCTGCTCTGCCTGGGCGCGGTGCTCACCGAGGCCGACCGCCAGGAGCAGCGCCGCCTGCGACGCCTGCCCGCTCCCCCGCCGCCGGTGCCCGCTCCGGCCTAGGAGGCGAGGCCGCGCTCGACGTCGTCCAGGTGGTGCACCGAGTCGTGGAGGGCGTGCTCGAGGAGGCGCCGGACATCGGAGCGCTCCCCGCCGATCGTGAGGCCCAGCGTCCAGGCCTGGGGCTCGGCCGCCGCGGCCAGGTCGGCCAGGCGCCCGGCGTGGGCGTCAAGCTCGGCGATCAGCGCGGCCGGATCGGCGACCACATCGTCATCGGAGGCCGCCGACCCCTCCACCAGCTCGTCGCCGATGTCGCCGAAGTCGGGCTCCTCCCCCGTGAGCGAGGCCTCGACCCCGAACGCGTGCAGGCCGGTGATGTCGCGGCTGTGGGCCAGGTACTCGATCGCCGACCACACCTCGGGCGCCGGCCGGGCCCGGAGCTCGGCCTCGCCCACGCCGTCGAGCAGCGCCGCCCACCGCCCCGCGAGGGCCCGCAGCTCGGCGAGCAGCTCGGCATCGTCGTAGCACCCGCCGTCGAACCCGCAGGCCTCGCACCGCTCGCGCTCGCGCCCCGTGTCGTCCCGTGCCGTCCCCGTGGTCATAGCGCCCATCGTCGCCCACGGCATCCGCCACCGGGAGGGCCGATGGTCCCCTCCTCGCCCCCGATCGCAGCGTTCTGAGCGCCCAGCGTCGCACCCGCGCGACGCTGGGCGCTCAGAACGGATCAGCCCTGGGGCGTGGGCCGATCCGTGGGCGGCGGGGCGGGCGAAAACGCCGAGAGCGCCCGGGCCCCAGCGGACCGGACGCTCTCGACGGGTGTGGGTTCGGGGACCTGGACGTCCCCGGGCCCGGATGAACCGGGATCAGTCGAGGGTGATCGGCAGATCGTCGGGATCGATCGCCAAGTCCTCGTCGAGGTCGATCGGCTCCTCGTCGGAGGCGTCGATGCCGACCTGCTTGCGGATCCGCTCGGAGATCTCGACCATGATCTCAGCGTTGGCGGCCAGGAAGTTCTTGGCGTTCTCCCGGCCCTGCCCGAGCTGCTCGCCCTCGTAGGTGTACCAGGCACCCGACTTCTTCACGATGCCGAGATCCACCCCGATGTCGAGCAGGGAGCCCTCACGGCTGATGCCCTTGCCGTACATGATGTCGAACTCGGCCTGCTTGAACGGCGGGGCCACCTTGTTCTTCACCACCTTCACCCGGGTGCGGTTGCCCACGACCTCCACGCCGTCCTTGATGGACTCGATGCGGCGGATGTCGAGGCGGACCGACGAGTAGAACTTCAGCGCCCGACCACCGGGGGTGGTCTCGGGCGAGCCGAACATCACGCCGATCTTCTCGCGCAGCTGGTTGATGAAGATGCAGATCGTGTCGGTCTTGTTCAGGTTGGCGGTGAGCTTGCGCAGCGCCTGCGACATGAGGCGGGCCTGGAGGCCGA
>CAZUYW010000392.1:0-2648 GCA_964624775.1 uncultured Iamiaceae bacterium
CGGGGTGGTTGCAGATCTGCTTGAGCGCGGTGATCGCCGCGAGGATGGCGCCCTTCTTGGGCTCGCCCCCGACCTCGGCGGAGTCGGCGACCAGGCCGTCGAGCACCGCCTGGTAGAGCCCGATCTGCTCGGGGGTCATGGCGCAGTGGTCGAGCTCGTCGATGCGATCGGGCAGCTCGGCGGCGACCTCGGGCTCGCTCTTGGTGCGACGGAACACGAGGATCCCGTTGAGGGCGCGCAGCGCGGCCTCGCCCTCGCCCGACATCTGGGCGATGAACGACGCCCGCGGCCCGACGAGGCCCGGGTTGGTGAAGTCGAGGATGGACCACAGGTCGCCGAGGCCGTTCTCGATGGGCGTGCCCGTGAGCGCGACGCGGATCCGGGCCGGGATGTTGCGCAGCTGCTGGGCGGTCTCGCTCGTGTGGTTCTTGATGGCCTGGGCCTCGTCGAGCACGACGCGGTCCCAGGTGCGGGCGCCGAGGGCCGCGACGTCGCGCACCGCGGTGCCGTAGGTGGTGATGACGACGTCGGCGCGGTCGATGGCGGCCTCGAGCTCGCGGCCCTCCTTGCGGGACGCGCCGTGGTGCACGATGACCGACAGGCCCGGCACGAAGCGGGCCGCCTCGGCGGCCCAGTTGCCGACCACGGCGGGCGGGGCGATCACCAGGGCCGGCCCCTTGCCGGCGGTGCGGCCCAGGTGGGCGAGGACGGTGGGGGTCTTGCCGAGGCCCATGTCGAGGGCGAGGCAGCCGCCGAGCTCGACGGCGTCGAGGAAGCCGAGCCACGCCACCGCCTCGGCCTGGTACGAGCGCAGCTCACCCTGGAAGCCCGCGGGCGTGGTGATCGGCTCCTTCGGGATGTCCTGGGCCTTGGCGAGCAGGTCGGTGGCCCAGCCCGAGCCCTCGACGAGCAGGCCGCCGGCGAGCGGTGTCCCCTCGAGGCCGACCGAGTGGCGCAGGATCTCGGCGCCGGTGAGTCGGGTCTTGTCGGCCCGCTCGGCCAGTGCGGCGGCGGCCTCCTTGAGGTCGACCTTGTCGAGCTCGACCCAGCGGCCGTGGGACCGCACGAGGGGCCGGGCTTCGCTCGCGAGGCGGGCGACCTCCTCGGCGGTGAGCTCGACGTCGTCGAAGACGGCGGACCAGCGCACGTTGGACAGCTGGTGGGCGCCGACGACCGAGTCGCCGGTGGGCTCGGTGAACAGGCGCAGGCCCGGGCTCGGCTTGCGTCGTGACAGCGCCGGGACCCGCACGTCGTAGCCGGCGGCCTCGAGGGCGGGGCCGGTGAGGGTCATCAGCTCCCACGCCTCGTCCTGGCTGAGGTACACCTGGCCCCGTCGCATGGCGCCGGGCCGCAGCAGCGCCGGACAGATGCGCTCGAGCCGGGCGAGCTCGTCGGCCATGGGCTTGGTGGCCTTGCCGTCGGCGAGCGCGGCCTCGATCGGCAGGAGTCCGCCCTCGACGCCCTCGCCGAGCACCTGGAGGAACCACGCGTTGCCCGAGTCCGGCGGGTCGAGCTGCACGACGAGGCGGGGCCGGGCCGGGTTGGTGACCGAGCGGGACCAGCGGTCGAGGCGTTTCGACACCTCGGCACCGGCTGCGACGGGCGCCGCGAACGGCGAGCCGTCGAGCCGGGTGATGACCGCTTCGGCCGCGGACGCGGTGCTGTGCACGCTCGGCGGTGGCGCGGGGAGCTCGAGGCGTCCGGCGGCCTCGCGGATGATGGCGTCGACGACGGCACCCAGCACGTCGATCGTGACGGTGCGCGGGTTGGAGCCGGCGAGCGCGGTGATCGGCCCGGGCATGGCCGCGGCGAGCGCGTCGATGGTGGCGTCGTCGAGCAGGGCCGGGACCCAGCGGACGGCGAGGTCCATCACCTTGCCTTCGGGGCGCTTCACCCCCGGCAGGGTCGGCACCACCGCACCGGACGCGACCTGGCGCACCGCCTGCACCGCGACCCGACCGAGCCAGGTGACGCTGGCCCCGACGCCGGCTCGGCCGAGGCCGCCGCCCACGGCCACGAGCCACCCGAGCGCCTCCTCGACGGGGATCGACAGCGCCGCAGCCCGCGCGCCCGAGGGCAGCGGCACGGATGGGTGCTGGCTCCAGCCCAGGGCGGGCCCACCGATGGCCTCGAGGCGATCGGCCAGCTCGTCGTTGGTGGCCGGCGCGGTGCCGGGGCCCGCCGCCCACACGACGACCTGGCCGTGGCTCCACGACGCCTGGAGGCGGACCTCGCCGACAGGGTCGGCGGCGGCGATCGCGGCAACGGGGTCGGCCGCCTTGGTGAGCAGGTCGAACGCCGCCTCGAGGCGGGCGAGCTCGGCCTCGAAGTCGGCGACGACCTGGTTGCGCTCGGGGCCGGTCAGGCGGCGCACCTCCTCGAGCGCGTCCTCGGTGTCGTCGAGGAGGTCCTCCAGGCTGCGGCGCCACGCGGCGCGATCGCCTTCGAGCAGCGCGAGCTGATCGGGCGTCGCCGTGCCGTCGGCGGCGGCCCAGGCGGCAGCCTCGAAGGGTGACAGTGCGTCGTGCATAGGTGGTGTGGCGTTCCCGGCGCCTTCGCCCGCCGCGCACCTGGCGGCGGATCGCATCCGGTTCGGGCATCTCGGCGGGACCTCGGACCAGGTCGTCGCCACCGCCCGCGGGCGGGAT
>CAZUYW010000393.1:0-2640 GCA_964624775.1 uncultured Iamiaceae bacterium
CGGTGCTGGGCGTAGGACGGCGGGATCACGAGGGTGCCGATCGTGTCGCTCAGCAGGTGGCCGACCGCGGCGAGGGCGGCGCCGTGGGTGTGCTCCCAGCTCACCGAGTCGAACCGGGGGTGCCGGCGCAGGTCCGTGGTCACGATCAGCGCCTGGGTGCCGGTGGCCGCGGCCACCTCCCGCACGTTCGCGACCGCGCGCTCGAAGTGGGCCGGGTTGCGTTCGTCGACGTCGAAGCCGACCACGAACACCAGGTGGGTGACGGCGTGGTCGCCGCGCAGCAGTGACCAGAACGAGTCGACCCCGGCCGTGAAGCAGACGCCGACCCCCGCCGTGGCCGGGCCCTCGGGGTCGCGGCCCAGGGCGCCGGCCGATCCTGCGGTGCGCACCACCAGATCGGGGCTGCCGCCCCACCAGCCCGCGGCCTGGGCCACGTTGGCCTCGGCGCCGCGTCGCCAGGTGGGGGAGACGGGGACCTCGACGTCGAGGGCGACGCCGGCCCGCGCCGCCGGGAAGGCGAACGCGCCGACCCACGCCTCGGGGTGGTCGGCGAGCGGGGCATCGGCGCAGGCGACGTGGACGGGGACCTGGTCGACCAGGACGGTCAGCTCGCCGGCGCCGGTCGTGGTCGCAGGGGTGATGGCCCAGCCCGGCAGCGTGTCGTCGGCGGCCTCGAGCTCGTGCTCGATCTCCTCGATGTCCTCCGGCAGGTTCGCCAGGTCGCCGATGCCGTCCCGGCCGCCGCGGCGGTCGTTCCAGATCGTGAACGCCACGATCGCGACGCTCAGCACCAGGAGCGGCTTCTGGTAGTCCGCGATGAACGACTTGAGCGAGCCGAGGGGGCCCTCGAACGCCTCGCTGAAGAGGCGGATCAGTACCAGCCGCGCGGCCGTGCCCACCACGTTGGCCGCGGCGAACACGGCGACCGACATGCCGGCCGCCCCGGCGAACAGGCAGACGGGGTTGTTCGGCGCGACCGCCACGATCGGCACCTTGGCCCGGTCGAACCACTGCTCGAGCTGGCGGAGGAGCTCCCCGTACACGGGCGCCTTGCGCTCCATCCACCGGATCGCGGCGTCGCCGTACCAGCGCCCGAGCAGGAAGAACAGGGGATCGGGGAGGAGCAGGCGCAGGAAGCCCACGAGGTAGAAGGACCAGGCCGACAGCTCGCCCGATGCGAGGGCCAGGTTGCGGTTCGAGGGGTTCAGGGCGATGAACCAGAGCGGGTGCTCCTCGACCAGGACCGGGAGGAGGGCGTTGGCCACGTTGGCGCCGACGACGAGCGCGATGAGCGCGCCGATCACCAGGTTGCGGGCCAGCTTCGACGGCGGCCCGGGGTGGTGGTGGCCCGGCAGGCGGACGGCGGCCGCAGGCCCCTCGCGTGCGTCCCCCTCGTCGGTCACCGGGCCAGTGTTGCAGGCGGGGCCACCGGCCCCGGTCCCTCAGTAGCGCTCGGGGATGAAGGTCTGCTCCTGGTGCGGCGGCCGGATGTAGTCGCCGGGGCCGCGCGGCGGGAGCTCGAGGGGCTTCGAGGTGATGTCCTCGTAGGGGATCTGGTCGAGCAGGTGGCTGATGCAGTTCAGGCGGGCCCGCTTCTTGTCGTCCGCGTTGACGACCCACCACGGCGACCACTTGGTGTCGGTGAACTGGAACATGGCGTCCTTGGCCCGTGAGTAGTCCACCCAGCGGGCGCGGGACTCGAGGTCCATGGGCGAGAGCTTCCAGCGCTTCTCGGGCTGGCGGCTGCGCTCCTGGAACCGGCGTTCCTGCTCGGCGTCGCTCACCGAGAACCAGTACTTGATCAGGATGATCCCGGCGTTCAGGAGCATGCGCTCGAACTCGGGGGTGGCCCGCAGGAACTCCTGGTACTCGTCATCGGTGCAGAAGCCCATGACGTGCTCGACGCCGGCCCGGTTGTACCAGGAGCGGTCGAACAGCACGACCTCGCCGGCGGCGGGCAGCTCGGCCACGTAGCGCTGGAAGTACCACTGCGTGCGCTCCTTCTCGGTCGGCTTGTCGAGGGCGACGACGCGCACCACGCGGGGGTTGGTCCGCTCGGTGATCCGCTTGATGGTGCCGCCCTTGCCGGCGGCGTCGCGGCCCTCGAACAGCACGCACACCTTGAGGCCCTCGCTGCGCACCCACTCCTGGAGCTTGACGAGCTCTCGCTGGAGGCGCTGCAGCTCCTCCTCGTAGAACGCCTTGTCCAGCTTGGGCTGGCGCTCGACCTGCACGTCGCCGCCCGGCGTCGCCCTCGGCTTGGTGCTCATCCCGTGAACCGTCCCTCGCGCATGCGCTCGGCCTCCATGATCGCCTGTTCCTGGGCGGCGGGGACCACGATCGCGGGGTCGGGCACGAAGTCGAGGTCGGGGGCGCGGCCCTCGTAGTCGACCGCGTTGAGCATCACGCGCATGGCGTTGAGGCGGGCGAGGTGCTTGTCCTCGGAGCGGATGATCGTCCAGGGTGCATCGACCGTGCTCGTGCGCTTGAGCATCTTGTACTTCATCTCGGTGAAGTCGTCCCAGTGCTCCTGGGCCTGGACATCGATCTCGCTCAGCTTCCACTGGCGCAGCGGATCGTCGCGTCGGCGGTCGAACCGGCGCTTCTGCTCGGCCTTGGTCACGCTGAAGTAGAGCTTCA
>CAZUYW010000394.1:0-2604 GCA_964624775.1 uncultured Iamiaceae bacterium
CTGCAGTACGCCTCGCTCATCTGGGCCTGCTACGTGTGGGCCAACTGGGACCTCTCCACGGTCGAGTCGCTCGGCCTCGCCCTCAGCGTCGCCATGGTGTCGGGCATCGCCATCAACACGGCCCACGAGCTCGGCCACAAGCACCCCACCGTCGAGCGCCGCCTCTCCAAGATCGGCCTGGCCCAGCCCTGCTACGGGCACTTCTACATCGAGCACAACCGTGGTCACCACACCCGGGTCTCCACCCCGGAGGACCCCGCCAGCTCCCGCGTCGGCGAGACCTTCTGGGAGTTCCTGCCCCGCACCGTGATCGGTTCGCTGCGCTCGGCCATCGGCCTCGAGCGGGAGCGCTGCGCCCGCACCGGTCGCCGCTTCTGGTCCCCCAAGAACGACCTCCTCAACGCATGGGCGCTGAGCGTCGTCCTCTACGGCGGCCTGCTCGCCGTCTTCGGCTGGTCGATCGCCCCCTGGCTCGCCATCCAGATCGTGTTCGGCTTCTGCATGCTCGAGGTCGTCAATTACATCGAGCACTACGGGCTCCTGCGCGAGCGCAAGGACAACGGCCGCTACGAGCGCTGCCAGCCCCACCACTCGTGGAACGCCTCGAACCTGGCGTCGAACGTGCTGCTGTACCAGCTGCAGCGCCACAGCGACCACCACGCCCACCCCACCCGCCGCTACCAGATCCTCCGGCACTTCGACGAGGTGCCCCAGCTGCCCACCGGGTACGCGGGGATGATCAGCGTGGCCGTCGTCCCGGCGTGGTGGCGCCGGGTCATGGACCACCGGGTCCTCGAGTTCTACGGGGGCGACATCACGCGGGCCAACATCCACCCCCGCACCCGCGCCAAGGTGCTCGCCCGCTACGGGCCCGGCACCCCCGCCGCCGAGGCTGCCGCCGTGGCCGCCGCGAGCGCCGACACGGCCGCAGCCTGATGGCCACCGACACCACGCCCCGCACCAGCACCGGGCAGGCATCACGCGCCTTCCTGCGCGAGGAGATCCTCCGGGCGGTCGACCAGCTGCTCGGGGAGCGGCCCTGGTCCGAGATCACCATGAGCCACATCGCCGCCGCCGCCGACGTGAGCCGCCAGACGCTCTACAACGAGTTCGGCAGCCGCGACGACTTCGTGGGCGCCTACGTGCTGTGGGCCGCCGACCAGTTCCTCGACGAGGTCGAGCGCGCGGTCGCCGACCACCGGCACGACCTGCGCGCCGCGCTGCGGGCCGCGTTCGAGCTGTTCCTCACCCTCGTCGGCGACCACGCGCTGATCCGGGGCCTCGAGGCCACCTCGGGCACCGAGGGCCTGCTCGCCCTCGCCGCCCCGAACACCGGCAGCGTGGTCGTCGAGGCCACCACCGACCGGCTCGAGGGCATCATCCGCACCACCTGGCCCGAGCTCACCGACGCACCGATCCGCCGCATCGCCGAGGTGCTGGTGCGGCTCGCGCTGAGCCACCTGCTGATGCCGACGTCGACCCCCGCCGAGGCAGCCGAACAGGTCACCGAGGTGCTCACCCCGCTGCTCGACGCGCTCACCGCCGCGCTGCCGAGCTGAGGCCGCCCCGGTCAGGTCAGCGGTGCCCAGCCGGCGATCACGGCGAAGCGCCAGGAGCGGAACAGGCAGTCGACGTCGACCAGGCCCGCCTCCCGCAGCATGGCCAGCTGGTCCTCCACCGGAGCGGGGCGGTCGATCGCCATGCGCTCGGCCGCGGCCGCGAGCATCGCGTCGTCCGCGCCGAGCGCCCGGGTGTGGGCCTCCCACCGCTCGCGGTAGGCCGCGTCGAGCACCGGCGTCGGACCGGCGACCTGCTCGGCGTTCACCAGCACGCCCCCGGGTGCGAGCGCCTGCGCGGCCCGTGCGTACAGGTCCGCCTTGCCGGCATCGTCGAGGTGGTGGATCGCCAGCGCCGAGGCGATCACGTCGAAGGGACCCTCGGGCAACGGGTCGGCCAGGTCGGCGACGACCGTGGTGACCCGATCGCCGAGCGGGGCCAGCCGCTCGCGCGCCCGCTCGAGCATCTCGGGCGCCTCGTCGAGCAGCACGAAGGACGCGCCCGGCAGGACGACCGCCAGCTCGGCTGCGAGCAGGCCGGTGCCCGCGCCGAGGTCGAGCACCCGGGCCGGCTCGGCATCGGGACCGCTGCGGCCGAACGCCGCGACCTCCGCGGCGGTGCCGTAGAAGGCGTCGAAGCAGGGCACGAGGATGCGACGGTCGGCGTCGTAGGTGTCGACCCAGCGGTCGAACCAGGCGGTGGCGTCATCGGCGGCAGCAGTTCCCATCGGCCCACCATGGACCGTCCCGACGCGGCGCACCAGCGGATTCCCGGACCGGTCGCCGGATCCGGCGATACCGTGCGGCGATGGCCGCCGAGGAGCTCACCGTCACCGCCGGCGGGCGCGACGTGCGGGTGACCAGCCCGAACAAGGTCTTCTTCCCCACCCGCGGCGAGACCAAGCTCGACCTCGTCCGCTACTACCTGGCGGTCGGCGAGCCGTTCCTGCGCGCCATGCGCGGGCGGCCGACGATGCTGCAGCGGTTCCCCGACGGCGCCTCGGGCAAGTCGTTCTTCCAGAAGCGCGTCCCGGCGGGCGCGCCCGAC
>CAZUYW010000395.1:0-2601 GCA_964624775.1 uncultured Iamiaceae bacterium
GCACCGACGCCTTGAACTCCTGGGCCGAGAGCTCCTCGGCCTCCTGGAGCGAGAGGCGCTTCTGGCGGCGGATGGCACGGAGGCGCTCCCCGACGAGACGGGCATAGCCCGCGGCTTCGGGATCCAGGTCAGCGTCGTTGGCCGGTGGCATCAGATGACTCCTGAGACGTTCGGGGCGCACGGAGCGCGCTGATCGGACAAGTTACCTCACGGAGCGCGGCAATGCCACGATGCGTGGCCGCCTGGCCGCGTCGGTCCCGCAGGGTGACGGCGTGGAGTGGCTGCGTCGTGATCGGTAGCCTCGGCGGGTGCCGTTCGGGGTGTACGTCCATGTGCCGTTCTGCCGGCGGCGGTGCGACTACTGCGCCTTCGCGACCTGGACAGACCGCACCGACCTGGCCGATCGCTACCTCGCCGCGTGCCGACGCCAGGTGGACGAATCGGTCGCATCGGGCATCCCGCCCGTCACCAGCGCGTTCGTCGGCGGCGGGACGCCCACCCTGGTCGACCCCGGCGCCCTGCTCGACGTGCTCGACGGCCTGCCCCGCGCGCGCGGCGCCGAGGTCACCGTCGAGTGCAACCCCGACGACCTCACGCCCGAGCTCGCCCGCACCTACGCGGCGGGCGGCGTGACCCGGCTGTCCATCGGCGTGCAGTCGCTGGTGCCCGAGGTGCTCGCCACCCTCGGCCGCGAGCACGACCCGGCGAACGTGGCCCGGGCCGCCGAGGCGGCCCACGGCGCGGGGCTGCCCTTCAACGTCGACCTCGTCTACGGCGCCGCGGGGGAGACCCTCGACCAGTGGGCGACCACGCTGGACGCCGCCATCGCCCTCGAACCGGTGCACGTGAGCGCCTACGCACTGACCGTGGAGGCGGGCACGCCCCTCGCCGCCGACCCGGCCCGCCACCCCGACGACGACACCCAGGCCGACCAGTACCAGCTCGCCACCGAGCGCCTCGGCGCCGCCGGCTACGAGTGGTACGAGATCTCCAACTGGGCCCGGTCCGGGCACGAATGCCGCCACAACCTCCTGTACTGGACCGGCGGGGAGTACCTCGCCATCGGCTGCGCCGCCCACGGCCACCGCGACGGCGTGCGGGCGTGGAACCTGCGCACGCCCGAGCGCTACGTCGCCGCGATCGAGGCCGGGCGGTCGCCCGTCGCCGGGTCCGAGGCGCTCGATGCCGACGGGCGACGGGTCGAGGGGCTCCAGCTCGCGATCCGGACCCGTGACGGCGTGGCCGCGACCGACGTCGACCCGCAGGTCGTCGACGACCTCGCCGGCCTCGTGGTCCGTCGCGGCGACCGCGTCGTGCTCACCCCTGAGGGCCGCCTCCTGGCCAACGAGGTCGCCATCCGCCTCACCTGAGCCACCGTTCTGAGCGCCCAGCGTCGCACGGGTGCGACGCCTCACCCTCAGAACGGTGTGCGTTGCGGGTGCGAACCGTTCTGAGCGCCCAGCGTCGCACGGGTGCGACGCCTGGCCCTCAGAAGTGATCAGGCGAGGAGGTCGGCGACGGCGAGGAGGTCGGGGACGCGCTCGCAGTCGGCGTCGTCGCGGATGCCGAGGGGGTCGACGAGGATCGGGCGGATGCCGGCGGCCCGCGCACCGCGCACGTCGTACTGGTAGGCGTCGCCCACGTGCACCGCCCGATCGGCGGTGGCGCCCACCACCTGGAGGGCGTGGTCGAAGATCCGCGGGTCGGGCTTGGCCACCCCGACCACCCCCGAGTCGATGATCCCGGCCACCTCGATGCCCGGGCCGGGGCCGACCTGGAGCAGGCCGGCCGCCTCGAGGAGGCTGGCGACGGTGCCGTCCGCGTTGGACACGATCACGATCGGGATGCCGAGCGCGTCGAGCGCGGCCAGCCCGGCCTGGGCCCACGGCAGCGGCTCGGTCCACAGGCCCGAGCGCTCCCACAGCCCCTCGAGCACGCCGATGGCCGCCGCCCGCAGCTCGCCGGGGATGCCCAGGTGGTCGACGTACGCCTCGTGGTAGTCGCCGAACTCCTCGGGCGCGGCCTGCGCCCGGTCGATGGCGTGCACGCCCCGGTAGTGGGCGACGAGGAGCTCGGGGTGATCGACGGTGACCCCGAGCTCGGCGAACCGGGCGGCGATCCGCACCGGATCGGGGCAGACGAGCACCCCGCCGGCATCGAGGAAGATCACATCGCAGCTGCGTTCGCGCACGTCGGCGACGGTAGGCGATCGGTGGAGGCCCGAGCGCCGCGTGCACCGGGTCAGCACGGTGCGAGGCCAACTCCGCCAATCGACCACGCACAGTGGCGGAGCCTGCTGATCCGTCCTAGATTGCCCAGCCGACGGGCGGGCACCTGTCAGACGAGGAGTGGGGATGCGGCGCTGGATGCGCGGAACGTTCGTGACCGGCCTGGTCGCGGCCGGCCTGGTGCTGGTCGGCCCAGGCAGCGCGCCCCGTGACGCGGCCGCCGCCGGTGACCTCACCTTCGTGCCCGTCGCCGACGCCACCACCGACAGCGCCACGCCCGCCACCGCGCTGGGGGCCGGCACCTCCGTGTCGGCGGATGGCCAGCCGAACCGGGTCGGCTACTTCCGGTTCCAGGTCGCCGGCCTCACCAGCG
>CAZUYW010000396.1:0-2600 GCA_964624775.1 uncultured Iamiaceae bacterium
GCCTGGGACGCCCTGCAGCGGCACCACGCCATCCTGCGCAACTACCCGGTCGCCGGCCACCTGCGGTTCGTGCTGGAGCGCATCGGCCCGGAGCTGCGCCAGTACATCGTCACCGACAACGACCAGGAGCGGCCCTTCAGCCGCGACCAGCGCCGCTGGGTCTACACCTCGTCCAAGTCGGTCGACCGCACCTTCGGCTTCGGCACCGACAACGATCTCGAGCGGGTCCACAACTACGTCATCGTGAAGCACGCGGCGTTCCCGGTGCCCACGCCTCCCGGCGAGTCGCCCCGACCGGACCGCACCCGCCCCCTGCCCGGCGCCAAGGTGCTCGGCGGGGCGCGGGGACGGGCCCGGGCCTTCCGCCCGACCTCGATCGCCAACATCTCGGCGATGAGCTTCGGGTCGCTCAGCGCCAACGCCATCGTCGCCCTCAACCGAGGCGCAGCGCTCGCCGGCGCGCTCCACACGACCGGCGAGGGCGGCATCTCGCCGTACCACCTCGAAGGCGGGGACCTGGTCTGGCAGATCGGCACCGGGTACTTCGGCTGCCGGGACGAGCACGGTCACCTGGACCTCGCCCGCCTGGTCGACCGGGTGGACGAGGTGCCGGCCGTCCGGGCGATCGAGCTCAAGCTCAGCCAGGGCGCCAAGCCGGGCCTCGGCGGGTTCCTGCCCGGGGCCAAGGTCACCCCCGAGGTCGCCGCGATCCGCGGCATCCCGGTCGGCGAGGACTGCAAGAGCCCGGCCGCCCACACCGCGTTCGCCGACGTGGACGGTCTCCTCGACCTCGTCGAGACCATCGCCGAAGCCACCGGGCTCCCGGTCGGCATCAAGTCCGCCGTCGGCGAGGACCGCTTCTGGCTCGACCTCGCCCGCCGCATGGCGGCCACCGGGCGCGGCGTCGACTTCGTCACCGTCGACGGCGGCGAGGGCGGCACGGGCGCGGCGCCGCTCACCTTCGCCGACCACGTCGCCCTGCCCTTCAAGTGGGGGTTCCCCCGCGTCTACCGGGCCTTCGCCGAGGCCGGCCTCCACGAGGACGTCGTGTTCATCGGGTCCGCCAAGCTCGGCCTGCCCGAGAACGCCCTGATGGCGCTGACCCTCGGGTGCGACCAGGTCAACGTGGCGCGGACGGCGATGTTCGCCATCGGGTGCGTGCAGTCGCAGCGCTGCCACACCGGCGGCTGCCCCACCGGGGTCGCCACCCAGTCGACCTGGCTCCAGCGAGGCCTCGACCCCGAGCTGAAGTCCGTGCGCTGCGCCCAGTACCTGGCGACCCTCCGCCACGAGCTGCTGTCCCTCGCCCGGGCCTGCGGGCATCCGCACCCCTCGCTGGTGACCCCGGACCAGCTCGAGCTCCTCGACGTCGACCTCGAGGCCGTCCGGCTCGACGAGCTCTTCGACTACCGGCCCGGCTGGGGGCTCCCGGGCGCCGCGGATCGCGCCGTCCTCGCCCGGCACGGGCTCGCCGCGGTCGACTGAGCCCATCTGGGGGCGGCGCACGGCAGCCTGCCACCATGGGACCCATGTCCGCTGCCCCGACCCCTCCAGCGGCCGACGGCGACCAGCGCCCCGAGGCGCGGGCGGCGCTCGAACGCCAGGGTCGGACCCTCCAGTGGCTGACGATCGCGTGGAACACCGGCGAGGTGTTCGTCACCGTCGGCCTCGGCATCGCGGCCCGCTCGCTGGCCCTGATCGCGTTCGGCCTCGACTCGCTCGTGGAGGTGTTCGCGTCGCTCGTGGTCGTGTGGCACCTGCAGCCCTCCGATGCTGCCGAGCACGATCGCCGCGATCGCCGCGCCCTGCGCCTGGTGTCGGTCGCCTTCGCCGTCCTGGCCACCTACCTGCTCGTCGGCACGGTCCGCAGCCTCCTCGGCGACCACGAGGCGGACTCGTCGCCCGCCGGCATCGCCTACCTCGCGATCACCGCCTGCGTGATGTTCGGGCTCGCCCGGCGCAAGCGGCGCCTCGGCACCGCCCTCGACAGCGAGCCGTTCCTCGCCGAGGCGTCCATGACCTTCCTGGACGGGTGCCTCGCCACGAGCATCCTCGTCGCCCTCGCGGTCAACGCCGCGCTGGCCTGGTGGTGGGCCGATCCGCTGGCTGCCGGCCTGGTCGGGCTCGTCGCCGCGCGCGAGGCCGTCGAGCAGTGGCGGGAGGCCGGCTGAGCCGATCGCCGGGCGTCAGCCGGCGGCGGGACGGGACGCGTCGCGCTCGGCGCCCCGCTCGCGCACGAGGGCGAGCGGCACCGGCTGGCCGAGCGGGGCGTTGCGGGCGAGCACCCGGTCGACATCGGACGGGGTGAGCGGCTCGGCGAAGAGGAAGCCCTGGCCCAGCGGGCACGAGCCCTCCTTGAGCCGCTCCAGCTGGGCGCGGTCCTCGATCCCCTCCGCGACGACCTCGAGGTGCATGGTGCGCCCGAGGTCGAGCAGGCCGCGCACGAGCGAGGGCAGCTCGGCCTCCGACGTGATGCCCATCACGAAGGACCGATCGATCTTCAAGATGTCGACGGGGAACTGGGAGAGGTAGCTCAGCGAGGAGTAGCCCGTGCCGAAGTCGTCGATCGCCACCCGCACCCCGAGGCGCTGGAGCTCGCG
>CAZUYW010000397.1:0-1213 GCA_964624775.1 uncultured Iamiaceae bacterium
CGACCGCGCCACCCTGACAGGATCAGGTCATGGACGTCGACGCGCTGATCCGCCAGTACCGCGATGTGCTCTCGCCTGCGGAGCGCCGGGTGGCCGATGTCGTCCTGTCCGATCCCCGCGAGGTGGCGTTCGGCACCGTCGCGAGCACGGCGAAGGCGGCCGCCACGAGCGGCGCGAGCGTGGTCCGCCTCACCGCCCGGCTCGGGCTCGACGGGTTCGCCGACCTCCAGGAACGGGTGCGCGACGAGCTGACCCGCGACCTCCACCGCGCCGCCGAGCGCATCCGTCGGCCCCAGCCCGAGGACCTCCTCGAGCGGGCGGCGGTGCTCGCGTCGGACTCGATCACCGCCACGCTCGACTCGCTCGACCGCGAGCGCTTCCACGCCGCCGTCGCCCTGCTCGCCGACACCGACGCCGCCGTCTACGTGATCGCCGCCGACGACTCACGGGGCATCGCCGATCAGGTCGTGACCGAGCTCGGCATGATCCGACCCGGCATCCGCCTGGTGCACGGCAGCGAGGTCGCCGTGTGGCGCACGCTCGCCGAGCTCGAGCCCGGCGACGTCGTCCTCGCCCTCGACCTGCCCCGGTACGACCGCTGGGTGCTGGCCGCGGTCGAGCAGGCCACCACCGCCGAGGCCCGGGTCATCGCCCTCACCAACTCCGAGCTGTCCCCGCTCGCATCGCACGCCCGGATCGTCTTCCCGGTCACCTCGGTGAGCGTCGGACCCTTCGACTCGCACGTCGCGGCACTCGCGCTCTTCGAGGCGCTGGTGGCCGGCGTCGCCGCCCGCCTCCAGGACATCGCCACCGATCGCCTGGCCCGCATCGACGCGGCCTGGACCGAGGGCGACGTCTTCACCGATCCCTGATCCCCGGGCGCCCGCCGGCGCCGACCGGTAGCCTCGGCCCGGTCAGGCACACCACCTGGGGAGGCGGTCATGGCACGGGGGCGACGACTCGCAGCACTGCTGGCGGCAGGCGCGCTGGCGATCGGTGCCGGCACGGCGCTGGCGCCGTCGGGGGCATCGGCGGACTACGCACCGTTCGTGGTCGCCGACCGGGAGATGGGCCCGCCGGGCTCGGTGGTCCACATCGGCCCCGACGGCAGCGGCCCGTGCCCCTACCAGGGGCCTGACGGCAGCGTGCCGGCCGACGGCTCGGTCGACTGGGCGTTCGGGACGATCGTCGGCAACCCGCAGATCGGCGGTGT
>CAZUYW010000397.1:1313-2598 GCA_964624775.1 uncultured Iamiaceae bacterium
CTGAAACATCTGTATCATGGTCGCCATGACGACCCTGCTCACGACCCGCCCGCACCGGCCCGTCCCCGTCGTCGTCACGCGCCCGGACGACTGGACCGCCTTCCTCGCCCACCTGGCCCGTCCCGACGGCCACGCCCAGGACCCGGTCGTCACCGAGGCGCTCGTCGACGAGGCCCACCGCCTCGCCCCCGACCTGCCCGCCGCGGTGCTCGAGGCCCTCCGGAGCCTGGGCGACCAGGAGCCCCGCATCGGCGCGGTGCTCGTCAAGGGCGCCCCGGTCGGCGACGTGCCCACCACCCCCGACTCCCCCACCGCCCCCACGACCAAGGACCGCACCAGCGAGCTCGTCCTGCTCGCCGTGGGCACGGTGCTCGGCGAGCCCATCGGGTACGCCCCCGAGCACGGCGGCTCGGTCGTCCAGAACCTCCTCCCGACGCCCGACGGCGCGCTGCGCCAGACCTCGACCTCCTCCGCGGTCGACCTCGAGTTCCACACCGAGACGGCCTTCCACCCGCACCGGCCCCACCACCTCCTCCTGGTGTGCCTGAAGGGCGATCCGTCGGCCCGCACCTTCCTGTGCAGCGTCACCGAGGTGCTCCCCCACCTCGACGAGGCCACCATCGCCCAGCTGCGCCGCCCTGCGTTCCGGATGCGGGTCGACGAGTCGTTCGGCGGCACCCCGGACACGCCGCTCGGTCCGCCCGTCGCCGTGCTCTCCGAGGACCTCGAGCGCCCCACCCTCCTCTTCGACGCCGACATCATGACCGCGGTCGACCCGGCGGCGGCCCAGGCGCTCGACCGGTTCCGCACCGTCGCCCTCGAGACCCGCCTCGGCGTGGCCCTCGAGCCCGGCGATCTGCTGGTCGTCGACAACCACGTCGCCATCCACGGGCGCAGCGCGTTCGGCGCCCGGTTCGACGGCACCGACCGGTGGCTGCAGCGGGCCTTCGTCGTCGACGAGCTCGCCCCGAGCGCGGCCGATCGGGTCGGCCGCATCATCGACGTCGACTTCGACGCCTGATCGCGGAATGGCGTCCCGGCCCGCGGGCGGGCAGCATGCCCGGATGACCGAGCACGCCCCCGAGCACCCCGATGGCTCCGATGACGACGCTGTCGGCTTCGCCGAGCTCGGCCTGCGTCCGGCCATCCTCGACGCGCTGAGCGAGCTCGGCTACGAGGAGCCCACGCCGATCCAGCGCGAGGCCATCCCGCCGATCGTGGCCGGCAGCGACCTGCTCGGCCAGGCCGCGACGGGCACCGGCAAGACCGCGGCGTTCGCCCTGCC
>CAZUYW010000398.1:0-2592 GCA_964624775.1 uncultured Iamiaceae bacterium
GAGCCGCGGGCGGCGCCGGGGGCGCGGCCGGCGGGAGGGGCGGCGGGGCGGCGAAGAGCGGCTGCAGCGCGGGCACCGTGTTGGCGGCGGCCCACGCGGCCATGCCCGTGGTCCACACCAGCGAGGTGGGCGTGACCTGGCCGTTGGCGATGCCGGCCTGGATCTGCTGCAGGTTGAACGGCCCCTGGGCGGCGCCGCCGATCTCGACGTGGAACGTGGCCCCGCCGGGCAGCGGCGGCGGCGCGGCCGCCGCACCGGCCTGACCCGCACCCTGCATGGAGCTGGCCATCTGGCCGGCCATGGCCATGCCGACGCCGAGGCCCATGAGGTCGCCCATGGACCCGCCGCCGCCGGGGTTGTTGGCCGCCGCGACCATGGCGTCGGCCTGCTTGGCCTGCTGGTAGCGGTTGAGGTCCCCGACGTTGTCGAGGAACCCGCCCTCCTCGACGCCTCGGGCGACGCCGCGGGTCATGGCCGCGGTGATCTCCTCGGGCAGGGAGATGTTCATGGTGACCGACTCGATCGACAGGCCGAACTCGTCGTCGACCCGGTCGGCCACGAACTGGCGCAGCTTGTCGGAGAGCTCGACCTGGCGACCCTGGAGGTCGATGACGCCGAGCTTGGTCTCGAGGATGAGGTCCGAGAAGGCGAGGGTGATGACTCGGCGCAGGATTTCGGTGATCTCCTCGACGTTGACGGTCGAGTCGGTGCCGATGACCTCCTTGAGGAAGATCTCGGTGTTGGCGATCTTCACCACGCACAGGCCGTTCGCTCGGACCTGGACCATCTTGAAGTCGGGGTCGCGCACCGTGACCGGCGTGGGCGTGCCCCAGCGCAGGTCGGTGATCGGGCGGGTGTTGATGAAGTACACCTCGCTGCGGAACGGGCTGTTGAAGCCGTACTTCCAGCCCTGCAGCGTGCTCATGATCGGCAGGTTCTCGGTGGTGAGCTCGTAGTGGCCCGGACCGAAGCGGTCGGCGAGCTGGCCCCGGTAGACGAACACCGCCTCCTGGCCCTCGCGCACGATCAGCTGGGCGCCGTTCTTGATCTCGTTCTCGTAGCGCGGGAAGCGCCAGGCCAGGATGGACCGATCGTCGTCCATCCACTCGATCAGGTCGACCAGCTCGCCCTTGATCTTGTCCATCAGCCCCATGGCAAACCCCTCGGTCCTCGCAGTTCCCGGCCGTGCCGGTGCGGCCCGCGCCGCAGGCGGAAGCGTAGGCGCGCCGAAGCAGCATCGGCGCCGCACCGCGTCGGCGGGCGGCGCGGGTCGGGTCAGCGGGCGGCGATGACGGCGACCGACGTGATGCCGTCGGACGCGCGGAGCGCGGCGGCGACCTCGTCGGGCACCGGGCCGCTGGTGGCGATCACCATGAGGGCGCCCTCGTTGGTGGTGACCGAGCGGCCCACGTCCATGTCGGCGATGTTGACGCCGGCGTCGCCCAGGATGGTGCCGACCCGACCGATGACGCCGGGACGGTCGTCGTTCTGGACCACGAGCAGGTTGGCCGACGGCGGGACGTCGACCGTGTGGCCGTCGATCTGCACGAGTCGGGGCGAGGCCTTGAGGCCCACGATCGTGCCGCCGATGCGGTGGCCGCCGCCCTCGATCGAGATCAGGTTGATCCAGTCGACCGAGCTCGACGTCGACGTGGAGGTCACGGTGATGCCGTGGGCCTCCGCGTACTGCGGGGCGTTCACGTAGGAGATGGGGTCGGCGCTGACCGCCCCGAACAGGCCCTTCTGGACCGACAGGGTGAGGATGCGGGTGTCGTAGCCGGCGAGCTCGCCCGAGTACTCGATGGCCACGTCGCTCGGCACGCCGCCGGCCAGGCCCGCGAACACGCCGCCGAGCTGCTCGGCGACGGCGAGGAACGGGCGCACGGTCTCGGACGCCTCGGCGGCGTCGACGTTCACGGCGAAGGGCACGAACTCTCCGGCGAGGGCGAGGCCGACCTGCTCGGCGATGGTGTCGCCGGCCTTCTCCTGGGCCTCCTGGGTGCTGGCGCCGAGGTGCGGGGCGACGACCACCTGGGGCAGCTCGAACAGCGGCGACTCGGTGGTGGGCTCCTTGTCGAACACGTCGAGCGCGGCGCCCGCGATCTGGCCGGAGCGGATGGCATCGGCCAGCGCGGCCTCGTCGACGATGCCGCCGCGGGACACGTTGATGACCCGCAGGCTCGGCTTGGCCTTGGCGAGGAACGCGGGGCCGATGAGCCCGATCGTCTCGGGCGTCTTGGCCACGTGGAGGGTGAGGAAGTCGGCCTGGGCGGCGACCGTGTCGAGGTCGACCAGCTCGATGTTCATGGCCTGGGCCCGCTCGGGCGCCACGAACGGGTCGTGGGCGATGATGCGCATCCCGAACGCCATCGCCCGCTGGGCCACGAGCTTGCCGATGCGACCGAGGCCGATGACGGCGAGCGTCTTGTCGGCGAGCTCCACGCCCTCCCACTTCGAGCGCTCCCACCGGCCGGCGACCAGCGCGGCGTGGGCCTGGGGGATGTTGCGGGCCTGGGCCAGCAGCAGGGCCATCGTCTGCTCGGCGGCCGAGAGGATGTTCGACTGCGGGGCGTTGACCACCATCACGCCGCG
>CAZUYW010000399.1:0-2577 GCA_964624775.1 uncultured Iamiaceae bacterium
CCGAGGTGCACGAGCACCTGGCCGAGGTGCGCCGGGCCGAGCTCGAGGCGTCGGTCGCGGTGATCGGGTTCCAGGAGCTCGTGTGGCTCGGCTACCGGGACTCGGGCATGCCCGACTCGGAGGCCAACGCCGATCCCCGGTGCTTCGCCAAGGCCCCGCTCGACGAGGCGGTGGAGCGCCTCGTGGCGGTGGTCCGCCGCACCCGCCCCCACGTGATCCTCACCTACGGCGACGACCAGCAGGGCTACCCGCACCCCGATCACCTGCGCGTCCACGACATCTCGATCGTGGCGTGGGACGCGGCCGGCGATCCGGAGCGGTTCCCCGATGCCGGGGAGCCGTGGACACCGCAGAAGCTCTACTACTCGACCTGGTCCCGGGCCCGGTTCCTGGCCATGCACGACGCCTTCTTGGAGCGTGGCCTGGAGTCGCCGTTCGACCAGCGCTGGTTCGACCGTCCCTCCCAGGACCACCGGATCACGACCCAGATCGACGTCCAGGCGTTCTACGGCGCCCGCTCGGCGGCCCTGCGCGCCCATGCCACCCAGATCGACCCGGCCTCGCCGTTCTGGTTCGGCCTGCCCGACGACGTCGTGGCCGCGGCGTACCCGTGGGAGGACTACCAGCTCGCCGACAGTCGCGTGCCCACCACGACCCCCGAGCACGATCTCTTCGCCGGGCTACGGTGACCGCCGTGCCCGCCTTCCTCGACGCTGACTGGTGCGCGGCGCTCACCACCGCCCTCGAGGGCGTGCCGGTCGATCCGGCTGCGCAGGGCTCGGTGGTCCACGTCATCGCGGGCGGGCCCGCTGGCGAGGCCCGCATCCGCGTCGCGCTCGTCGGGGGAACCGTGACGGTGGCCCCGGCCGAGGCCGGCGGTGACGACGAGCCGACCCTGACCACGCCCTACGCCGAGGCGGTCGCCATCGGGCGGGGCGAGCTGGATCCCAACGTCACCTTCATGCGCGGCCGCTCGAAGACCACCGGGGCCACCGGGCCCCTGCTGGCCGTGCTCGCCGTGCAGGGGAGCGAGCCGTTCCGGGGTGCGCTGGCGGCAGTCGCCGCCGACACCGACTTCGGCTGAAGGTCCGCTCAGGCCGTGCCCGACCGCTGCAGGGCCCGCAGCTCGCGGTAGCCGATCAGCACCGCGCCCTGGCGCTCGAGGGTGGTGCGCAGCCGCTCGTCGAAGCACACCAGGTGGTGGTCGTCGACCCGGTTGGCCCAGTTGTCGTCGAGGGCGCGCTGCTCGGGCGTGTCCAGGGCGGGGTGGACGTAGAGCTCGGTGACGCCCGGCCGGAGCTGGTCCACCGCGGCCTCGATGCCCACCCTGCTGCCGACGCCGTTCACGTAGACGAAGTGGTCCGGGAACACCACGCCCTCCTCGGCGGCGAGGCTGCGGAACGGGAACCCGATCGCCCGCTCGGTGGCGCCGCCCGACAGGCGGATCGGGAGCGCGAACTCGACGGCGAGGTCGAGGTAGATGTCGAAGAACTCGGGGCGCAGCTGCAGGGCGCCCATGTGGGAGTCGAGGTGGCTGATGTCGAAGCCCCACAGGATCGCCCGCTCGACCTGGGCCCGCAGCTCGCGGCGGGCCTCGTCGAGGTCGGCGTGGTCCCAGAGGTCCGAGATGGTGCGGGGGAACCCGCCATCGCCGTCGAGCAGCGAGGGCGCGTGGGTGATCGGCCCCCAGCGGTAGCGATCGAACTCGGCGTTGAGCGTGAGGTGCACCCCGATGTCCTCACCGCGGTAGTGCGAGGCGGCCTCGCGCGCCCAGGGGCAGGGAATCATGATCGTGGCGCTGGTGGCCAGGCCGGTGCGCAGCGCCTCGTAGATGGCGGTGTTGGCGGCGTGGCTCAGGCCGAGGTCGTCGGCGTTGATGATCACCAGCCGCGCGTCGGGTGCGTACCCGAGTCGCTCGGCGAGATCGCTGCCCGGGGCCTCGTCGCTCACCCCGGAGACGCTATCGCCCACGTCACGGACCCGGACCACTGCTCGACGGGCAGGCACCCCACACGCCCCGACCCGCGGCCCGAGCCGCCGACGAGGCGGCTGCGAGCTCGGCGGCCCGGGTGGTGTTGGGGCGGATCGACAGGATCCGGGCGTAGCCGCCGGTGAGCAGGTCGCGGTTGACGAACCGTCCGTCGCGCGCCCGCCACACGTAGGCCAGGAGACGGCCGTACCGGTCGCGCGCCTCGACGTCGCGCTGCAGGAGGACCGCGGTGCCCGGGGGGAGGAGCGCCTTGGTGTGCGCCGACGCCTCGGGGCCGCCGCACTGCACCGGGGTGTCGGGCTTCACCGTCTCGGGGGTGTCGATCCCGAGGAGGCGGACCCGTTCGGCGGCGCCGGCGGGGAGGCGCACGTCGATCGTGTCGCCGTCGACCACGTGGGTGACCGTGGCGACCAGGCCGCGACCGCCGTCGGGCACGGGCGCGGTGCGGGCGGCCGGCCCCCGGCCGGCGCACGCGGGCGCAGCGCAGCCGAGGACCGCGACGAGCACGGCCACCTGGGCCGGGACATGGGGACGGGTGCGGCGCATGGGACTCCGATCGACGCAGGGCGGTGATCGGCGGCCGGGGC
>CAZUYW010000400.1:0-2574 GCA_964624775.1 uncultured Iamiaceae bacterium
AGGGCATCAAGATGGGCGTCAACTACGGCTGCGGCAAGGTCCGCTTCCCGTCGCCCGTGCCCGTGGGCTCGAAGCTCCGGATGGGCGCCCAGCTCACCGAGGTCGAGGACATCCCGGGCGGCGCCCAGGTGTACATGACCTTCACCTTCGAGGTGGAGGGCGCGCCGAAGCCCTCGTGCGTCAGCGAGATCATCTTCCGCTACTACGAGTGACGCGGGTGGCTCACGCCACCTGGACGTCGAAGAGCTGACCGACCGCCCACGCGATGGCCATGGCGGCGGCGCCGCCGATGAGGACCCGCAGCGCGGGTCGCAGCAGCGGCGCGCCGCCGAGCCACGCCCCCACCGCGCCCAGCAGGCCCAGGCCGATCAGCGTCGACACCACCACCGCGGGCACCCGCAGCGACGCGCTGGCCACCAGCACCACGAGCAGCGGCACGAGCGCGCCCACGGCGAAGCTGACCGCCGAGGTGACCGCGGCCTCGAGCGGCTTGGACAGGTCGTTCGGGTCGAGGCCCAGCTCGTCGCGGGCGTGGGCGCCCAGGGCGTCGTGCTCGGTGAGCGTCTCGGCCACCTCGCGGGCGAGCTCCTGGGGCAGGCCGCGCCCGACGTAGATCTGGGTGAGCTCGGCCAGCTCGGCGCGCGCCATGGTGCGCAGCTCCTCGGCCTCCATCTCGAGGTCGGCCTTCTCGGCGTCGCGCTGCGAGGAGACCGAGCTGTACTCGCCGATCGCCATCGAACCGGCACCGGCCACGACTGCAGCGACCCCGGTGGCGAGCAGGACCGGCCGCCCGGCCGAGGC
Source organism: uncultured Iamiaceae bacterium (assembly GCA_964624775.1). Classification (GTDB taxonomy): domain Bacteria; phylum Actinomycetota; class Acidimicrobiia; order Acidimicrobiales; family Iamiaceae; genus Aquihabitans. The sequence goes on from CAZUYW010000400.1 coordinate 802, forward strand.
CGAGGCCACGCCGACCAGGAGGCTCGCGGTGGACAGCAGCCCGTCGTTGGCGCCGAGCACCCCGGCCCGGAGGACCTGGGCGCGCCCGCCGGCGTGCTCCTCGCGGTGGTGGCGGATCCCGAGCGCTCGTCTGGCCATCGCCCCATCGTCGCGGGTCCCGCGGCGCTTCGCACAGTCCGATCGTGGACCGCTACCGTCGCCGCCCGTGGGGACGTGGAACCTGGGGGACCTCTTCGAGCTCGTCGTGGACACCGTCCCCGCGCGCGAGGCGATCGTGGCCGACGAGCGCCGCCTCACCTACGCCGCCCTCGACGAGCGGGTGAACCGGCTCGCCGGCGCGTTCGCCGCGCTCGGCGTGGGCCCCGGGGATCACGTGGCGCTCATGATGCGCAACGGCCCCGAGTACCTCGAGGCCATGCTCGCGGCGTTCAAGGTCCGGGCCGTCCCGCTCAACGTGAACACCCGCTACACGAGCGACGAGCTGCGCTACCTCCTCGCCGACGGCCGCCCGAAGGTGATCGTGCACGACGCGGATCGCCGCCACCTCCTGGACACGGCCCTGGCCGACGCCGGGGGCGAGCCACCTCACCTCCTCGCACGTGGCGAGGACTACGAGGCCGCGCTCGCCGCGTCCAGCCCCGAACGCCCAGCGGTCACCCGCAGCGGCGACGACCGCTACCTGCTCTACACCGGCGGCACGACGGGCCTGCCCAAGGGCGTGATCTGGCGCCACGAGGACCTGCTGTTCGCCGCGCTCGGCGGCGGCAACCCGGGCGGCGACCCGATCACCGAGCCGGGCCAGATCGCCGAGACCGCCCGCAACGGCCGGTGGCGCTGCCTGCCCGCCTCGCCGTTCACCCACGGCACCGCCCACTGGACGGCGCTCACGACGCTCCTGTCGGGTGGCGCCGTCATCATCGATACCGCCGCCACCTTCGACGCCGAGCGGCTCTGGTCCCTCGCCGCCCGCGAGCACGCCACGATCCTCGTCATCGTCGGCGACGCCTTCGGCCGCCCGCTGGGCGATGCCCTCGCCGCGCACCCCGATGCGTGGGAGCTCGACGACCTCCTCGTCATCCTCTCGGGCGGCGCCGTCCTCTCCCCCGCCGTCCGCGAGTCGATCCTCGCCCACGTGCCGTGGGCCGTGGTCGTCGACGGGTACGGCACCTCCGAGACCGGCGGCCAGGGCCACATGCCGATCTGGGCCGGCCAGGCCACGGTGTCGCTCCCCCGCTTCCACGTCGACGAGGACACCGCCGTGCTCGACGACGCCGGCCGGCCCGCCCCGCCCGGCAGCGGGCTCGTCGGCCGCCTCGCCCGCAAGGGCCGCATCCCCCTCGGCTACCACGGCGATCCCGAGGGCAGCGCCGACACCTTCCTCGACCTCCACGGCCACCGCTGGGCGGTGCCCGGCGACCTCGCCCGGGTCGAGGCCGACGGCTCGGTCACCCTGCTCGGCCGGGGCGCGTCGTCGATCAACACCGGCGGCGAGAAGGTCTTCCCCGAAGAGGTCGAGATGGTGCTCAAGGCCCATCCCGACGTGTTCGACGCCGTCGTCGTCGGCGTGCCCCACGATCGCTTCGGCGAGACCGTGGCCACCGTGCTCGCCGTGCGGGCCGGGCACGACCTCGATCTCGACGACCTCGATCGCCACTGCCGCGCCCGCCTCGCCGCCTTCAAGGTGCCGCGGCGGATCGTGGTGGTCGACGAGGTGCGCCGCCGCCCCACCGGCAAGGCCGATCTCGCCTGGGCCCGCACCACCGTCACCGACGC
>CAZUYW010000401.1:0-2561 GCA_964624775.1 uncultured Iamiaceae bacterium
GGCCGACGTCGTGCGCCTCGCGGGCTCGGTCACGGCGCGGCTCGGCGACCGCGCCGACGAGCACGACCTCCTCGACGCGGCGCGGCAGGCCCTCGCCGCCGACCCCGGCCTCGCGGCGGCGCTCGGCCCCGTCGTGATCCACCTGCCCGAACCCTTCCTGCCCGGGCAGGACGCCCTCGTCGCCGGCCTCGCCGCGGCCACCCCCGTGACCGTGCTCCTCGGGGCCACCGGTGACCCCACGGTCGACGCCGACCTGCCCGTGCGGGCGGCCCAGCTCGGCGCACCCGACCTCGCCGTGCCCGATCACGCCGCCCCACTCGGCACGGCGGCGTGGTCGGCGCCGAGCGCCGACGTCGAGGTGCTCGCCGTCGTGCGCGACGTCGCGGCGCGCCTGGCGGCGGGCACCCCGATGGACCGCATCGCCGTCCTCCACGGCACGCCGCAGCCCTACGCCCTGCTCCTGCGAGCCGCCTTCCACCAGGCCGGGATCCCGATCGTCGCCCCCTCCACGCGCCGCCTCGCCCAGGCGCTCCCGGGGCGCACCCTGCTCGGCGCGCTGGCGCTGCCCGCCGGCGGCTGGGAGCGCCAGGCCCTGATCGACTGGATCGCCACCGCACCGACGCCAGCCGGCGCGGTCCGGCCCGATGCCGCCACGGTCGACCGGCTCTCGCGTCGGGCGGGCATCGTCGGCGGCCTGGAGCGGTGGCGCACGGGGCTCGAGGCCGTGATCTCCGAGGCGAGCGAGGCCACCACCGATCCCGAGGTCGCGCTCGACGAGGTCCGCCTCCGCCGGGTCGAGCGCCGCCGCGACGACGCTCGGTCCCTCGCCCGCTTCCTCGACCACCTCGACCGTCGGCTCACCCCCGATCCGGCGCCCACCACCTGGCGCCGCTGGGCCGAGTGGTGCGGGCAGCTGCTCGACGCGCTCGTCGGCGGGCCGGGGGACCGCGAGCACTGGCCGATCGCCGAGCAGGAAGCGTTCGCCGCCACCCGCCAGGCGATCCACGCCCTGGCCGGGCTCGACGGGCTCGACCCCGCGCCCGACGCCGATCGCTTCGCCCGCACCCTGCGGGTGCAGCTCGACGCCGCCGCGCCGCAGGCGTCGCGGTTCGGCACCGGCATCCTCGTCGACGCCTACCGCGCCGCCGTCGGGCTCGACCTCGACGTCGTGTACGTGCTCGGCGTCGCCGACGGGATCGTGCCCGGCGGCGTGGCCGACGACGCCCTCCTGCCCGACGCCGACCGCGTCCTCGCCGAGGGCGAGGTGCCCCTCCTCACCGAGCAGCGCGCCGGGCAGCGCCGGGCCTGGCTCAGCGCGCTGGCCGCGGCCCCCGAACGGATCCTCACCGTGGCCCGAGCCGACCAGCGCACGGGCCGCGAGCAGCGCCCGGCCCGTTGGTTCCTCGATGCGGTCGGATCGCTCGCCGGATCCGCGCGACCGCTCTACGCCCGGGACCTCGACGATCCGGCGGTGCGCGAGGCGTGCACCACCCTGCCCAGCCACCTCGCGGCCGTGCGCGCCCCCGGCCCCGGCGTGCCCGCCGGGCGTCACGACGCCGAGCTCGCGGTGCTCGCACGCGCCGTCGCCGCCGGCCAGCCGGCCGAGCAGCACTGGCTCAACGCGGTCCACCCCGCGCTCGCCCGGGCCTGGGAGCTGCGCCGGGATCGCCGGCTCGGCCGCTACACCCGCTTCGAGGGCCACGTCGTGGTCGACGGGCTGCCGTCGCCCGTCGACGCCTCGGCCCTGTCGCCCACCCGCCTCCAGACCTACGCCGGGTGCCCCCGGCGGTACCTGCTCCAGCACGTGCTCGGGATCGACGTGCCCGAGGTGCCGGGCGAGTCGATCGAGGCCGAGGCCACCACGGTCGGCACGATCGTGCACGAGGTGATGGAGCGCTTCATTGAGGAGGAGACGGCGAAGGCGCCCGCGGATCGCATCGCCCCGGAGCAGCCCTGGGACGCCGCCCACCACGACCGGGTCCAGGAGCTCGCGAGCCAGGTGTTCGACGACTTCTCTGCTCGCGGGCTCACCGGCCACCCCGCCCTCTGGACGGTGCGGGCGGCCGCCATCCGCCGCGACCTCGCCACCATCCTCGACGGAGACTCCGCGCGCCGGGCGGCCGCCGGCGCGGTCCCCGAGCGGGCCGAGCTGTCCTTCGGCGTCGGCGAGGTGCCACCGGCCACCGTCGAGCTCCCCGACGGCCGGACCTTGCGGTTCAAGGGGTTCATCGACCGCCTCGACCGCACCCGATCGGGCGGTGCGCTCGTCGTCGACTACAAGACCGGCTCGTCCGCCACCTACAAGGGCCTCGGCGACGACCCGGTCAAGCGGGGCCAGCTCCTCCAGCTCGCCATCTACGGGCTGGCCGCCCAGCAGGCGCTCGGGGTCGAGGAGGTGCACGCCGAGTACTGGTTCACGAGCCAGCGGGGCCGGTTCGAGCGCATCGGCTACCCGCTCGACACCGCCCGCCTCGACCGCTTCCGGGCCGTCGTGGCGAGCCTCGTGGCCGGCATCGAGGCGGGCCACTTCCCGGCCCGCCCGGTCGACGGCGCCGAGGGCA
>CAZUYW010000402.1:0-2545 GCA_964624775.1 uncultured Iamiaceae bacterium
TCATGCACGCGATCGCATAGAGTGCCGGGCATGACGGTACGGGTCGGCATCATCGGGGCATCGGGGTTCACGGGCGCCGAGCTGCTGCGCCTCGCCGTCGCCCACCCCGATCTCGAGGTCGTCGTGGCCACCGGCGACAGCCAGGCCGGCACGCGGGTCGCCGAGCTGTACCCGAGCCTGGCCGTCGCCTATCCGGATCTCGCCTTCGTGCCCTACGAGGCGGGCCTGGCCGACGCCCACGAGCTCGATCTCGTGTTCTGCGGGCTGCCCCACGGCACCAGCCAGGCGATCGTGCCCGACCTGCTCGCCCCCGACCGGGTCGTGGTCGACCTCGGCGCCGACTTCCGGCTCAAGGACGCCTCGCTGTACCCGACCTGGTACGGCGCCGAGCACACCGTGCCCGAGCTGCTGGCCGACGCGGTGTACGGCCTGCCCGAGCTGTTCCGCGCCGAGCTGGCCGGGGCCCGCCTCGTCGCCACCCCCGGCTGCTACGTCACCACCGCCACCCTCGCCTTGGCCCCGCTCCTGGCGGCCGGCGTGGTGGAGCCCACCGGGATCGTGGTCGACGCGGCGAGCGGCGTGTCCGGCGCCGGCCGGCCGCCGAAGCCGAACACCACCTTCTGCACGGTCGACGAGGACTTCACCGCCTACGGGCTGCTCACCCACCGGCACACCCCCGAGATCGAGCAGAACCTCGCCCACGTCGCCGGTGCGTCGGCCCAGGTGCTGTTCACGCCGCACCTCGCCCCGATGAACCGGGGCATCCTGGCCACCTGCTACGCCCGCCCCGCCGGCGCCGTCACCACCGATTCGGTGCTCGAGGTGCTGCACGCCGCCTACGACGCCGAGCCCTTCGTGACCGTGCGCACCGATCCGCCGTCCACCAAGGCCACGCTCGGCTCCAACGCGGTGCACGTCACCGCCTGCGCCGACGAGCGCACCGGCTGGGTCGTGGCCGTCGCCGCCCTCGACAACCTCACCAAGGGCGCCTCGGGCGGCGCGGTCCAGGCGGCCAACGTCGCCCTCGGCCTGCCCGAGACGGCCGGCCTGCCCACCGTCGGCCTCTACCCCTGATCCGCCCGGCACCCGCCCGCACCCAAGGACCACCATGAGCGTCACCGACCCCCGGGGCTTCGTCGCCGCCGGCATCGCCTGCGGCATCAAGGCCTCCGGCGACCCGGACCTGTCCCTCGTCGCCACCGCGGACGGCGTCGCCGTCCCGGCCGCGGCCGTGTTCACCGACAACAAGATGACCGCGGCGCCGGTGCTCACCTCCGACGCCCACCTCGCCCGCACCGGCGGGCGGGCCGTCGCGGTGATCCTCAACTCGGGCAACGCCAACGCCGCCACCGGCGGGCCGGGCCGGGCCGACGCCCAGGCCATGTGCGCCGCCACCGCCGCCGAGCTGGGCTGCGAACCCCACGAGGTGCTCGTCTGCTCGACCGGCCTCATCGGCATCCCGCTCCCGATCGACACGATCCTGGCGGGGGTGCCCGCGCTCGCCGCGGCCCGCACGCCCGACGGCGGTCCCGCGGCCGCCGAGGCGATCCGCACCACCGACACCCACGCCAAGCAGACCCTGCAGGCGGTGGGGGACACGGGTGCCCTCGTGGGCGGCATGGCCAAGGGGGCGGCGATGCTCGCCCCGAACATGGCCACCATGCTCGCCGTGCTCACCACCGACGCCGAGGTGGGCAACGACGAGCTGCGCGAGCTGCTGCGGGCCGGGGTGGCCACGAGCTTCAACCGGCTCATGACCGACGCCTGCCGCTCCACCAACGACACCGTGATCATCCTCGCCAGCGGCGCCGCCGGGCCCGTGCCCACCGCCGACCTGGGCGCGGCGATCGCCGCGGCCTGCGCCGACCTGGCCGGGCAGATGGCCGGCGACGCCGAGGGGGCCACCAAGGTCGTGCGCCTGACCGTGTCGGGCGCCGCGTCCGAGCACGACGCCGAGCTCGCCGCTCGCCAGATCGCCCGCTCCGCCTTGTGCAAGTGCTCGTGGTACGGGCAGGACCCCTACTGGGGGCGGCTCGCGTCGGAGGCCGGTTCGGCGGGCATCGACTTCGACCAGGAGCGGGTGTCAGCCTCCTACGGCGGGGTCACCGTGGCCGAGGGCGGCGTGTCGATCACCCACGATGAGGACGCGGTGCGCGCCCACATGGCCGAGCGCCACCTCGACATCGTGCTCGACCTCGGGCTCGGCGACGGCACCTTCACCGTGCTCACCAACGACCTGACCCACGAGTACGTCGACGAGAACACCGGCGGCTCCTGATGCCGGAGCCGGGCGTCATCGTCCGGGTCGCCGAGGGCGACGACCTCGACGCGGTCGCCCGTCTGCGCTGGACGTGGCGCGTCGACCGGGGCGAGGTGCCGACCACCGACCTGGCCGGGTTCACCGCCGCGCTGCGGGCGTGGGCCGAGCGCCACGCGTCGACCCACCTCCCCTTCGTGGCCGTGGTCGACGGCGCGGTGGTCGGGATGGCATGGCTGGCGATCGTGGAACGGATCCCCGGGCCCGAGGTGTGGACCCGCCGGTCGG
>CAZUYW010000403.1:0-2545 GCA_964624775.1 uncultured Iamiaceae bacterium
CCGCCACTTCTCCGACCTGGCCAGCGCCCGCACCGTCGCCGGCCTGTGGCTCGCCATCATCGTGCTCTGGGGCGCGGCCGCCTGGTGGGGGAACCCGATCGGGTTCATCGCCCTGTTCCTGGTGATGGGGCCGATCTTCGCCCGCATGGCGATCCTCGGCCACGAGGCCGCCCACCGGCTGCTGTTCCACTCCCGCCCGCTCAATGACTTCGTCGGACGGTGGCTGCTCGACTACCCGGCCTTCGTCCCCTTCGACGTGTACCGCCGGTCGCACTTCGCCCACCACAAGGAGGAGTTCGGGCCGACCGAGCCCGATCTCGCCCTCTACAACGGCTACCCGATCACCAGGGCCTCGTGGCGGCGCAAGCTCACCCGCGACGCCGTGGGCATCTCGGGCTGGAAGAACCTCAAGCCGCTGTTCCTCGCCCTGAAGGGCAAGGCGTCTCGTCCCTTCGCGGCCCGCATACTCGGCACCCATCTCGCCCTGTGGGCGATCATCTGGGCGGCCACCGGCCGCTGGTGGCTCTACCCGGTGTGCTGGCTCGGCCCGTGGATGACGGTGTGGCGCGTGCTGAACCGCCTGCGCGCCATCGCGGAGCACGGCGGCATGCAGGCCTCGCCCGATCGTCGCCTCACCACCCACCACGTGCACCAGTCGCTCGCGGCGCGCCTCACCGTCACGCCGTACAACACCGGCTGGCACCTGGCCCACCACATGGACATGGGCGTGCCGTGGCGGAACCTGCCCCGCTACCACCAGGAGCTGGTCGACGCCGGGTGGGTCGTGCCCGCCCTCGAGCACGAGAGCTACCGCGCCTTCTGGCGCCTCTGCTCGAGCCGCCCCGAGGTCGAGGTCGCCGCTCCCGCCGCCGTCTGACCGACGGCGGGTCTCAGTTGGCCGTGGTCGGGCGCACCATCAGCGAGTCCGGGTGGTGCCCGTCGACCCGCACCGTCCGCTCCGCGAACCGCCAGCCGCCGCCGGTCGGGTCGTCGCTGGTTCCGGGCAGGCGGATGAACCGGTCGCGGTAGCGGCCCCAGTGGTCGGGGCCGATCGCGGTGATCACGAGGAAGTACGACGACGCGGTCGCCGTGCTCGGGGGGCTGTCGTCGGCCGACTGCTCGACGTTGATCACCACGCTCGACACGTGGTGGCGCACCGGCCCCGGCGCCGCGCCCGCCTCGGCGACCCGGGCCGCCACGGCGTCGAGCTCGGCGGCGATGGTCGCCGCCCCGACCCAGCGCCCCCCGTGGGCGCCCACGTCGAGCACGCCGTCGTCGGTGAAGAGCGCCGCCAGTTCGGCGCTGCGCCCCCGGTCCCCCGCCCACGTGTACCGGGCGATCAGGTCCCGCACCGCCTCCCGTGCCACCAGCTCGTCCAGATCCACGGCCGCAGGCTACGGCGACCGAGGGGTGAGGGCCGGTAGCGTGGCGGGTCGTGGGGAGCGGGAACCCGGGCGTGGACCCGGTGCGCGTCGGGGTCACGGGGCATCGCACGGTGCCGGGCTACGACGCGGTCGTGCGGGCGATCGACGCGGTGATCGCCGGGGTGCCGACGCCGGCGCGGCTGGTCACGAGCCTGGCCGAGGGCGCTGATCGGCTCGTCGCCCACGCGGCACGGGCGCACGGCTGGACCCTCGACGTGATCCTGCCGCTGGAAGCCGACGACTACCGGGCCGACTTCACCGGGCGGGGCTCGGTCGCCGAGTTCGGCACCCTGCTCGATGCGGCCACCACGGTCACGGTGGTGCGGCCGGCGGCGTCGCGGCCCGAGGCCTACCAGGCCGCCGGGTTGGCGATGCTCGACCGCAGCCAGGCGCTCATCGCCGTCTGGGACGGCCAGCCGGCACGAGGGGTGGGCGGCACGGCAGAGGTGGTCGCTGAGGCCCGGCGACGCGGGATGCCCGTCGCCTGGATTCACGTCGACCGTGCCGCGACCGACGGAGAGGGCGAGAACGCGCCGGTGACCGTGGAGGGATGGCCGTGGGACTGCTGAGGAACGCATGGGGGCCGCGCTGGCGCTGGCTCACCATCAGCGTGCTCTGGGTGGCGGTCGCGCTCCTCGCGTTCTGGGGCATGACCGTCGGCGACCCGACGATGTCGGTGTGGGATCGGCTCTACAGCATCCCCGACTTCTTCTCCATGAGCATCTCCAACGCGCTCGCTGCCCTGGACTGGCGCATCCAGCTCGCCCGCTTCCTCGCCCCCATGGTCTTCGCGTCCACGTTCTTCGCGGCCACCGCCGCCGTGTTCCGCGAGCAGTGGACGCGGCTGCGCCTGCGCTGGACCCGCGACCACGTCATCGTGGCCGGGCTCGGCGAGAAGGGCAGCCGCCTCGCCCGCAGCTTCCACGAGGCCGGGCGCAGGGTCGTGGCCATCGAGCTCGACCCCGCCGCGGCCGACGCCGCCTCGCTCTCCCGCCAGGGCATCACGGTCCTCGCCGGGCGCGCCACCGACGAGGCCACCCTCGCCGAGGCGGGCGTCGCCCGGGCGTCGGACCTGGTCATCGCCTGCGACGACGCCACCAACGCCGAGGTGCTCAGCGTCG
>CAZUYW010000404.1:0-2544 GCA_964624775.1 uncultured Iamiaceae bacterium
ACCCTCGAGCTGCTCGGTCAGCCAGCTGCGGGCTTCGGTCCGGAACGCCTCGTCCTCGTCGGAGAAGCGCAGGTCCATCTCAGTACCGCAGGCCCGGGGCCCGGGTGAAGAAGACGTCGGTGGCGAGCTGCTGGCCGAGCTTGGTGGCGTCCCACCGCTTGCCCTTGTTGTTGATGGTCGGGCCGTCGGCCCAGCCCTTCATGAGGATGATGTTCTCGGCGACGGCGCGGATGATCTGGCCGGTGACGAGCTGGGACTCGTCGGAGGCGAGCCAGGCGACGAGCGGCGAGGACACGGCGGGATCCATGCGGTTCCACTCGTCCTCGGGCACCTCGTCGGGCTCGATGACCGCGGGCGCGCCGGGCATGGTGCCGGTGATGCGGGTGGCGGCGGCGGGGCCCACGCAGTTGACGGTCACGCCGAGCTTGGCGAGCTCGAGGCTGAGCGTCTGGGTCATGCCGGCGATGCCGGCCTTGGCGGTGGCGTAGTTCGTCTGGCCGAAGTTGCCGACGAGGCCGGCGCCCGAGGTGGTGTTGATCACGCGGCCGGTGAAGGACTCCCCGGCGGCGCTGCGCTCGCGCCAGTGGCGGGCAGCCCAGTGGCAGGGCGCCCAGGTGCCCTTGACGTGGACGTTGATGACGGCGTCGAAGTCGCCCTCGCTCATGTTCCAGATGGCGGAGTCGCGCACGATGCCGGCGTTGTTCACCAAGATGTCGAGCTTGCCGTAGGTGTCGACGGCCTGGGCGATCATGCGCCCCGCGCCCTCGTAGTCGGCGACGTTCTCGTAGTTCGCGACGGCGTCCCCGCCGCGCTCCTTGATGATGTCGACGGTGAGGTCGGCGTCCTTGCCCTGGCCCTCACCCTTCACCGACACGCCCAGGTCGTTGACCACGACCTTGGCCCCGTGCTTGGCCAGTTCGAGCGCATGGCCACGGCCGATGCCGTGCCCGGCCCCCGTGACGATCGCAACCTTGCCGTCGAGCATCCCCATCGGTCTTCGCGCCTCCGCGTGTCCGTGTTTCTGACTGGTCGTCAGATCCTAGGGGGTGGCCGAATCGGGTCCCACATCGACGCGCGGGGCGGCGGGACGGACCTCAGCTCGAGGGCAGGATCACCGTCGGCGGGGGCGGCGCGCAGGCGAACGCCACGCCGCGGTTCCACCCGCCCGGCCCCTTGACCGCCTCGATCGTGCGCTCGATCAGGCGCAGGTTGCCCACCTGCTCGACCTTGACGAAGCCGTAGAGGACGGTGCCGTCGTTCTTGTCGAGCACGATCGGCTTGGCGGCGCGCTCGGGCGCGTTGAGCACCTGATCGGGCTGCGGGGACCCCGGTGGGATGGTCGTGGTGGTGGTCGTCGGGGGCGGCGGGGTCGTCGTCTCGCCCGGCTTGGTCATCACCGGCATCGTCGTCGTGGTGGTCGTGGCCGGCGGCGCGGGCGGAGGCGGCGGGTCGGTGCGGGTGCGCACGGTGCAGGACCACACCGGCTTGGGCTGCGGACAGGTCTGCTCGGCCCACGACAGGCTCTGGTCCAGCGCCACCGTGGCGCCGTTGCGGTCCGCGCCCGGCTCGCCGCGCTCGACGGCCATGACCTGCTCCCACCCGAAGCGGAGCTCGTCGGGGGCCGATGCGGCGATGCGGAGGAAGGCGGCGGCCCGCTTGGCCTTGTCGACCTTGGACAGGTCGTCGCGCCCGCCGATCAGGGGCTGCTCGAGCAGCAGGGCGAAGTCGGCGCACGTCGCGCCGCCCGGCAGGGCGAAGGTGGTGGACGTGGCGACGGTGGTCGAGGTCGTGGTGGTGCTGGTCGTGGTGGTGGTCTCGCGGCGGCGGCCGGGACCGAGCGCCTCGGGCCCCTCAAGGCCCTTCGTGTCGACCTTGTAGGTGGGCTGGGTCACCGTCTCGGCCTTGTCCCCACCGCAGGCGCCGAGCGCGAGCGCGCCGATGCAGGTCAGGCCGACGGCCTGGACGAGGCGGCGACGGGCGGGGCGATGGAGGGCCACGGCCTTCCATCGGCCCCTCGGCCGAGGCCATGAGGGGGAATGTCCCATTTGGCGGCGGTCCCGACAGGTGCGGCCCGTATCGTCGCCGCATGGCCGCCACCGCTGTCGCCGCGATCCCCCTCTCCTCGGACCCGCCCCTGCGGGCCCTGTGGGCCTACGCCCGCGGCCACCGGGGCCGGGTGTGGCTCGCCGCCACCCTCTCGATCGCCAACAAGCTCTGCGACGTCATGCCCGAGCTGCTGATCGGCGCAGCCGTCGACGTGGTGGTGCGCGGCAACGACTCCTTCATCGCCGGGCTGTTCGACGTGCAGGACAAGTACGAGCAGCTGACCCTGCTCGTGATCATCACCGTGATCGTGTGGTTCCTCGAGTCGGCCACCGAGTTCTGCGCCGTGGTCACCTGGCGGAACCTGGCCCAGACGATCGAGCACGAGGCCCGCATGGAGACCTACGCCCACGTGCAGAAGCTGGAGGTCGCCTACTTCGAGGATCGCACCTCGGGCGGGCTCATGACCGTGCTCAACGACGACGTCAACCAGCTCGAGCG
>CAZUYW010000405.1:0-2511 GCA_964624775.1 uncultured Iamiaceae bacterium
CGACACCGGACGGTGCAGCGGGGCAGGGAAGGCGGGTCAGGCCTTCGGGGTGGGGGTGGAGGCAAGACCGCCCGGGATCGAGCGCAGGCGGGGGAAGCCGGTCCCAGGACGGGTGTTGGTCCGGTCGGGGCCGTGGCTCTCCTGCTGCGGGCCGACGGGGCGGATGCCGTCCTCCATGGGGATCGGTCGCTCGTCCTCGTCGTCCGTGCGCTCGCTCCGCGGGTCGGTCCCGTCGGGCTCGGGCGCCTGCCGGCTCGCGATCTCGATGCGGCGCTGGATGGCGCGCGCTTCGGCGCGCGGGTCGACCTGGTCGAGCCAGTCGGGCAGGGTCAGTCCCTTGGCGGTGAAGAAGCGGCTGGCCTTGTCGAGGGCCCGCACCGCCGGCCGTACCGTGTTGTGGAAGACGTCGCGCGCCGCCACCGCGTCCGTGGCCGACACGTCGGCCCCGAAGCGGTGGTAGAAGCGCTCGATCTCCTCCTTCAGCGCATCCTGCGCGTCGAAGTGCGCCTGGCGGGCGGCCTCGAAGGCGGTGCGCTCCTCGGTCGGGTCGATCCAGCCGTACTCCACGAGGGTCTGGCGGTTGAGGTAGGGCGTGGCCTGGCGGGCGTCCCAACCGAGGTAGCTCGGCCAGGCCGGGAGCGAGGGCAGCGTCGGGTCGTCCGGCGAAGCGAGCTCGCCGAGGAGGTAGAGCCCGAAGCGGATCGTCTCCGCCGTTGCGTGGAGGTCGCCCAGCATGGACATGCCGAGGTCCATCCTCGCGTCGGTCCAGGCCTTGAGGACCCGGGCCTCGACCTCGGCCTGGGTGAGCCGGGTACGGTGCGCGTCGGTCGACTGCGCCTTGGCGAGCTCGTAGAGCTCGGCCTGGTAGGCGCGGTAGTAGCCGGCGAGGAGCCTGTAGACCGCGAAGGTCTTGATCAGGAACTCCTTCACCGACGGGTCGCGCGCGAGGACGCTCCGGTACAGCTCGAGGGCCTTGCGGCTCTCGGGCGTGCCGTCGCGCGCCTCGGCGTGCGCCCGCAGCGAGAAGTAGCTGACCGTGTCGGCGTTCGCGTTGCGGGTGACGATGAGTCCGAGGAGCTCGATGACCATGAGCATCACCTGGACGAACCAGTCGCTCCGGCGGCTGGCGGCGCTCTTCGCATGGACGCGGTCGAGTGCGTCCTCGCGGGCCCAAATGCCGTGGGCACGGGTGACCCGGACGCCGCTCTCGGCCCCGAGCTGCGCGATCGAGGTCTGTCGCAGGGCGCGCAGGCGCGCGTCCTTCTCGGCGTTGAGGGCAGCCCGACGGCTTGCAAGCACCCCTTCGCGGGAAAGCTGCTCACGGTTGGTCTCGCGGTCGAACTCGGCCAGGATGCGCACCGTTTCCACCTCGTGGTTGCGGAGGTCTTCCTGGGCGTCGGCATGGAGCCTTGCCAGGCGACCGGTTTCACGACCGTCTCCAGGCTGTCCGGTGAATCCACCGCGCATCTCGTGCTCTACGGCGGCGACGCGTCTCGCGACTTCCGCCCGCTTTTCCGCGGCTTCGCTTGCGCGTTGGCGGACGAGGTTGGCGCGCGCCGAGACCCGCTGGCTGGTGAAGGTCTGCCCGCTCGCGCTCTGTTCGGCGCTGATCTCGGCGGACCTGCGCGCGAACTCGGCCTCGATCTCCTGCGCCCGACGGGCGCGCAGGCCGACGTTGATGCGCTCCTCGTCCTCGGCGAGCACTTGCTCGATCTCCTCGCGGGCCAGCCGGATGCGGATGGCTTCCGCGTTGCCAATGCTGAGCACGATGATCGCGAGGATCCGGAACCCGACCAGCGCGTTGCGCATGGTCAGCGCGGTGGCGATCTTGTCGCGCCATCCCAGCACCGGCTTCTTGATGAGGTCGCCCTCGGTCCGGTCGGTGATGGCCACCGACCGCTCGACCAGGATGTCCAGGCCGACGATCAGGGAGGCGATGCCGATCGCCTCCAAGGGGTGTTCGAAGGCGTACATCAGGGTGAGGGCCCAGAAGATGCCCTTGATCATCCCCAGGACGGTGAACAGGCCGCCCCACATGTTGATCGTCGAGCGGGCGCTCTCCGTGAGGAGGTGGTTCCCCCACGGGAAGAGGCGCAGCAACCGGGCCGGCAGGTCGATCACTCGATCGACGTAGCGGAAGATCCGGCGGCCGGCCAGCTCCAGGTGGTCCAGGAGCGAGCCGAGGACGTAGCGGGCCGTCCCGTAGAACTTCTCGGCGCCGGTGGCGATGCGCTCCCAGACCCGGTAGCCGTCGCGTTCCCCCTCGCGCGGGGTGGGGGGCTTGGCGTTCTGGCTGTTGGGATCCGGGGCCACGGCGAGCCCGAGGGCGTCGTCCGTGGTCCGGTTGGGCAGTGGCGGGGGGAGGCGGGTCACGGTCGGGGCGGGGGCGCCCTGGCCGTTCGGGTTCGGTTCGTTCATTGACGGTTCCTTTCCTAGGTGGGGCGGGTGCCCCAGGATACTCCGTTGCGTTCTTTCGAGGTACTCGTCAAGGCCGAGGTTTCGGTCCAGACG
>CAZUYW010000406.1:0-2508 GCA_964624775.1 uncultured Iamiaceae bacterium
GTGATGTCGGTGACGCCGAGGTGGCGCACCCAGGCCAGGATCGCCTGCCCGATCGGCCCGCCGCCAACGATCGTGACCGTGTCCCCGGGCCTGACCCCGCCGCGACGCACCGCCCGGCGGGCGACGGCGAGCGGCTCGACCAGCGCCTGCTCCACGCCGGTCACCGCCGCGGGCAGGCGGAACAGCTCGCGGGTCCGGACGGTGGTGAGCTCGGCGAAGCCACCCGGGCGAGCGAGGCCCATCAGCTGGAAGGAGGCGCAGTGGTCGGTGCGCCCGCGCGCGCAGGCCGCGCACGTGCCGCACCCGTGGAAGGGCCGCACGGCCACCGGCTCGCCGATCCGCCACGCGTCGGGCTCGACCCCGGGGCCGAGCGCCTCGACCGTGCCCGCGATCTCGTGGCCGAGCACCAGGCCCGGGGCACCGACCCGGCACGCCAGGTGCAGGTCGCTCCCGCAGATCCCGCAGCCGGTGACCCGGATCAGCGCCTCGCCGGGCCCCGGTTCGGGGTCGGGCAGCTCGACCAGCTCGAGCGTCGGACGATCCTCGGTCAGCACCACGGCACGCATCGCGGCACCGTACCGCCACCCTTCAGCGACCGAGGCGCTCCCACGGTTCACCGGCGGCCTGGAGCTTGCGCACGCCCTGCGGGGTCGTCGGCCCGTAGGTGAGGTTCTTGCGGCCCGAGCGCTCGCGGAACGCCTCGAGCTCGGCCTTCTCGAACCGGCAGGCCCCGGCCTTGGGGTCGAGCTTGTGGAGCTTGGCCGCGTTGCCCCCGAAGATCTTGCGCTTCACCGCGGGGGTGAGCGCCGGGTAGCCGTAGCGCTCCTGGAACTCGGGGGTGATCTCGAAGGCCCGGAAGGACTCGATCTGATCCTGCGGCGAGCCGTACCAGATGGAGTCGGTGCCCCAGCAGATGTTGTCCTCGCCGACGTGCACGAGCAGCTTGCCCAGCACATGGGCCGCCTGCGTCGGGTCGCTCATCACGAACCGCCACGTGGAGCCGAGCTCGGCGTAGACGTTCCCACCGGGCTCGATGCCCGCGCGGCGCAGCGACGTGATGAGGCGGTCGACGCCCGCGTCGTTGTCCTCGCGGTAGGGGCCCTCGGGCGGGCCGACGTCGAACCCCGAGTGGTAGATGATCAGCGACAGGTCCGGGTGCTTGGCGGCCGCAGGGCCCACGTCGACCGGGTCCGAGTAGGTGGCGGCGTCGGGGCCGGTGCCGCCGATCGACGTGAAGCCCTTGTGGATCGCCACGATCGGGACGCCGAGGTCCTCGGCGTTGGTGAGGAACGCCTCGCCCACCTGCGGGGCGTCGGGGTCGTGGTCGTCGAGGAACCAGCCCGGCCCGCCCGCGTGGCAGTACGCCTTCCACGCGGTGATCGGGAACTCGTCGGCCACCCGCGCCATGGAGTCGCGCAGCTTGGCCACGCTGCTCGCGGACGGGTTGGTCTGAGCCTGCATGTAGATGCGGTCGTCGCCGCACAGCTCCTCGCCGATCCGCATGGTCTCGGCCATCACCTCGGGGCTGAGCAGATCGCCGGGGAACGGGATGGCGGAGAGGACGATGGCCGACGTGTCGCTCTCGAGGAACATCGTCTCGAGGAAGGTGGGCCGCCGGTAGCAGTCGAGCGGATCGTCCTCGCCGCACTTCGTCTGGGGGAAGGCCGGTGCTGCGGCGGCGGGCGCGCCCGCCGGGTACTCGAGCAGGTGGCTCTGGATGTCGAAGATCAGCTCGTCGCCACCGAGCGCGTGGGCCGCGGCCTCGGGCTCGGTGGTGGCCTCGGTGGGCACCGTGTAGGTGCCGCCGGTGCCGGTGCCGCGCCCCTTGCGGGCCGCTTCCTCCTTGGCGCACGCGGCGAGCACCGACAGCATGGTGGCCGACCCGCAGGCGGACAGGAGGAAGCGTCGCCGGCTGAGCCCGACGCGCCGGGCGTTGGCGTCGAGCTCGGCCTGGCTGCGGCGGATGGCCTCGCGCACGAGCGGGGTGGGCGGGGGCGGCACGAACTCGCCGTTCGACACCGGGTGCCACTTGATCGGCAGCCCGGGGTCGTCGTCGTGCCGGCGCGCGGTCACCCCTCGACGCTCACGAGTACATGGCCTCGATCTGATCGGCGAAGTGCTGGTTCACGCCGCGCCGCTTGAGCTTGGAGGTGGGCGTGAGCAGATCGGAGTCGGGCAGCCACTCGTCGCCGAGCACGGTCACCTTCTTCACGGCCTCGGCGTTGTTGAAGGGCGCCATGACCTCCTTGACCCCCGCCTCGATCTCCGCGATCACGTCGGGATGCTGGGCGAGCTCGGCGAGCGAGCCGTACTCGATGCCGTGCTGGGCCGCCCACACCGGCGCGGTGTCGGGGTCGAGCACGACGAGGGCCGACACGAAGGGGCGTTGGTCGCCGATGGCGGCGGCCTGGCCCACGAGCGGGATCATCTTGAGCGCGGCCTCGAGGTTGGCCGGGCTGATGTTCTTGCCGCCCGCGGTGATGATCAGCTCCTTCTTGCGGTCGACGA
>CAZUYW010000407.1:0-2503 GCA_964624775.1 uncultured Iamiaceae bacterium
ACTACGGATCAGAAGGTTAGGGGTTCGAGTCCCTTCGAGCGCGCGGAGCAAATACGCAGGTCGGGGCCATCTTCCTCTCGGGGAGGGTGGCCCTGTTCGGGCCTAGGTCTAGCCAACGGCGTAGCCATCGGTGTTCGATGGCCTCCCCATGGAGCGGACCTTCATGCACTTGATCGTCACCGCAGGCCAGCGCTCTGAGGTCGAGCCGGGTATTCGAACACTTGTGTCCAGACGATCGGGACCTCGTGGCGACCGACGATCAGGTGGGCCGTCGGGTTGCGCCCCTCGCCGTCTCGCACGGGCACGATGAGGGTCCCTCGCCCGAGCCGGGGAGGTGATCCAGTCCGTGGATCGACCTGCCCGATGGAGGCGACCACCGACGCTGACGTGTCCGCGGTCGTCGACGAGATGACGGCATGGAACGGGAACATGTCGCCTGCGAAGTCAATCCACATCAAGCCGACTGCTTCCAGCGAACGGTGCCCGGTGCGTATGCAGAGGTCGATGGACGATCCATCGGTCGTGGCGTCAGGAGGCCACCCCGCGTACTGGGCAGCGACCTCGGACCGGAAGCAGCCCTCGATCCCGGTGCTGAGCTTGCTGCATACCTCTAGGTCCCGGACATCTTCGCCGATGGCCAACGTGGCGAGGACAGCCTCGGCGGGATCAACGACGTACTCCTCGAACCACCAATCCTCCATCTGGAGGACCGTATCGCTGCCCGTGACCGGGCGAGTCGGAGGCGGTACCGCCAGCCTGCTGATCCCGGACTCAGGGTCTTGGGTTGCGGGTCGTCCTGGGCTTGGCGCGCAGCAGAAGCGCAGGTCAGAGGCCCCTATGGGGGCTTCTTTCCGTTCTCGTGGCGCGGCTGAGCCCCGCGCGCACTGGTGCTCATCCCAGCACCCGCTGGTTCACGCCGAAGCCGCGCTCGGCGGCTGACCGCTACTCGGCAAGGCGGGCGAGGAGGCGACCGACCACGAGTTCCAGGAGGTCCGGTGGGACATCTCGGATCGCCTGCACCGCCGAGCCTTGGAGCACGGCGGCGGCAGCGGGGAGGTCGGCGAGGTCGGCGGCGAGAGCGGCCAGGACCTGGTTCCGCAGATCCCAGGGCGCACCGACGAGGAGGTCCTCGGTGCCCGCAGTGGCCAGCCGCACGACGTCGTAGAGGTCGCTGGCGCGCTTCACGCGCCGACGCTCCGGCCGGGCGAACCGCAGTGCGTGGGCCTTCATGGCGATCAAGGCCTCGATGGTGGCGACCCGGACATTGACCCGCTTCGTGTCGCCGACGAAGGCGACCGGGGTGGCGGTCTCGTACGCGAAGCGGTGGGCGCTGACGAACAGCCGGTCCTTCGGGTCGTCGGGCAGGTCGTCGGGTTCGATCGGGAAGGTGTCGATGACGTCGACGAGCGCGTCGCCGATCCGTACCCGCTGCGTGGCGCCTCCGTCGGTGGCGATGCCGTCGGCGACGAGGACCGTGGTCGTCGGCGTGTCGGTCCTGTTGTCGAACGCTGAGTCGATGTCGAGGGTCGGGCGGTGCTCGCCGCCGACGCGGCTCATGACGGCGAGGCCACCGATGATGACGGGGCCGGCGGGCGCGAGCCGGGCCATCGAGCCGATGAAGGCGTCCATCGCTGTGCCGGGGAGCCGTACCGGCGGGACCGGCGGCTCGACGTGCTCAGTGCCAGACATGATCGCCGTCCCAGGCGCGGACGGTCTCGGCGCCACGGGCTGGGTCGACGGCGAGCGACAGCGCCACGATCGCCTCGGACGTGATCGGGATGTTCTGGACCGACAGGCGGGCGGGGTGCTCGAGGCTGATGGCGAGCGGAGCGGGAGCGACGGCGTAGCGCCCCATGGGTCCGTCGCCACCGAGCGTCCGGGCGGTCATCGTGGCGTACGTCAACGCAGCTGACGATGCGAGCAGGTACTCGGGCGGCGTCTCGGCGGTCACGGCGATCGGAGCACCGAGCTGCGAGGCCGCCAAGGCTCCGACCGCCACGGCGTCCGACCCGGAAGGAACAGCGGTCACCGGCAGGTCGATCCACTCGGGCCGCCACTCGGCTGCGGCCGCCCAGAACAGGGCGGCGGTGGCACGGTGGTCCGAGGTCAGGTAGCCCGCGCGGGTGAGGCGGCGGAACGCGAGCGATACGCCACCGGGTGTCGCACCGAGCATCCGGGCGGTCGGTCGGACGCCTGGGAGCGGATCAGGCCAGGCGGCGAGCGCTGCGACGGTGATGCCGGAGACGACCGCGCCGGCGAACACCGAGACGCTGCGCTGGCTGTTCTGGTTGGGTAGGCCGGGCACGTCGGCGTTCACGACGACGGTGGGCGACGTGAACGTGAGGTGGCCCGTGAGGTCGAGCCACCCGGCGCCGCGCCTGTGGAACACCTGGGCCTCGACCGGCGTCACCCGGTCCCGCACCACGATCTGGAGGTCCTCCGGGCCGGCGTCGTCGAGGTGGACGGCGACGAGGTCTCCCGTGGCGGCGAGGCGCACGCTCCC
>CAZUYW010000408.1:0-2478 GCA_964624775.1 uncultured Iamiaceae bacterium
ACAACCTCGGCGAGGTGATCGACGCCACGGTGCACCTCATGGAGCACCCCGACGCCACCCCCGATGACCTCATGGCCCACGTGAAGGGTCCCGACTTCCCGACCGGCGCCCTCATCTTGGGGCGCGCCGGGATCATGGACGCCTACCGCACCGGCCGCGGCTCGATCCGCATGCGCGCGGTCGCCGAGATCGAGGAGACCAAGCGCGGCGGCGATCGCATCGTCATCACCGAGCTGCCGTACCAGGTCGGTCCCCGCACGGTGCTGGCCAAGATCAGCGAGCTGGTGGCCAACAAGGAGATCGAGGGGATCGCCGACGCCAACGACGAGTCGTCGGGCGGCAAGACCCGCATCACCGTCACGCTCAAGCGCGACGCCCCCGCCCTGATCATCCTGAACAACCTCTACAAGCGCACCCCGCTGCAGACCACCTTCTCGGTGAACACGGTCGCCCTGGTCGACGGCGTGCCGCGCACGCTCAACCTGCGCGAGGTCCTGTTCCACTACATCGAGCACCAGGTCGACGTCATCACCCGGCGCTCGGAGTACCGGCTGCGCAAGGCGCGCGAGCGGGCGCACATCGTCGAGGGCCTCCTCAAGGCGCTCGACATGATCGATGCGATCATCGCCGCCATCCGCGCCAGCGAGGACAAGGAGGCGGCGCGGCTCGCCCTGCAGGCCGCGCCGTTCGAGTTCAGCGAGGTGCAGGCCGAGTACATCCTCACCTTGCAGCTCCACCGCCTCACCCGCCTCGGCCGGGCCGAGCTCGAGGCCGAGATGGAGCAGCTCCGGGCCACCATCGCCGAGCTCGAGGCGATCCTCGGGGACCGCGCGGTCCTCAACGAGGTCATCAAGACCGAGCTGGGGGAGATCCGGGCCAAGTACGGCTCGGACCGCAAGTCCCAGATCACCTTCGACCCGGGTGACATGGACCTCGAGGACCTCATCGACGATGAGGACCTAGTCGTCACCATGTCGGCCAAGGGCTACATCAAGACCGTCTCGGTCGATGCCTTCAAGAGCCAGGGGCGTGGGGGGCGCGGCGTCGCCGGCGCCAAGCTCAAGGACGAGGACTACATCGCCCACATCGTCACCACCACGGCCCACGCCTACCTGTTGTTCTTCTCCAACCTCGGGCGCGTCTACCGGCTGAAGGCCCACGAGATCCCGATGAAGGACCGCACCGCGCGCGGCACCGCCATCGTGAACCTCCTGCCGCTCCAGCCCGACGAGAAGATCCAGGCGATCATCGACACGCGCGACTACGATTCGAACCAGTACATGTTCTTCGCCACCCGCAACGGCCTGGTGAAGAAGACCCGGTTCACCGAGTACGACTCCTCGCTGCGCGCCGGGTTGATCGCCATCAACCTGCGCGAGGGCGATGAGCTGGTGAAGGTCATCCCGCTCAACGACGGCGACGACGTCTTCATGGTGTCCAAGGCGGGCATGACCATCCGCTTCACCCAGGACGACGTCCGCCCGATGGGCCGGTCCACCGCCGGCGTGCGCGGCATGAAGATGCGCCCGGGGGACGAGGTCGTGTCCTGCGACGTCGCCCGCGACGACACCGCGATCCTGATCGTCACCGACGCCGGGTACGGCAAGCGCACCCAGCTCGACCGCTTCAACCAGCAGGGCCGTGGCGGCCAGGGCGTGCGGGGCATCAAGCTCACCGCCAAGAAGGGCCACGTGGTCGCCGCCTTCATGGTCGGCCTCGAGGACGAGATCTTCGTGATCGCCTCCAACGGCACCGTCATCCGCATGGGCGTGCGCGACATCTCCTCCCAGGGGCGTGACGCCACCGGGGTGCGGGTGATGAACCTCGATGCGGAGACGTCGGTCGCCTCGGTGGCCCCGGTGCTCGGCACCGACACCGAGTACTGATCGCCCGGGGCATCGTCCCGGATGCCATCGCCCGCCGCCACGGGCCCATCGCCGGCCTGCCGGCCTCCACCGTCCCCAGCCACGAGGTGCCCCATGGCTGATCGGTCGAGCGACCGTGCCCGTCGCCGCCGTGGCGGCCAGCAGGGCCAGGTCCTGCCCGTCGTCGCCACCCTCCTCGTCGTGGTCGCCGTGCTCGCCCTTGGGGTGGTCGCGGTGGCCCGTGCGGCCACCGAGCGGGCCCGTGCCCAGGCCGCCGCGGACGCGACGGCACTGGCCGGGGCCCAGGAGGGGCGGGCCGGCGCCGTCACCGTGGCGCGGGCCAACGACGCGTCGCTGGTGGCGTTCAGGCTGGTCGGCGACGACGTCGCGGTCGTGGTGCGCCGGCACGGCGTGGTCGCGCGCGCTCGAGCCGGACCGCGCCTGGACCCGTGAGCGTGACGACGGCTCGGCGGACCCGGGGCCCGCGCGCCATCCCGTACACTGCTTCCCGTGTCATCTGACCACGTCGGCCAGCCTGGGCCTGGATCGCCCGAGCCGGCGCCGACCGGTGAGCCGCCGCTCGCGCAGCCTCGCCCGAGCGGCGGCCCCAAGC
>CAZUYW010000409.1:0-2477 GCA_964624775.1 uncultured Iamiaceae bacterium
AGCCAGCCCTTGGGGTCCTCCCGTGCGAGGGCGGTGAGCGAGCGCGTCGGGACGCCGAGGCTCGTGCCGCTCGGGTCGATCGCGTAGAGGACGCGGTCGCGCTCGAGGCGGTCGTTCTCGGCGACGGCCCGCCAGGCCTGGATCGACGCGTCCTTGTTCTTGGCGGTGGCGCTCCAGTGCCCGGTGTGGCTGTGGAGGTAGGCGAGATAGGGGACCGCGCAGGCCAGGAAGAGGAGCCCGAACGCCAGCCCCCACACGACCGCGCGCCGCAGGCGGGCCACCACCGAGCCCGGCACGGTGAGCCCGTGCAGCACGATGCCGAAGCCCACGACCGCCCCGGGCAGCATGGATTCGGGTCGAGCCAGGTACGCGAGGCCCACGGCGAGGCCCGACGCGGCGAGCCTCAGGAGGCGTCCGCGCCGATCCTGCTCGCGTCCGAAGGCCTGGATCGCGAGGAGCGCGGCCGACAGCAGGAGGGCCATCGCGATCGATTCGCTGCCGCCGCCCTGGCGCACGAACAACGGGGCGAGGCCCGCCATCGTGCCCGCGAACCAGGCGGTGGCCACGGTGGTGTCGTCGTCGTGCCAGAGGCGCCGGGCCAGCGCCACGAGGATCGCGAGCACGAAGGTGGCGCAGAGCACGTTCCAGATCCGCAGGGCGGCCAGCTCCGAGCCGGTCACCTTCTCCAGCACCCCGACCGCGACCGGCGTCAGCGGCGGGAAGTGCAGCTCGGGCCCACCGTGGCGGGTGAACCCGTTGCCGTTCATGAGGTTCCGACCCGCCTCGAAGTAGGCGGTGCCGTCGACCGAGGGGAGCTTGTCGCCGAGGGTGAGGACGAGCTGGAGCAGGGCGAACACGGCGAGCGGTGGGCGCAAGCGATGGGCGAGCGGTCGCACCCGCGCGTCGGGGGGACGCGGTGGATCCGCCGGTGGGGCTCCGTCGTCAGGGCCGAGGTCGCCGCGCTCGACGTCCCCGTCCGACGCGGTGATGGCGAGGGCGTCGAGCGTCACAGGGTCACGGTGCGGACCCAGGGCGGCCACGCCGGGCCAGCCTACGGACTCACGCGGGAGCGGGGAAATCACCCCCGGGCTCCCCGGCCCGCCGGGCCGTGGGCGGTCCTAGACTGGCCCGATGAAGAAGATCCTCATCCTGCTCGTGCTCGCCGGTCTCGCCGCGGTTGCGGTGAAGAAGGTGCGCACCGTCTGACCCTGCCTCCGTCCGGCCGGCTTCCCCGTGGGGCCTTGCCGGTCGGACGGACCTGACCTAGCGTCACGGCGCCTTCCCTGCACCTCGATCATCGGGAGTCAGGTATGGCGGTGGTGTGCTGTTGGTCGGCCAAGGGTGGCGTGGGCGCCACCGTCGTCGCGGCCGGCCTTGCGCTCGTTGGAGCGCCTGGGGTCGGCGCACCCACGCTCCTGGTCGACCTGGTGGGGGACCTGCCCCTCACCCTGGGCATCGATGCCCCGGGCGCCGGCCTGTCGGCGTGGTCTGACCATGGTGCCGACGCGCCGCCGGACGCCCTGCGCCGCCTCGCGGTGCCGGTCGTGCCGGGCGTCGCCCTGCTCCCGCGCGGTGACGGCCCCCTCTCCGCGTCGGTCGCCGAGGTGCTGATCGCCCTGCTCGCCGCGTCGGGCCGGACGGTCATCTGCGACGTCGGCCGTCTTGGTGCGGTGCACCACCTCCCCACGCTCGGGACCGAGCTCGTGGCCCGCTGCGACACCTCGCTGCTGGTGTCGGGGACCGACGCGGTCTCCCTCGGCCGTTCCGGGACGGTGGGCCACCCGACCGACGGCGTCGTGCTCGTCGGGCCCCAGCGGCCAACGGACCGTCGCCGCGTCGCCCGGGCCGCGCTCCCGGCGCCGGTGCTGGCCGAGCTCGAGCTCGATCCCCGCGTGCGCGCCGCGGTGACCGGCGGGCTCGTGCACCGTGCCCTGCCGGCGGCGTTCCACCGCTCGCTGGTCGATCTGCGGGTTGCGATCCTCGGCGCGCCGCCATAGCCTTTCACTGCCTTCCTCGGTCTTCCCTGCAGTGTCCGAGGTCGCCATGGTCCCCCATCAAGCATCGGCCCGCACCCGTGCGGCAGAGATCCACCAGCGCCTGCTGGCGGACGGCGGCTCGTGGGCCGTGGCCGCGTCGCCGGATCACCTGGCCGCCCTGGTGCGGCGCGAGCACCCGCTGCTGGCACCCGCCGAGGTCGCCGCCACTGCCGACGCGGTCGCCGCGCTCCTGCACGGCATGGGGCCGCTCGACCCGCTCCTCGCGGACCCCGAGGTGGCGGACGTGCTCGTGAACGGGCCGGGCCCGGTCTGGATCGAGCGCGCCGGGCGCCTGGCCCGCAGCGGGATCGAGCTGGCCCGGGACGACATCGAGCTCCTGATCGAGCGCATCCTGGGTCCCCTCGGGCGCCAGGTGGACCCCGTGCACCCGCTGGCCGAGGGGCGCCTGGCCGACGGCGCGCGGGTGCAGGTCGCGGTCCC
>CAZUYW010000410.1:0-2464 GCA_964624775.1 uncultured Iamiaceae bacterium
ACCTGGGAGATCGCCGGCACCGCCCACATCGACGCCTACGGCCTCGGCATCGGCGACACCGACGACGGGTCCGGTGCCGCCGACGAGGCGGCGTTCGCCGCCATGCTCGCTCCGCCCGCCAAGGTCTACGGCGGGGTGATCACCTGCGATGCGCCGATCAACGCCGGGCCGCAGACCTACGTCGTGCGGGCCGCGATGGCGGCGCTCGACGCGTGGGTCCGGCGCGGGACGCTGCCGGCATCGACGCGCCGCCTCCTCCTCGACGACACCCGCGCCGCGTACCAGCGCGACGAGACCGGCAACGCGGTCGACGGCCTGCGCACCCCGCACGTCGACGCCCCCGTCGCGGTGCTCTCGGGGCTCGGGCAGACCGGTGCCTCGTTCTGCTCGCTGTTCGGCACCACCAAGCCCCTCGACGCCGCCGGCTTCGCGTCGGCCAACGTCGACCGGGCCACCTGGCTGCGGGACTGGAACGACTCGGTGGACTCGGCGGTCCGCGCCCACACGCTGCTGCGGGCCGACGGCGATCGGCTCAAGGCCGTCGCCGCCAAGGCCGCCACGCCGAGCTGAGCCCCGGGCGGGTTCGGCTCAGCTCGGGCCGATGCGGGTCGGCGCCCAGTCGTCGCCCCACTCATCGTCCTCGTCGGGGTCGGGCGGCGTCGGCTCGGGGCGGGACGCCATCGGTGCGCTCGGGGCGGCGGCGGGGTCTGCGCCCGCGACCTCGTCCTCGTCGTCGGCGCCCTCGGGCCGCCAGTCGGGGGCGAGCCAGCTGTGCACCAGTTCGCGCAGCTCGTCGATCCCGGTGCCGGCGGCCGAGCTCACCCAGATCGGCTCGTCGACGTCGACCTCGCACGCAGCCGCCAGCTCGGCCCGGCGTGCTCCACGGCGCGACGGCTTCACCTTGTCGGCCTTGGTGGCCACGATCGCGAACGGCGCCTCTTTGTCCTCGAGCCAGTCGAGCATCTGGACGTCGAGCGCGGTGGGCCCCACCTCGCCGTCGACCAGGACGAGGATCATCCGCAGGCCCTTCCGCTCGAGGAGGTAGTCCTCGATCATCGCCTGCCACCCGGCGCGCAGCTTGCCCGGCACCGCGGCGTAGCCGTAGCCGGGGCAGTCGACCGCGGTGCCGCCGTCGCCCAGCGAGAACAGGTTCAGCAGCTGGGTGCGGCCCGGGGTCTTCGAGACGTGGGCCAGGCGCTTGCGGTTGGCGAGGGCGTTGAGCAGCGACGACTTGCCGACGTTGGACCGGCCGACGAAGGCCACCTCGGCGGTGGCCTCGGGCAGGGTCCGGTGGTCCGACGCGGAGCGGACGAACTCGAAGCGCAGCGGCGGTGCCATCAGGCGGGACGCACGGCGTGGCCGCGCACCGTCGGCCGGATGATCGGCGCCGCCTTGCGGGCGCTCTCCCGTGTGACCGCCTCGGGCGGCAGGTCGAACCCGGCTGCGGCGATGGCCTCGGCCGTCTCCCGGGTGAGGCAGCAGCCGCCGGCCACGCGCTTCCACACCGGCTCGAGGCGCCGCTGCCAGGCCAGGCGGTCGGGGCGGTCGACCGCGGCGACGTGCTCGAGGAACACGAGCTGGCCCCCGGGGCGCAGCACCCGGCGGATCTCGGCGAGCGCCCGGGCCTGGTCGGGCACCGAGCACAGCACGAGGGTGACGACGACGGCGTCGAAGCTCGCGTCGGGGTGGGGGAGCGGATCGACGCCGGCGACCTCGACCTCGACCGTGGTGCCCTCGGGCACCCGGTCGAGCCGGGGCCGCAGCTTCTCGACCATGTGCACGTCGGGCTCGGTGATGACGAGGCGGGTCACCGCCGCCGGGTAGTGCGCCAGGTTGTTGCCCGTGCCCGCGCCGATCTCGAGGACGTCGCCGTGCAGCGGCGCGAGCAGCTCGGCCCGCCACTGCTGGAAGCACGCCTCCTCGGCCGGTGCGGTGATGCGGTCGTACACCTTCGCGAAGAGCCAGGACATGGCGGCCAACCTAGGCGGCCTCGGCCGGGCGGCGCCTACGCTCGCCGCCGTGACGGGCACCGAGCCGGCGTGGGAGGAGATCGACGACGGCGACACCGTCTGGCGGATCGAGCGCGACTTCGTGACCTCGCACTGGACCTGCATCTGGGGCCGCGGCTGCCTCGGCATCCTGGACGAGCCCGCCGAGCACCTGGCCCAGGGCTGCTGCTCGGTGGGGGCCGAGCTCGCCGACGCCGACGAGGCCGCCCGGGTCTCGGCCATGGCCGCCACGCTCGACCCGGCCCGGTTCCAGTTCCACGAGGTGGCGACCCGGGAGGGGATCGCCTGGGAGGACGGCCGCAACACGCGGGTCGTCGACGGCGCCTGCATCTTCCTCAACCGGCCCGGCTTCGCCGGCGGTGCCGGCTGCGCGCTGCACCAGGGCGCCCTCGACGACGGCGAGTCGCCCATCGACTGGAAGCCGTCGGTGTGCTGGCAGCTCCCCGTGCGCGTCG
>CAZUYW010000411.1:0-2464 GCA_964624775.1 uncultured Iamiaceae bacterium
GCCGGCATCGAGGCGGGCCACTTCCCGGCCCGCCCGGTCGACGGCGCCGAGGGCACGCCCCGCCCGCTGTGCACGTGGTGCGACGTCGCCCCTGCGTGCCCCAGCCGCAGTCGGGTCCGGACGTGGGAGCAGGTGCGGGGACACGCGCTGCTGGCCCCGCTGGTGGGGGTCATCGACCAGCCCTGGGGGCCCGACCAGGAGGAGCAGGCGTCGTGACCGCGGCCTACCTGGACGCCGACGCCTCAGCGCGGGCCGCGGTGGCCGACGACCTGACCACCACGCTGTTCGTGGGGGCCGGGGCCGGCAGCGGGAAGACCACCGCGCTGGTGGGACGGATCGTCCGGCTCGTGGTCGGCGGCGACGTCCCGATCCGTTCGATCGCGGCCATCACCTTCACCGAGGCCGCCGCCGCGGAGCTGCGCGACCGCGTCCGCGAGGCGCTCGAGCGCCTTGTCGGCGGGGAGGCGGTGGCGGGTGCGGGTCCCGGCGGCCAGGCGGTCGAGCCCGCCGCGGCGGAGCGCCAGCGGGCGGCCGACGCGCTCGACGAGCTCGACCTCGCGGTCATCTCGACCCTCCACGGCTTCGCGCAGCGGGTGCTCGTGGCCCACGCGATCGAAGCCGGCCTGCCACCGCGGCTCACGGTGCTCGACGAGCTGAGCTCCACCGTCGCCTTCCAGGACCGGTGGGTGGCCTTCCTCGACGAGCTGCTCGCCGACCCCGATGGCGAGGACACGGTCGTGCGGGCTCGGCTGTGCGGGGTGACCCTCGACCACCTCCGCACCATCGCCGGCGTCTTCAACCAGAACTGGGACCTCGTCGCGGACCACGAGCCCGCACCGCTCGGCCCCGCGGTCGCCATCACCGGCGCGCACCTGCGGGCCCTGCTCGACGAGGCGGTCGGCCAGATGGGCACGTGCACCGCCGACGACGACAAGCTCCTCGACCACCTGCGCGGCCTGGCGCCCTTCGTCGAGGTCGCCGCGGCCACGCCCGACGGCCTGGCGCTGCTCCGCCTGCTCCACGACGCCCCCAAGCTGTCGGCGCGGGTGGGTCGGGCCGGCAACTGGCCCGACGTCGAGCTCGTGCGCGACCTGCTCGCCCAGGCCGAGGCCGAGAAGGCGCGCATCCTCACCGCCGTCGGGCGCGACGCGCTCGCCCGGGTGGTCGTGGCCCTGCGGACCCTCACCCTCACCGCCGTCGAGGACCGGCGCCGCCAGGGCACCCTCGAGTTCCACGACCTGCTGGTGCGCGCCCGCGACCTCCTGCGCACCCACCCCGGGGTCTGCGGCGCGCTCCGCGAGCGCTGGTCGCACCTGCTGATCGACGAGTTCCAGGACACCGACCCGATCCAGGCGGAGCTGGCCCTGCGCATCGCCGGCCAGCCCGCCGATGGCGCGCCGGAAGGACCCGATGCCTGGCGGGATCACGTCGTCACCCCCGGCAGCCTCTTCTTCGTCGGGGACCCCAAGCAGGCGATCTACCGGTTCCGCCGGGCCGACATCGCCCTGTACCTCGGGCTCCAGGCCACGATCGGTGCGCAGGGGCGCCGCCTGGAGCTCACCCGCTGCTTCCGCTCGGTGCCGGGCATCGTCGACTGGGTCAACGCCACGTTCACCCGCCTGCTGGGCGACGGCGACGCCGATCGCCAGCCGCCGTACGAGCCGCTCGCCGCGGTGCGGCCCGGCCGGGAGGCGGAGGCGGTCGTGGTCCTCGGTGGCCCGCTCGACAAGGACGACGCGCCGTCGATCGGCGACGTCCGCGACCTCGCAGCCGACGAGGTCGCCCGCACGATCCTGACTGCCCTCGACGAGGGCTGGCCCGTCGGCGACGACGATCGACCGCTCCGCCTGGCCGACATCGCCGTCCTCGTGCCCACCGGCACCGAGGTGTCCAGCCTCGAAGCGGCGCTCGAGGCACGTGCCATCCCGTACCGCCTCGAGGTCAGCTCGCTCGTGTTCGCGACCACCGAGGTCGCCGACCTCCTGAACGGGCTCCGCGCCGTCGCCGACCCCGGCAACCAGCTCGCCGTGGTCGCCGCGCTGCGGAGCTCGCTCTACGCCTGCGGCGACGACGACCTCGTGCGGTGGCACCAGGCCGGCGGCCGGTGGGACCACAGCGTGGACCCCCGACCCGAGGCGGTGGCCGCCGCGCCCGTGGTCGCCGAGGCCGTCGCCCACCTGCGGTCGCTGCACGACGCACTGCCCACCACCGATCCGGCGTCCACGGTGGAGCAGCTGCTCGCCGACCGCCGGCTCCTGGCCGCGAGCCTCGACCTGCCGCGGGCGCGCGACGTGTGGCGGCGCCTGCGGTGGGTCGCGGATCAGGCCCGCGCCTACGTCGAGCAGGGCGGCACCGACCTGCGCGGCTGGCTGGCCTGGATGGACGCCCTGGCATCGGGCGACGTGCGCCTCCGCGAGGTCGTGCTCCCCGACACCGACGACGATGCGATCCGCATCATGACCGT
>CAZUYW010000412.1:0-2462 GCA_964624775.1 uncultured Iamiaceae bacterium
GGCGAGACCGAGCGCCAGATCCGCCTCGTGTTCCAGCGGGCCCGGGAGAAGTCCGAGGAGGGCTGGCCCGTCATCGTCTTCTTCGACGAGATGGACTCCATGTTCCGCACCCGCGGCAGCGGCATCTCCTCGGACATGGAGTCCACGATCGTGCCCCAGCTCCTCGCCGAGATCGACGGCGTCGAGACCCTGAAGAACGTCATCGTCATCGGCGCGTCGAACCGCGAGGACCTCATCGATCCCGCCATCCTCCGACCCGGCCGCCTCGACGTGAAGATCAAGATCGAGCGGCCGACCGAGGTCTCCGCGGCGCAGATCTTCGCCCGCGACCTGACCACCGACCTGCCCCTCGCCGAGGACGAGGTGCGCGAGCTGGGCGGTGGCGATCCCGAGAAGTGCGTGCGCCTGATGATCGAGCGCACGGTCGAGGAGATGTACCGCGACGACGAGGCCAACCAGTTCCTCGAGGTCACGTACCAGAACGGCGACAAGGAGGTCATGTACTTCAAGGACTTCGCGTCGGGCGCCATGATCGAGAACGTCGTGCGGCGGGCCAAGAAGCTGGCCATCAAGCGCTTCATCGCCGGCGGCCCCAAGGGCCTGCGCACCGAGGACCTCATCGCCTCGATCCACCAGGAGTACAAGGAGCACGAGGACCTCCCCAACACCACCAACCCGGACGACTGGGCGAAGATCTCGGGCAAGAAGGGCGAGCGGATCGTCTACATCCGCACCCTCGTGCAGCACACCCAGGACGACGAGCCCACCGGCGGCCGGGCGATCGAACGGGTGGCCACCGGCCAGTACCTCTAGGGTGCGCGCATGGCGCTGCCGAAGGTGCTGGGCATCGAGACGGAGTACGGGATCGTCCACCGCGGGGTGGCCGAGTCCAACCCCGTCCTGGCGTCGTCGATGCTCATCAACGCGTACCTCGCCGACCTCGCCGGCGAGGCGCTGCCCGAGCCCGGCGTGCCCTTCGACTTCGAGGACGAGTCACCCGGCGCCGACGCCCGAGGCCCGCTGGAGTCCGCCTACACCGCCGAGGTCGAGACCCACCTGGTGAACGCGGTGCTCACGAACGGCGCCCGCTACTACGTCGACCACGCCCACCCCGAGGTCTCCTCGCCGGAGTGCGCCGACCCGCTCGCCGTCGTGCGCTACGACCGCGCCGCCGACCTCATCCTCCAGCGCTCCATGGTCGCGGCCAACCGTCGGTTGCCGGAGGGCGAGGAGCTGATCGTCCACAAGAACAACTCCGACGGCAAGGGCAACTCCTACGGCTGCCACGAGAACTACCTCATGGACCGAGCTGTGCCGTTCGGGCGGATCATCGCCCAGGTCACGCCCCACTTCGTGAGTCGCCAGCTCTACACGGGGAGCGGCAAGGTCGGCACGGAGGTGCCGGGCCAGCGCGCCCGCGACGTGCCGTACCAGCTGACCCAGCGGGCCGACTTCTTCGAGGCGGAGGTCGGGCTCGAGACGACGCTCAAGCGCCCCATCGTCAACACGCGCGACGAGCCCCACGCCGACCCGCAGAAGTACCGCAGGCTGCACGTGATCACCGCAGACGCCAACTGCTCCCAGACCGCCACGTTCCTGAAGGTCGGCAGCACCGCGTTCGTGCTCTGCATGATCGAGGACGACGCCCTGCCCGACCCGATGACGCCGCGCGACCCGGTGCGGGCCATGCGCGAGGTGTCGACCGACCTGACCCTGCGCCGGCCGATCGAGCTGGCGGCGGGCGGCTCGGCGACGGCGCTCGAGATCCAGTGGGAGCTGTACGACCGGGCCCGCAAGTGGGCCGAGGCGCACGGCTTCGACGGCGTCGGCGGCGAGGCGGCCGGGACCCGGGTCCTCGACACCTGGGAGCTGGTGCTGACGGGCCTCGAGCGCGACCCCGACGACCTGGCGGACCGCCTCGACTGGGTGGCCAAGCGCCGGATCCTCGCCGGCTACGCCGAGCGCCACGGCCTCGACTGGGGGGACCCCCGCATCCGCGCCCTCGCGCTGCAGTACCACGACCTGCGCCCCGAGCGCTCCCTGGCGGCCCGCGCCGGCCTCGTCGCGCTCGTCGACGACGCCTCGGCGGCGCAGGCCATGACCGAGCCGCCCGAGGACACCCGCGCCTACTTCCGAGGCCGCTGCCTCCAGAAGTGGGGGCGGGCGGTCGTGTCGGCCAACTGGGACTCGATCGTGCTCGAGACGGGGCAGGAGAGCCTGCAGCGCATCCCCATGATGGAACCGTTGCGTGGGACCCGCGCCCACCTCGGTACCTTGGTGGACCAGAGCGCCACCCCCGCCGAGCTGATCGCCCGACTCAGCGCCCCCTGACCCCCGGAGCCCGACATGCCTGAACAGGAACACAAGCGCAAGCCGGCCCCCGCCCGACCCGCCGAAGAGGTCCAGGAGGCCCCCGCCACCTCCGCCACCGGCGAGAAGCTCAAGGCCGACATCGACGACCT
>CAZUYW010000413.1:0-2459 GCA_964624775.1 uncultured Iamiaceae bacterium
CCGTCGAGCTCGATGACGATGTTGCTCGGTGCCGGTGGCAGGGCGCTCGCCGGCGCGGCGGGCAGCATCACCGCCAGCGCCGCGGCCACCGCCGCCCCGATCGCGCCACGGCGCCACCACGTCTGCTGTGCTGTTCTGGACACGTCCGCCTCCTCGGTGTCGTTTGTGCCCGCACCATAGGGTCTGGATGCGTTCCGTGCTCGCCCGATGCGCCACAAGCGCCGTCCAGCTCGCGCCGGTACCCTTCCGGTCACATCGACGGGCGGAGGGGACCATGCGCACGAGGACGACGAGGCGGGCGCTGGCCGTGACCGCGCTGACCGTGGCGGTGCTGGCCCTGCCGAACGTGGCCTCCGGTGCGGGGACGGCCCCCGTGGCCCGGGAGGACAGCTACGGCGCGCGCACCGACGCACCGCTGCGCATCCCCGCGAGCCGGGGCGTGCTCACCAACGACACCTCCTCGGACCGCACCCAGCTCCGCGCCGCGCTCCTCGTCGCACCCCAGCACGGGCGCGTCACCCTCGCCCCCGACGGCTCCTTCACCTACCGGCCCGACACGGGCTACCAGGGCCGAGACGCCTTCGGCTACCGCGCCCAGGACGGCAACGGCCGATCCGCCATGCGCCCCGTGAAGCTCCTCGTCAACAAGGCCCCCACCGCCCGTGGGGACGAGTACCAGGTCCTGCCCAACTCTCGCTTCGTGCTCCCGAGCCCCGGCGTCCTCGCCAACGACACCGACGGCTTCGGCACCCCGCTCACCGCCGTGTACGTGACCGGTGCTGCACACGGCGCGGCCGTGCTCAACGCCGCCGGCGCGCTCGACTACCGACCAGACCACGGCTACCGAGGCCTGGACACCATCGAGTACGCCGCCAGGGACCGCTACGGCCTCACGAGCACGACGGTCACCGTGACCATCCACGTCAACACGCCCCCCACCGCGTTGCCGGACTCGTTCACCGTCCAGGCGAACAGATTCGGGTACGAGGTGTTCCAGCCCGGCGTGCTCACCAACGACTCCGATGCCGAGCTGGATCGGCTCGACTCGAAGCTCGTCGGCTTGCCCTCCAGCGGCAGGGTGATCCTCGAGGACGACGGCAGCTTCAGGGTCTGGGTGGCACCGGGTGACGACACCGACATCGTCTTCAGGTACCGCCTCTGGGACGGCAGCACCTTTGGCGCACCGACCACCGTCCTCCTCCACGTCCTCCCGTACGCCGCATCCCAGGCGGGGGCACGGTCGGGGTCAGAGCCGTGAGGCGGGCGCTGGCCGTGACCGCGCTGACCGTGGCGGTGCTGGCCCTGCCGAACGTGGCCTCCGGTGCGGGGACGGCCCCCGTGGCCCGGGAGGACAGCTACGGCGCGCGCACCGACGCACCGCTGCGCATCCCCGCGAGCCGGGGCGTGCTCACCAACGACACCTCCTCGGACCGCACCCAGCTCCGCGCCGCGCTCCTCGTCGCACCCCAGCACGGGCGCGTCACCCTCGCCCCCGACGGCTCCTTCACCTACCGGCCCGACACGGGCTACCAGGGCCGAGACGCCTTCGGCTACCGCGCCCAGGACGGCAACGGCCGATCCGCCATGCGGCCCGTGAAGCTCCTCGTCAACAAGGCCCCCACCGCCCGGCCCGATGCCCTCGCCGCCCGGCCCGGCACCCGCGTGGTGCTCCCGGCGCCCGGCGTGCTCGGCAACGACAGCGACGCCCTCGGCACCCCGCTCGCTGCGGTGCTCGTCTCGGGGCCGACCCACGGCACCGCGGTCCTGAGCAGCGCCGGCGCCGTCGACTACCGCTCGACCGCCGGCTACCGGGGCACCGACACGATCGTCTACCGGGCCCGCGACCGCTACGGCCTCCTGTCGGCGCCGACGACGCTGACGATCACCGTCGCCCCGCCGAACCGCGCGCCGGTCGCGGTCGCCGAGCAGTACACGACCACCGAGGACATCCCGCTCGAGGTCCCGGCGCCCGGCGTGCTCGGCAACGACACCGATGCCGACGGGGATGCGCTGGTGGCCGAGCTCGTCGGCTTCCCGACCGGCGGCAACGTCGCCCTCGAGGCTGACGGGTCCTTCGTGTTCGAGCCTGACCCGAACCAGGACGCCGACGTGACCTTCCGCTACCGCGTGGGCGACGGCACCACGTGGAGCGCGCCCGTCGAGGTGCTCATCGACGTGATCGCCGACAACGATCCCCCGGTCACCGAGTCCGACTACGTGAGCCTGTCCGCGGGCACCTCCATCACCGTTCCGGCCCCGGGCGTGCTGGCGAACGACGGTGACCCGATCGAGTTCGACAGCCTCACCGCCCAGATGGGCAGCCAGCCCACCACCGCGACGGTCACCATGCACGCCGACGGCTCCTTCACGATCACCGCCGACCCGGGGACCTCGCGGTTCGACTCGTTCACCTACCTCGCGTGCGACGGTGGCGGCTGCACCCCGGGCGAGGTCACGGT
>CAZUYW010000414.1:0-2451 GCA_964624775.1 uncultured Iamiaceae bacterium
TCATCCTGCGCGGCCCCGACTTCGATTCGAGCGCCGAGCCCCAGGCCTGCGCGCCTCGCCCGGCCGGCGAGAAGGTGCTGCGACCGGTCGTGGGCGAGCTGCCCGAAGCCCTCCGCGGCCTCCGGATCCGCTGACTCAGGCCTCGGCGGCGTCCGCCGCGTCGAGGGCGGCGACCATGGCGTCGAGCATGCGCGCCGAGCAGCCGGCGAGCTCGGCGGGCGGGATCGCCTCGGTGACGAGCCGTTCGGCGATGGTGCGGAACACCTCGGCCGCGGGGCCCTCGCCCAGCACGGCGGGCTCGCCGGCATCGCCGCCCGCGGCCACGGCCGGCTCGATGGGCACCTGGCCGAGCAGCGGGACGCCCGCCGTCTCGGCGAGCGCGGCGCCGCCGCCCGAGCCGAACAGCGCGTAGGCCTCGCCGTGGTCGCAGGTGAAGGCGCTCATGTTCTCGATCACGCCCGCCACCCGGAGGAACGACTTGCGGGCCATCGACACGGCGCGGATCGCCACCTTCTGGGCGGCGACGGCGGGCGTGGTGACCACGATGACCTCGCTGCGGGGGACCATCTTGGCCACGCCCATCTGCACGTCGCCGGTGCCGGGGGGCATGTCGACCAGGAGGTAGTCGAGGTCGTCGCCCCACTCGACGTCCTGCAGGAAGTGCTGGACGCCGCGGTTGAGCATGAGGCCCCGCCACATGAGGGCCGACTCCTCGTCCTCGACGAGGAAGCCCATCGACACGATCCGGACCACGCCGGGACCGATCGCCCGCTCGATCGGGACCATCACCTTGCGCTCGCCGTCCTGGCGTCCGGCCAGGCGGCCGCCCACGCCCAGCATCCGGGGCACCGAGAAGCCCCACACGTCGGCGTCGAGCACGCCGACCCGCAGGCCCCGCTGGGCGAGGGCCGCGGCCAGGTTGACCGTGACGGAGGACTTGCCGACGCCGCCCTTGCCGGAGGCCACGAGCACGACCCGGGTGGTGGGGGCGATCGCGGTGTCCTCCGGGCGCTGGGAGACGTTGAAGCGGGCCTGCTCCATGGCCCGGGCCTTCTCGGCCGCGTTCATCTCGGTCCAGTCGAGGGCGACCGAGGTGACCCCGGGCGCGGAGCCGACGCGCGTGCGGACGTCGCGCTGGATCTGGGCCCGCAGCGGGCAGCCCGAGGTGGTGAGGGCGATCGTGACCACCACCGCACCCGCGTCGTCGATCGTGGCGTCACGGACCATGCCGAGCTCCACGATGTCGCTGCCCAGCTCGGGGTCGATCACGCCGCGCAGGAGGGCGCGCAGGTCCTCGGGCGAGGGGCGGTCGGCGGTGGCAGACATGATCCGAGCCTACCGAGGGCCCCCGACGGCTCCTCCGGTCCGAAGGCGGCGCGCGGCGTGCGGCACGGTACGCTGTCAGCCGCTGGCTCACCCAGGAGGAACCCCTGTGATCGCGCTCACTGACGCCGCTGCTGACAAGGTGAAGGATCTCATCGCCGCCGAGGGCGACGACGCGCTGGCCCTGCGGGTCGCGGTCCGTCCCGGTGGGTGCTCGGGCTTCAGCTACGAGATGTTCTTCGACACCGACATCGCCGCCGATGACGTCACCCTCGACCAGGGCGGCGTGAAGGTCGTGGTGGACCCGTCCAGCGCCCAGATGCTCACCGGCGCCACGCTCGACTACAAGGACGGCCTCAACCAGGCCGGCTTCTCGATCGACAACCCGAACGCCCAGCGCACCTGCGGCTGCGGCTCGTCCTTCAGCTGATCGCCGGGCCCGTCGGGGTCCGCCAGCTCAGGTCCGGGGATCGACGGCGCCTTCGCGCGCCTCGAGGTCGATCACCGATGGTGCCGTGGCGCCGTCGGGCTCGGTGAGGTCGATGATGCCGGCCGGCGGTGGGGCGCTCGGTGCCAGCACCACGATGACCCGCTGATGGGCGGGCAGGGTGAGGAGGCGTCGGTGGAGCTCCTCGGCCCGCGCCTCGGAGAGGTCGCGGTAGGGCGACGCGATCACCAGGGTGGTGGCGTCGAGGGGGAGCTCGGCGGTGCCGTCGAGCCAGAACTCGGTGGTCTCGCGGTCGATGATCGCCCGCAGCGCCGGCCCGGGCTGATCGGCATCGTCGCCGATGACCTGGCGCCACGCCCGGACCCACGCCATGCGGTGGGCGCGGGCGGCGCGGTCCGCGGCGCGCACCGCCGGGTGCAGGCTCACGAGATCGGCCACCACGCCGTGCTGGGGGTCGTAGCGGTGGACGACGTCGTCCACGTTGCGGGGATCGGCGCCCCGGCCGGCGACCTGCTCCCAGCGGCGGCGGGCGAGCGCTTCGAGCGCCTCGAGGTCGGGCACGGTGGCGCGCACGGCGGCGACGTCGGCCCGGTGGGCGACGAGCCACGCGGCCCCGGCGACCAGGACCACCGCCGCGCCCACGAACGGCGTGGCGACCGCGCCGATGGCCACGCCCGCAC
>CAZUYW010000415.1:0-2440 GCA_964624775.1 uncultured Iamiaceae bacterium
ACGCCGTGCCGGGTCGTTCGGCGCCCGGTGCCGCAGCGCCAGGGGTCTCGACCGCGAGGCCGGTGAGCAGCCACAGGGTGGCGGCGGCCGCGCCGGCGCCGACGAGCGTCGGGACAGCTGCCCACCACACCCGTTCGCCGGCGCCGGCGGACGCGGCGACCACCCCGATCACCGCGAACAGGCCGACGCCGGCGACACCCAGGGCGCGGTGACGGGTAGCGACCATCCCCAGGAGGACCGCGTACAGGACGAGGACCACCCCGATCCCGACGAGCAGCGCTCGCTTGTCGTTGGTGCCGAACGTGTCGATGGCGAACTGCTTCAGCCACGGGGGCGCGGCGTCGATGACGCGGTTGCCGACATCGACGACGGGGGAGCGGAGGCGGCGATCGGCCGCGGCCACGAGCTGGGCGGTGCCGAGGGCGACCGCGGTGGCGACGAGCCCGGCCCAGGCCCCTCGGCGACGACGGGCGTTGTCCATGCCCGAGGTTCGGAGGGTGCAGCCGTGCGGATTGGGTGCGCGCCCGCCGTACCCTGGCGGGCCGGCCGGATGATCGGGGGACCGGGCATGGAACCAACGGTGGTGATCGCGGGTGGCGGCCCGACCGGCCTGATGCTGGCGGCCGAGCTGGCCCTGGCCGGCACGGCGGCGGTGATCGTGGAGCGACGCCCGGACCAGCACGTCGACGGGTCACGGGCGGGCGGGCTCCACGCCCGTTCGCTCGAGGTGCTCGAGCAGCGCGGGGTCGCGGACCGGTTCATCGCCGAGGGGGTCACCCATCCGTTCCTGCTCTACGCGATGCAGCAGCTCGACATGAGCGACATGCCCAGCCGCCACAACCACATCCTCGGCCTGTGGCAGCGCCGGATCGAGCCGATCCTCGCCGACTGGGTCGCCGAGCTCGGCGTGCCGTTCCGACGGAGCTGCGAGGTGACCGGGTTCGTCCAGGACGAGACCGGGGTGGATGTGACCCTGTCCGACGGCGACGTCCTGCGCGCCGCGTACCTCGTCGGGTGCGACGGTGGGCGCAGCACGGTGCGCAAAGCGGCGGGCATCGAGTTCGCCGGCCTGGCGCCGACGCGGAGCTGGATGATCGCCGAGACCCGGCTGGCCGAGGCCCCGCCGGTGGGCTTGCGCCCCGAGGGCGGCGGGGTCGGTCCGGCCGATCCGGCGGACCCCGACGGCCCCTACCGGGTCGTGCTGGTCGAGGAGCGATGCGATCACGTCGACGAGCCGACGCTGGAGGACCTGCGGGCGATCCTCGTGCGCTGCTACGGGACGGACTTCGGGGTCCACGACCCGACCTGGATCTCGCGCTTCACCGACGCGGCCCGCCAGGCCGTCGACTACCGCTCGGGACGCGTCCTGCTCGCCGGTGACGCCGCCCACATCCATCCGCCGCAGGGCGGTCAGGGCCTCAACACCGGCCTGCTGGACGCGGTGAACCTCGGGTGGAAGCTGGCGCTCGTGGCCGCGGGTCTGGCCCCGGACGACCTGCTCGACACCTACCACCGGGAGCGCCATCCGGTCGCTGCTCGGGTGCTGGACGACACGATGGCTCAGGTCGCCCTGGGCACGCCTGGCGACCGCCACCAGGCCCTGCGCACGCTCATGGGCGAGATCCTCGCCATGGACGAGCCGAGGCGGCGCATCGTCGCCATGATCTCGGGGCTCGACATCACCTACGACCTGGGCGAGGGCCATCCGCTGCTCGGGCGACGCATGCCCGACCTCGATCTGGTCACCGCCGACGGCCCGACGCGCGTGTCGACCCTGCTGCACGCGGCCCGCGGGGTCGTCCTCGACCTGACGGGTGGAGCACCGATCGACCTCGAGGGCTGGTCGGATCGGGTCGTCTCGATCGCCGCCACCACCGAGGGGCCGTGGGAGCTGCCGCTGGTCGGTCCGGTCGAGTCCCCGGCCGCCGTGCTGATCCGGCCCGACGGCCACGTGGCGTGGACGGGTGAGCCGGACGATCCCGCCTTGTTCGACGCCGTCGCGGCGTGGTTCGGCGGTCAGAGCCCGGCCGCGTAGGCGCCGCTGGTCAGGAGGTCGAGCACCACCAGCTCCGTCGGCGTGCCACCGTCGGCGGCGAGCTGGGCGACGATGGCATCGACCTCGTCGGCGGTCGGCAGGCGGTGCAGCATCCCGAGGTGCAGGAGCACGGCGTCGACCACCCCGCGGCGCAGCCGCTTGCCCTCGTTCGACTCCGAGAAGCCCACCATCATCTGGCCTCGCGGGAGGCCCCCGCCGAGCTGGGCCACCCAGCAGGCGGTGCCGGCCGCGTCGGGAGCCCGGTCGAGCACGTTCGCGTAGACGAGCGCCACGTAGGCGGCGTCGGTGGCGTCCCCGTAGGTGTTCTGGAACTCCGACGACTGCGCGAAGTAGTTGGCGATGCTGTTGAGGTTCATGCCCGCCGTGTTCTTGGCGACCCAGTAG
>CAZUYW010000416.1:0-2436 GCA_964624775.1 uncultured Iamiaceae bacterium
CTCTCGAGCAGGGTCGTCTTCCCGGACATGAAGGGGCCGACGAGGGCGGCCACGGGTTCCAGGCCGGCTCGGCGCGCCCGCTCCTGATCACCGCCCACCAGCAGGGGCGCCAGGCGCAGGCCGCGGCGCACGAGCAGCGCCCCGGTGCCGGTGGGGCCGCCGAGCTTGTGGCCGCTCACCGAGAGCAGGTCGGCGCCGAGGTCGTCGAACGCGATCGGCACCCGGCCCGCGGCCTGCGCGGCATCAACGTGCACGAGCGCGCCGCGCTCGCGGCATCCCGCCACCACCTCGGCGACGGGCTGGATCGTGCCGACCTCGTGGTTGCCCCACTGGATGTGCACGCAGGTGGTGGCGGGTGCGGCGTCGACCGCGGCGAGCAGCGCAACGGGATCGATCTGGCCGGTGGCGTCGACCGGCACCACCGTGACCCCGCCCGACCGCTCGGCCGCCAGGCGCACGGCCGAGTGCTCGACGGCGGTCACCACGTGGTGGACGCTCGAGCCGGCGGCCCGCGCCCGCTCGGAGGTGCCCCACACCGCGGTGGCGATCGCCTCTGTGGCCCCGCTGGTGAACACGACCTCGCGCGGCCGGGCGCCCAGCAGCCCGGCCACCTGCTCCCGGGCCGTCTCCAGCGCGACGCGCGCGGCCAGGCCCTCCTCGTGGATCCGCCCCGGGTCGCCGACCAGGTGCTCGAGCGCGTCGACCATCGCTGTGCGGGCGCTCGGCCGCGTCGGCACGGTGGAGGCATGGTCGAGGTAGGCGCGGGCCACGGTCGGCACCCTACGGCCCGCCGCCCCGCCCCAGTCCGATCTGTTCTGAGCGCCCAGCGTCGCACGGGTGCGACACCTGACGCTCAGAACGGTGGTGGGTCTGTTCTGAGCGCCCAGGGTCGCACGGGTGCGACGCCTGACCCTCAGAACGGTGGCGGCGGTGGTCAGCCGGTGATGGCGGTGATGCAGGTGTCGTCGCCGCCGGCTCGGGAGGCCTCGGTGGAGGTGACGGCCTCGCCGTAGAGCGTCCCGAGCATCCCGCGCACCATGCCGCGGTCGACGGCGCAGATGACGGGGTGCTCGATGGCGGCATCGCCGAACGGGCAGTGGTTCGACACGATGCGCAGCCCGTCGCCCGATTGCTCGGCGTGGGCGGCGAAGCCGTGGGCGCTGAGCGCGTCGGCGACCGCGTGCAGCGCGGTGCGGAACGAGCGCTGGACCTCCGAGGCCTCGCCCATGGCCTCAGCCATCGCCCGGCCGTACTCGAGGCCCACCTCCTCGGCCATGGCCTCGGCCTGGTCGCGGGGGAGCAGCGAGAGGGCCCGGCCGAGCAGGGTGACGAGCACGTCGTCGTGGCGCACGGGCAGATCGAGCTCGACCGACGCCGTGTGGGGCCGGTAGCGCTTGGACGGGCGGCCGGCACCGGGGGTGCGGCCGACGTGGACCTCGAGGTGCCCGCCGGCGGTGAGCTTGTCGAGGTGGTGGCGGGCGACGTTGGCGTGGAGCGCGAAGTGCTCGGCGACCTCGCTCGCGGTGACCCCCTCGGAGTGCTCGTGGGCGAACAGGTAGATCTCCCGCCGCGTGGGGTCGCCGAAGGCGGCCGTGATCGCTCCCACCGCAGACGAGAAGTCCGTGGGGCTGAGCGGCTCGTGGCGCGGGCTACGGGACGGGGCGGCCATCCCGGTATTCTACCTATGCCCATAGGGGAAATCCCCGTGACCCGCTCGACAGCCCCCCGAGGACGCCACCGTGCCCACCGACGCCGAGATCATCGAGGCCCTCCGCCCCGTCCAGGACCCCGAGCTGCACCGCAGCATCGTGGACCTGGGCATGGTCAAGGAGGTGGTCCAAGCCGACGGCGCCGTGCGCGTCATGATCGCCCTCACCACGCCGGGATGCCCCCTGAAGAACGAGATCAACACCCGGGTCCGCACCGCGGTCGCCGAGCTGCCGGGGGTCGCCGCGGTGCAGGTCGACTTCACGTCGATGACCCCCGAGGAGCTCGCCGCCCTGCGCCAGCAGCTGCACGGCGACCCGTCGGCCACCGCCGGGTCCCAGCCGGCCCACGGTCACGCCGAGGGGCGGGCCATCCCGTTTGCGGACCCGTCGTCGCCCACCCGCGTCCTGCTCATCGCCTCGGGCAAGGGCGGCGTGGGCAAGTCCTCGGTGTCCACCAACCTCGCCGTCGCCCTTGCCAACCGCGGTCGCTCGGTGGCCATCGTCGACGCCGACGTGTGGGGCTTCTCGATCCCGCGGATGCTCGGCGTCGAGCACGCCCCCCAGGTGATCGACTCCATGATCGTGCCGCCCGAGGCCCACGGCGTGCGCTGCATCTCCATGGGCTTCTTCGCCGAGGAGGACCAGGCGGTCATCTGGCGGGGGCCAATGCTCCACAAGGCGCTCGAGCAGTTCCTCACCGACGTGTTCTGGGACGACCCCGACTACC
>CAZUYW010000417.1:0-2409 GCA_964624775.1 uncultured Iamiaceae bacterium
CGGTCCCACATCTCGGTGAAGGCCCGCATCTTGCAGGTCTCCTCCACGAAGCGGATGCCGGCGTTCACGAAGAACGAGATCGAGGCCACCACGTTGGTCATGCGGTCCTCGGGCACCTGGCCCGACGCCTTGACCGCGTCGAGCACGTCGATGGCCGTGGCGAGGGAGTAGGCGATCTCCTGCACCGGCGTCGCCCCGGCCTCCTGCAGGTGGTAGCTGCAGACGTTCATGGGGTTCCAGTGCGGGATCCACTCCTGGCAGAACGCGAACATGTCGACGATCAGCCGCTTGGAGGGCATCGGGGGATAGATGTAGGTCCCCCGCGACAGGTACTCCTTCACGATGTCGTTCTGGGTGGTGCCGCGCAGCGCCTTGGACTCGACGCCCTGGCGCTCGGCGTTGGCCACGTAGAGCCCGAGCATCCACGCGGCGACGGCGTTGATCGTCATCGAGGTGTTCATCTCGCCGACCGGGATCTGGTCGAGGAGGGTGGCCATGTGGCCGAGGTGGCTCACCGGCACGCCGACCTTGCCCACCTCGCCGCGCGCCATGGGGTCGTCGCTGTCGTAACCGGTCTGGGTCGGGAGGTCGAAGGCGATGGAGAGCCCCGTCTGCCCCTTGGCCAGGTTGGTGCGGTACAGCTCGTTGGATGCCTTGGCGGTGGAGTGGCCCGAGTAGGTCCGCATCATCCACGGACGGTCCGGCTGGCGTTCGGTCATCCGCCTATTCTCGGCTGCCGGCCAGCTCCCTGTCACGCCCACGGGCGGGTCGGCCCGCAGGGCCGCGGGTCACGAGGATGCGCAGCACGGTGAAGAACAGCACCGCGCCGCTCGTGAGCTGGACGACGAGGAGCACGGCGGCGTTGGTGCGCTCGGTGCCGACCTGGAGGTAGTGCGCGGTGGCGAGGGCGTACACGGCGTAGCTGGTGAGGTGGATGGACGCCCAGGTGCGCCGGGACAGCCGCTTCTTGGCCAGCGAGGACACCTCGACGAGGAGGAGGAGCCAGAAGGCGACGATGCCGAGGGCGACGGCACCCGTGTGGTAGTCGGTCGCGCCCGGCACGAGCAGGTCGGCGGCGCCGAAGTGCACATAGGAGTCCGCGACGAGCGTGGCGAGGTGCGCGAGGGTCGCGGCCACGGCGAGCGCCCCGAGGAACCGGTGCAGGTCGAGGGTCCACGCCGGTCGGAGGAGCCCCTTGGCCGACCGGGTGCTCAGCACCAGGCCGAGCAGGATCGATGCGGCGGCGACCCCCCAGGCGACCAGGCCGGTCGACCGTGTCGCGTACCACCAGAACTTGGGGGTCATCGGGGGACCGCGTCGGCGCCGACGACCGCGAGGAGGCCGGGGGTCGGGTGGTGTGCGCCGTCCTGGGTGATCAGCATCGCCTCGGCCCCCTGGCACGAGGCGAGTCCATCGGGCCCCTGGAGCATGAGCGAGGTGGCGAG
The DNA here is from genome assembly GCA_964624775.1 of uncultured Iamiaceae bacterium. Classification (GTDB taxonomy): domain Bacteria; phylum Actinomycetota; class Acidimicrobiia; order Acidimicrobiales; family Iamiaceae; genus Aquihabitans. The sequence continues at coordinate 1,446 of CAZUYW010000417.1, forward strand.
GGCCTCGGCCCACCAGGCGTCGCCGGCGATCACCGTGGCGGTGATGACGTCGGTCTCTGCGGGGCGGCCGGTCGAGGGGTCGATGATGTGGTGGGCGGGTCCCGTGGCGGTGTGCCAGGCCCGCTTGACCCGCGAGCTGGTGGCGACCGCCCCCGCGGGGATCGAGAGGCGGGCGGCCTCGGTTCCCGCCGCGAAGGGGTCCTCGATCGAGACGACCCACCCGGCCGTCGGATCGGGTGCGGTGCCGACGGCCCGCAGGTCACCGCCCAGGTTGATCAGCAGCCCCGCGGCGTCGCCGCCCAGCTCGACGGCGACGAGGTCGGCCGCGAGCCCCTTGCCAATGCCCCCGGGATCGAAGCACATGCCCTCGGGCAGGCACACCGTGCCTGCGATCGGATCGACCTCGATGGCGGGCCAGGAACCGTCGACGTCGGGCGCGGGGTGCAGGGTGACGGCGGCGTCGGCCACGTCCGCGAAGTCCCGGTCGTAGCCGTGGCCCGCGACGGAGCGGCCGACGCTCGGGTCGTAGCGACCCTCGGTGGCTCGTGCGGCTTCGAGGGCGTGGGTCACGAGCGTGATGGTCGCCGCCGACACCGGCACGGAACTGCCGGCGCAGCGGTTGAGCGAACTCACGTCGGAGCCGGTGCGGAAGCGGCTCCAGCGCGCCTCGAGCTCGGCGATGCGACGCTCGGCGCGGGCCGCGAGCAGCGGGTCCCCGTCGACGACGACCACCTCGGCCTCGGTGCCCATGGCCCGGAACCGGTGCCGCTGCACGCCCGGGCGGTCGTCTGGGTCGCCGAACACGGTGCGCCGGCTCAGCTGCCGCCGGTGCCCGTCGTGGGCGGGGCGGTGGCGGGCGGTGCGGTCACCGGTGGTGCGGCGGTGACGGGCGGCGCGGTGACCGGGGGTGCGGTGACCGGCGGCGCCGTGACCACCGGGGCCGTGGTGGCAGGCGGGGCCGTGG
>CAZUYW010000418.1:0-2408 GCA_964624775.1 uncultured Iamiaceae bacterium
TTGCGGTCGACGATGCGCAGGTAGCCGTCCTCGTCGAGCTCGCCGATGTCGCCGGTGTGGAGCCAGCCGTCCTCGTCGAGGGCCTCGGCGGTCTTCTCGGGATCGTTGAGGTAGCCCTGGAAGACGTGGGGGCCGCGGCAGATGACCTCGCCGTCGTCCGCGAGGGCGACCTCGGTGCCGGCGATGGCGGGGCCGACGGTGCCGGGGCGGATGCGCTCGGGGGTCCAGGTCATGGTGCCGGTGTTCTCCGACATGCCGTAGACCTCCGAGAGCGGCACGCCGATGGCCCGGAACCAGCCGAGCAGCTCGGCGGGGATCGGGGCGGCGCCGGTCACGGCGATCAGGACGTCGTCGAGGCCGAGGAGCTGGCGGACCGGGCGGAACGCGACCTCGTCGAGGAAGTCGAGCGTGGCCGCCTCCTCCTCGGTGAGGGTGCCCCAGGACTTCTTGAGCGCGAGCGGCCGGGCGGCCTCGACGGCCTCGTTGAACTTCTCCGCCTGCTCGGGGTTCGCGTTCACCGCGGCCATCACGCCCGCGTACAGCTTCTCCCACACGCGGGGCACGCCGAACAGGACGTGGGGCTGCACGGCGCCGCAGTACGCGGCGATCTCGCCGGGGTTCGGGCAGCAGGTCACCGTGTAGCCGAGCACCGCCTGCTGGTAGTGGCTGACGGCCCGCTCGGCGATGTGGGCCATCGGCAGGTAGGACACGAGCCGCTTGCCGGTGAAGTCGTCGAACTCGATGAGCTCCCGGAGCGTGTCGGCCACGAACATCACCGACCCGTTGGTGGTCATGACGCCCTTGGGCGGCCCGGTGGTGCCCGACGTGTAGATGACCGTCGCGAGGTCCTCGGGCGTGGTGGCGGCCGCGGCCTCGTCGAGGTCGATGCCGTCCCGGGCGACGAGGTCGTCCCAGGTGAAGTCGAACGCCTCGCTGCCCGGCTTGATCACGCCGAGCGAGCGGAGCGAGGTGAGCGATGCCCGCACGGGTGCGAAGCGGGCGAGGAAGCTGTCGTCCTCGACGATGCCGACCACCGCGCCGCTGTGGTTCACGAGGTACTCGATCTGGTCGGGTGCCGAGGAGTTGTAGATCGAGATCGGGACCGCGCCGATCATCAGCGCGGCGATGTCGAGCACGTGGAAGTGCGGCGTGTTGCGCAGCATCAGCACCACGCGGTCGCCGTGCTCGACCCCCTCGGCGAGCAGGCCCGCCGCCGCGCGCGCGACGAGGTCCTCGTAGGTGGCGAAGGACCACTCCTGCCACTCGTCGCCCTCCTTCCACCGCAGGGCGGGGAGGTCGGGGTTGGCACGCGCGGTGGCCAGGAAGGCCTTGGCGATCGTGTCGGGTCGGCTCGGATCGGTGCCGGTCATGACGGTGCTGGTGCTCCTCGTGGCGGTGCCAGTGGTCATAGAACTACCAGAAGGGGCACGGCCGATGACCGGAGGACCGTGACCGGTCCCGGCGTCGGCCCCTCCGACAGGTTGCGATCGGCAGGGGGCGGCGGCGAGAATCCTTCTTGACCGACCGGTCTAGATCCTCCCGACCGGTGTCACGACCGTCGGCCGCCCGGGCCGGCAGAGGGGAAGTAACCCATGCCCAACGCCGTCATCGTCGACGCCGTCCGCACCGCGGGTGGCAAGCGCTACGGGAAGCTCTCGGGGTGGCACTCGGCCGACCTCGCCGCCGAGGTGCTCAAGGCCCTCGTCGACCGCAACGGCATCGACCCGGCCCTGATCGAAGACGTGATCATGGGCTGCGTCATGCAGGTCGGCAACCAGTCCGTGAACGTCGGCCGCTCGGCCGTGCTCGCCGCCGGCTGGCCCGAAGAGGTGCCCGCCACCACCATCGACCGCCAGTGCGGCTCCTCGCAGCAGTCGGCCCACTTCGCGGCCCAGGGCGTGATCGCCGGGGCCTACGACATCGTCGTCGCCGCCGGCGTCGAGGTCATGTCCACCACCCCGATGGGCGCGTCGGTCACCCCCGGCAGCTTCCCGATGGGTCCGTCCGTCATGGCCCGCTACGCCCCCGAGGGCGGCATCGTCATGCAGGGCACCTCGGCTGAGATCATCGCCAAGAAGTGGGACATCTCCCGCGACGAGATGGACGCCTACTCCGTGCAGAGCCACCAGCGCGCCGCGGCGGCCACCGCCGAGGGCCGCTTCGAGAACGAGATCATCCCCGTGCTCGAGAAGCGCTTCGACCGCGAGAGCGGCCAGGTCATCGAGACCGGCGAGCTCGTGACGGCCGACGAGGGCATCCGCCCCGATTCGAGCCTCGAGTCGCTGGCCAAGCTCAAGCCCGCCTTCGACCCCGAGAACGGCCGCGTCACCGCTGGCAACTCGAGCCAGATCACCGATGGCGCCACCGTTCACGTTCACCTTGCTCATGTCGGGGTTGTGCTCCTTCTG
>CAZUYW010000419.1:0-2405 GCA_964624775.1 uncultured Iamiaceae bacterium
CCGGCCCGGCCGAGCGGCCGTAGATGCCCAGGGCGGCCACGATGCCGAGCACGACCAGCACGATCCCGGCGAAGTCGGCGCCGTGGCCCCGGCTGGCAGCGGCCAGCGCGTCGACGGTGCGGACGCCCAGCGGATCACGGGTGGGGGCCGCTGAGGTGCGCTTCCGCGTCGTCGAGGACCCCTTCGATCGGGTCGACGAGGCCTTCGATCGGGTGGCCGCGGGCTTGCGCGCCGCGCCCTTCGAGGACCCCTTGGCGGGGGCCTTCTTGCGGGCTCCGGAGGACCCGGACGGGCGCTTGGTGGCGGTCACAGTGCACTCGAAGCTACCAGCGCCCCCTGACCGTTCCGGGGACGCCCCCGCCACCGAGCGTGGCCCCGCAGGTCAGACGGTCATCACCACGGGCACGATCATCGGGCGCCGCTTGGTGCGCTCGTTGACGAACTTGCCCGCGGTCTTGCGCACCACCCGCTGGAGGGACTCGATGTCGCGGTCCTCGTTGTCGAGCGCCCGGAGCACGGCCTCGGCGACGGTCCTGCGGGCCTCGTCGAGCAGGTCCTCGGCCTCGTCGGCGTGGATCCAGCCGCGGGTGATCACCTCGGGCTCGAGCACGAGGTCGCCCTCGTCGAGCCCGACGGTGACGATCACCACCACCACGCCCTCCTCGGCCAGCACCTGGCGGTCCCGGATGACACCGTGGCCCACGTCGCCCACGATGCCGTCGACGTAGACGTAGTGCGCGGGCACCGTGCCGCTGCGGGCGATGCCGTCGTCGGTGATCGTCACGCGGTCGCCGTCCTCGCAGATCAGCACGTGCTCCTCGGCGACGCCCATCAGCCGGGCCAGCTCGGCGTGGGCGACGAGGTGGCGGAACTCGCCGTGGACCGGGATCATCCAGTCCGGGCGCACGAGCGACAGCAGGGTCTTGAGCTCCTCCTGCTTGGCGTGGCCGGTGGCGTGGACGTCCTCGAGGCCCGAGTGGACCACCCGCACGCCGATGCGGGCGAGGCCGTTGATCACCTTGGACACGTTCATCTCGTTGCCCGGGATCGGGTGCGAGCTCAAGATCACGGTGTCATGCTCGTCGAGGCGGATCCACTTGGAGTCGGCGGCGGCCATCTTGGCCAGCGCCGACATCGGCTCACCCTGGGACCCGGTGGAGATCACGCACACCCGGCCGGGCTCGAGGTCCTTGATGTCCTCGATGTCGAGGAGCTTGTCGTCGGGGATGCGCAGCAGGCCCAGCTCGCGGGCGAGGCGCACGTTCTTCTTCATCGACATGCCCAGCGTGGCGACCACGCGGCCGTGGGCGATGGCGGCATCCGCGATCTGCTGGACGCGGTGGACGTGGCTCGCGAAGCAGGCCGTGATCACGCGACGGCCGACGTTGGCGGCGAACAGGTCCGCCAGGACCTTGCCGACCGAGCGCTCCGAGCGCGAGTGGCCGTGCTGGTCCGCGTTGGTGGAGTCCGACAGGAGCAGGCGCACGCCCTCGTTCTGGGCGATGGCGCCCATGACGCCGATGTCGGTGAGGCGGCCGTCGACCGGCGTGAGGTCGAGCTTCCAGTCGCCGGTGTGCAGGATCGTGCCCTGCGGCGTGTGGAACGCCGTGGCGAAGCCGTGCGGCACCGAGTGCGTGACCGGGATGAACTCGCAGTCGAACGGGCCGAAGCGGTGCCGGGAGTTGTCGGTGACCGGGATCAGGCGGGTCCGGCCCATGAGGCCGGCCTCCTCGATCCGGTTCGACGCGAACCCGAGGCTGAGCGCGGACCCGATGATCGGGAACGAGAGGTCCCGCAGCGCGAAGGCGAGGGCGCCGTGGTGGTCCTCGTGGCCGTGGGTGATGATGCAGCCCTCGATGTCGTCGGCGCGCTCCTTGAGCCACGACAGGTCCGGCAGGACGAGGTCGATCCCGAGCATGTCGGCGTCGGGGAACATCAGCCCGCAGTCGATCAGCATGATGCGGCCCTCGAGCTCGACGGCCGCGCAGTTGCGGCCGATCTCGCCGAGGCCGCCGAGGAAGGTGACGTGGACCGGGGCGGCCATCAGACGGCGTACCCGAGCCCGGCCAGCACGGTGCGGGCTGCCGCGTCGGTGCCGGCCGGTGCCGGGCCGAGGGGCAGGCGGCACTCGCCGACGGGGACGCCCAGCGCGCCCATGGCGACCTTGACCGCTTGGGAGAACACGCACTGGTCGCTGTTCATGTAGGCGTAGCTCGGGAGCAGCTCGGTGTTGATGGCCCGGGCGGCGGCGTAGTCGCCGGCGCCGACCGCGTCCCAGAACGCCCGCTGGCGCAGGCCGGTCCAGTGGCTGGACACGCCCACGACGCCGACGGCGCCGACCGCGGCGAAGGCCAGGTTGAGGGGCTCGTCGCCGCTGTAGACCTCGAAGCCCTCGGGCGCCTCGG
>CAZUYW010000420.1:0-2401 GCA_964624775.1 uncultured Iamiaceae bacterium
TGTGGGGTCCTCCCGGGTGCGGACCGGCATCGTCGCACAGCCCACCCGGACCCGCGGCGGATCGCGGCCGATGCCCATCCTGACCTCGCAGCTAGGCTCTGCCAGCCGGCGCGGCAACCAGGGACCGCGGCACGGCGACGGCGACTGGGGCGACCATGGTGGAGCGGCACGGAGCGACGCGGGCGTGCATGCTGGCCCTGCTGGTGCTGGCGATCGCCGCCGCCGGTCTCACCACCTCTGCGGTTCCGGCGAGTGCCGCAGCGAGCGACCTCACCCCTTTCACGTCGCTCTCGGGGTTCACCGGCGCCCAGCACCGGGACTTCCTCGGCCGCGGCCCGACCGACGCCGAATCGAGCCAATGGGCGACGGCACTCGGCAACGGCACCAAGACGACAGCTCAGGCGATCGATGCCATCGCCCACCAGGCCCACGGAGCCGAGGACTGGGAAGCCGTGGCCCGCCTGTACCTCGCCTACTTCCTCCGGCGCCCGGACGGTCCGGGACTCATCCACTGGACCGATGAGGTCCACGACGGCACCTCCCGTGATGCCGTCTCCCGCGCGTTCGCGGGATCGAGCGAGTTCACCAACCGCTACGGCTCGCTGAGCGACGGCGCGTTCGTCGGTCTCGTGTACCAGAACGTCCTCGGGCGCCCGGGCGACGCTGGCGGCCGCGCCTACTGGACGGCGAAGCTCGGTGCCGGCATGTCCCGTGGCAGCGTCATGCTCAACTTCTCGGAGTCCGGCGAGTTCCGACGGCGCACGGCGACGACCACCGAGGTGGTCACCGCTCACGTCGCCATGCTGCGCCGGGCACCGGGCCAGGCCGAGTTCGACGCGCTCGTCACGACCTACGAGGACGCCGGATTCGCCGGGGTTGCGGCGGGACTGCTGGTGCTGCCCGCGTACGCGGCGCGCTTCCCGCTGCCCGGCGCGATCAGCGGCCTTGTGGCCGAGGCGGCGACCGCTTCCGCCGTGCTCCGCTGGTCCGCCCCTGCAGCGACGACTGCGCCGCTGCAGGGCTACACCGTCACCCCGATCGCCGACGGCGTCCCACAGACCTCGCGGATCCTGGTGCAGACCGCGACGACTGCCACCATCACCGGGCTCACGAACGGGGTCAGCTACGCGTTCGATGTCGCCCCGTTCAATGCCAACGGCAACGGCGCAACGTCGCGCAGCAACGCCGTCACCCCGAAGGTCTTCGGCAACTGGACCACCGAAGCGGGCAACCCGCGCCACGACGGGCGCCAGGCCGTCGGCGCGCTTCCCGCCATCCCGACCCTGCGATGGAAGCACACGTTCACCGCCACGCCCAAGGCGGTGATCGCCGCCTACGGCAAGGTGTTCGCTGCGGTGCCGACCGCCACGCCATCGGTCATGCAGCTGTGGGCACTCGATAGCGAGGACGGCCACACGATCTGGGGGCCCAAGGCGATGAACGCCGGGTACTACGGCGAGCTGTTCCTGGCCTACGAGAACGGCCGGGTCTTCACCGTGTCCGGCACCGGACTGGTGACCGCGGTGAACGCGTCGACAGGCACAACCGTCTGGTCGGTCGCCCTGAAGGACCAGTACTCGTTCTCCTCAACACCGACGGCGGCGAACGGACGACTGTTCGTGAGTGGCGCGGGCAGCGGCGGCACCCTGTACGGCATGGACCAGGCCACCGGGGCGGTGTTGTGGCGAGGCGGGGTGTGGAACGGGGACACCAGCAGCCCGGCCGTCGACGCGACGGGCGTGTACGTCTCGTACGCGTGCAACCAGGCCTACCGGTTCAATCCCGTCACCGGCACCCAGGTCTGGCACCACGACTCGGGCTGCGAGGGCGGCGGCGGAGCGACGACCGTGCTGCGCGGCAACCGGCTCTACACCCGAGACTTCGAGGGCGACCTCGTGCTCGACACCGCCACCGGAGCCCAGACCAGCACCTACCAGTCCGACCACACGCCGGTCTTCCACGACAACCTCGGGATCTTCGACGACGACGGCACCCTGCGTGGCGTGAGGCTCTCGACCGGCGCTGTGCTCTGGAGCCAGGCGGGCGACGGCAGCCTGGCCACGACAGCGCTGAGCATGGGGAGCAGGGCCTATGTGGCCAGCTCGAAGGGCGTCGTGTACGGCTACGCCGAGGCCAGCGGCGAGGAGCTCCTGGTGCACGACCTCAAGGCAGACTTCACGCCGGCCGCCGACCCCTGGATCGATGGGCCCGGCGACCCCATCGCCACCGACGACCGACTCATCATCCCCTACAACGGAGCGCTGCTCGCGCTGGGTTGATCAGCCGTCGCCGTCGGCGGGGCCGCCGATGAGCGGCTCGTCGCTCGACCGCAGCTCCGCGGTGGGTAGGCCGCCCGGGTAGTGCTGGCGGACCTGATCGACCGCGGCCACCGCCACCTCGA
>CAZUYW010000421.1:0-2381 GCA_964624775.1 uncultured Iamiaceae bacterium
GCGGGGAACAGCACGACCGAGGAGGGCTCGTAGGCCATCGTCGGGTCGGTGAGCACCTTGGGCGGACGCACCCGGCCGAGCGCGTTGAACAGCCTCGGGCAGATCTTGTTGTGGGTCTGGTAGGTGACGCTGTACACGAGGAAGACGTTGCGGCGGCCCGCCCGCTCGAGGGCCTCCTTGGCGAACTCGCGGGTGTTCGTCCGCTTCAGCCGGGCCGTGTAGTCCACCCAGTCGACCCGGGCCGGCTTGCCGAACTCGGGGTAGGTCACCTGATCGAAGCCACGGCCCAGCACGCGCGAGGTCGAGGGCCCGAGCTGGTCGGGGCAGTAGATGATCAGGTCCCCGGGCCGGCCGTAGGCCTCGATGGCGGCCGCGCTGCGCCGGGAGTCGGAGCGATCCCGGGTGACGCTGCGGACCCCGCCGATCGCCCCGAGCACCAGCACCACCGACAAGATGCCGAGCACGAAGGGCCGGCTGCGCACCTGGTCGAGGCCCAGGGCGGCCAGCAGGATGAGGAACGGGTAGAAGACGGCGGCGTAGCGGGACGCATAGGTGGCGCCGGTCAGGTAGCCGACCGCGCAGGCCAGGCCCATGGTCCCGAGGATCACGATGGCGAACTGGCGGCCCTGCGGCCGGGTGCGCACGTCGAGCTCCACGCGGAACCGGGTGACGGCCTTGCCGAGGATGCCGATCATGATGAGGATCGCCACGAACCAGCCGACGAGCACGGCCTCGGAGTCGGCGCCGCCGCCGAGGTCTGCGATGGTGAACGTCATCATCTCGGTGGGCCGCACGGGACGAGCCCAGGGCGTGCCGGTGTGGGTGCCCTGGTACAGCAGGCTCGGCACCCACGGCAGGAACAGCAGCCCACCGGCGATGACCGCACCGACCACGAGCAGGGTGGCCCGCAGGTCGTCGGCCCGCTCGTCGCGCCGGGCGTGCCAGGCCCGCACGAGCAGCATCACGCCGACCGTGCCGAGCAGCCACATGGCCCAGTAGTGCGTCCACAGGAGCGTGCCGGTGAGCAGGGCGATCACCGCGAGGCGCCAGGCCGCCGGCGTGCGCAGGGCGTCGTCGAGCACGAACCACCCGACCAGCACGATGACCGAGACCATGGCGTACATGCGGGTCTCGGCGCCGTAGCGGATCCCGTAGGGGGACAGGGCGAGCAGGGCGACGGCGAACCAGGCGACCCGCACGTTGGCGAAGCGCCGCCCGGCGAACCACACCAGCGGGAACAGGGCGAGGGACCACACGCCCGAGAACGCCCGCACGGCGTGGTCGCCCTCGCCGAAGACGTCCATCCAGCCGTGGAGCAGCACGTAGAACAGCGGCGGATGGCCGTCGTGGCGGAGCGCCTCGGGGATCTGGCCGATCGGCAGGCGGGCGATGTTGACGCTCAGCGTCTCGTCGAGCCACAGCGGCGAGTTGGTGGCGAACCGGGCGATGACGCCGGCCACGATCGCCCCCGCGATGAGCAGGCGGAAGGCCCAGATCCAGCGGCCCCACCCGGCGTCGGTGGCGAGCGGATCGTCGGCGAGATCGGGTTCGGACACGGAGGGCAACGCTACCCGGTGGGCTGCTCGACCCCGGTGACACCCGGAGCCGGACGGGGCCGCGGGCGGGTGCCGACCAGCGCCTTGAACCGCCCGAGGGGCTCCTCGAGCACGTACCAGCTGATGGCCGCGAACAGCAGGCCGACGCCCATGCCCACCGCGAGCAGGGCCCACAGGTTCGAGTCGCCCTGCGGGGTCTCGAACCAGCCGGGCCACGAGGTGACCAGGTCCCGGTGGGCGATCGCCCGCTTCATCCAGTCGAAGTGCCACAGGTAGAGCCCGTAGGACACGAGGCCGACCCACACGATCGGCCGCCACGCCCACACCCGCCGGCCCAGGCCGTGGGCCTGGTCGCCGAACAGGGTCGGGACGAGGAGCAGAGCCGAGAACACCGCGAGCAGGATCTGGCGGCGCTGCCAGAAGACCCCGGCGTAGCCGGTGGCGAACGGGGCCGGGCCGACCGCGTACGCGTACCAGGCGAACAGGGCGACCGCGGCGAGCCACCAGGGGCCGACCGTGCGGGCCAGGCGGTCGAGGCGGGCCCGCAGCTCGGGGGCGTCGGCGCAGTACGCGGACACGGCGGCGAGGGCCATCCCGGTGGCGAACAGGTCGAGGTTGGTGGGCAGCCACATGAAGCCGAGGTTGCGGTGGCTGGGCGCCCACAGGTCCATGGCGGCCCGGGAGGCGATGGCGCCGGCGAAGAGCAGCGCCGACCCGGCGAGCTCGACCACCAGGCGGTCGCGGCGGGTGGGGCGCCGCGCTGCGATGGCCCCGACGAGCAGCGCCCAGACCGGGATGAACAGGTAGAAGCTCATCTCGGTGCAC
>CAZUYW010000422.1:0-2364 GCA_964624775.1 uncultured Iamiaceae bacterium
TCGGTCGGGGCGAGGCCGTCGAGCACGCAGAGGGCGAACACCATGAGGGCGAGGCTGCCGAAGAGGCCACCGATGCCGTAGAGCTCGAGGCCGAGGGCGGCCACGACCAGCGACAGGAACGGCCCGACGTGGATCGAGCGGCGCTCGACCGGGCGTTGGAGGAGGAACACCTCGGCCACCTGGAACCCGACGAACACGACCAGCAGCGCACCGGCGGTCTCGAGCGACACCGGCACCGCGAGCAGGACCACGGCGAGCGATCCGACCAGCACGCCGACGGCCGGCACGAGGCTCCACGCGCCGACCCAGAGCCCGAGGAGGATGGCGCCGGGCACGTCGGCCACGATGCAGATCGCCCAGGTGACCAGGCCCACCGCCACCGCCTTGGCCAGCGAGAGGGCGACGTAGCGCCAAGCGCGCGGGTACGCGCCGGCGAGCACGCCCCGCACGCCCGCCCGCCGCTCGGGGTCGCGTATCTGGCCGAGCCCGCTCTCGATGAACCGGGGCCCGGAGATCAGGACGAAGAGCATGAGCACGAAGGTCGCGACGAAGGCCGCCCCCCGGCTCGCGGCGGAGCGCAGCGCGTCGACGGTGTCGCCGCCCCGCAGCCGGTCCGGGAGCTCGTCCACGAAGGTCTGCACCTTGTCCTCGAGCTGGGCCTGGCGCGCGAACTCGCCGAAGCGCTCCGAGCGCTGGAGGTCGCGGGCGGCGGCCGGGGCCGCCTCCTCGAGGTTGTCGGCCTGGCGGCGCACCTCGTCGATGCCCCGGTAGGTGATCCCGCCCACGAGCGCGAGGCCGCCGAGGGCCACGATGGCGATGGCGATCCCGCGGGGCAGGAAGCGGTCGAGCCGGTCGACGATCGGGTAGAGCAGCGCCGCGAGCAGGATGGCGACGAGGAGCCAGCCCAGCGGGCGCTTGGCGGCCAGGAACGCGAACACCGCGAAGGCCCCGAGCCCCACGACGATCACGGCCCGCACGAGGGAGAAGGCGCTGAAGTGCACGGTGCGGCGTCCGCCGGACGCGGCGACCGGCGCCGTCGCGGCCTCGCCGACGGCGGGTGGGGAGGGTTCAGGGCCGGCGGACATCGCATCGGTACAGTACCGACGTGCCCGGGGCCGGGGAGGGAGCGCAGGACACCACCACGCCGAGCGTTCCCGCGCGGCCGGTGCGCGTGGTCGAGGTGGTCGACCTGGACTGGCGCACCCCCGCGGTCGGCGTGGCCGCGGTCATCGCCGTGGGCGCCCTGGCCGCCCTCGTGCGGTCCACGCCCCGGACCCTGACCTGGCTGGTGATCGGCGGCCTGCTGGCCCTCGCCCTCAACCCGGTCGTGGACCGCATCCAGGACCGCCTGCGGTGCCGGCGCGGCATCGCGGTCGGCGCGGTCCTCCTCATCGTGCTGATCGCCGTCGCCGTGATCGGCATCGTCCTCGGCCCCGAGACCGTCCGCCAGGCCCGGTCCCTCCAGCGCGACATCCCCGAGGTCGTCGGCCAGCTCACCGACCTGCCCCTCGTGGGCGGGACCCTCGCCGAGAACGACGTCCCCACCAAGGTGCAGGACTGGCTCGAACAGCTCCCCGACCGCCTCGCGGGCAACGAGTCGGCGGTGGCGGGCGCGGCCCGGTCGGTGGCCAGCGGCGCGCTCGCCGGGTTCGTCACCCTGCTGTTCTCGGTCACGCTGCTGCTCGACGGGGAGCGCCTCGTGCGGGCCGGGCGACGCCTGCTGCCCGCCGAACGCCGGCCGCGCGCCGACCGGGTCGGCCGGCTCTTCTACCAGGTGATCGGCAAGTACTTCGCCGGCTCCGTGCTCGTCGCGGTGCTCCAGGGCCTCGCCGTGCTCGTGGTCGCCCTGATCTTCGGCGTGCCCCTCGCCCCCCTCATCGCGGTGTGGGTGATGGTGTTCAACCTCGTGCCCCAGATCGGCGGCGCGGTCGGGGGCATCCCCTTCGTCCTGCTGGCCTTCACCCAGGGGGCGACCACCGGCGTGATCTGCGCCGCCTTCTTCCTGCTCTACATGAACTTCGAGAACCACGTGCTGTCGCCGGTGATCATCGGCGACGCCGTGAACCTGCAGGCCGCCACCACCATGGTGGGCGCCATCGTCGGGGTGTCGGTGGCCGGCGTGCCCGGGGCCCTCGTCGCCGTCCCCCTCATCGGCGTCGGCAAGGCCATCTACCTGGAGCTGCGCTCGGACGGCACCTCGGTGATCGAGGCCGGCCGCGGACCGGGCCCGTTCAAACGGCTGCTGGGTCGCCTCCGCAAGCGCCCGCCCGACGGGTCGGACCCCGCCGCCGGCGGCCCGGTCGAGGTCGACGTGACGGTCGAGGTCGCCGCGGGCGCGGCCCCGGGTGCTGCGGCGCCCGGCGC
>CAZUYW010000423.1:0-2339 GCA_964624775.1 uncultured Iamiaceae bacterium
ATGTTGTCCCGGTACTCCTCGGGCGAGCCGAGGCCGTAGATGCACGACACCGACGCCACCACGATCGTGTCCCGGCGGGTGAGCAGGGCGGCCGTGGCCGAGTGGCGGAGGCGGTCGATCTCGTCGTTCACCGACGAGTCCTTCTCGATGTAGGTGTCCGACGAGGCGATGTAGGCCTCGGGTTGGTAGTAGTCGTAGTAACTGACGAAGTACTCGACCCGGTTGTTCGGGAAGAACTCCCGGAACTCGCTCGCGAGCTGGGCGGCGAGGGACTTGTTGGGGGCGAGCACCAGCGTGGGGCGCTGCACCGCCTCGATGGTCCACGCGATGGTGGCACTCTTGCCCGAGCCGGTGATGCCCAGCAGGGTCTGGTAGCGCTCCCCGCCCTCGATCCCCTCGGCGAGGGACGCGATCGCCTTGGGCTGGTCGCCGGCCGGGCCGAACGGCGACACCACCTCGAATCTGTTCGCCGGTCGAGCCATCCCGACAGCATACGGAGGGGGTCCGACAGCGAAGCCGCCGTCGTCCGCCGTCCTCTGCCGCCCGACGACGGTCAGGCGTGCTCGGGTGCCTGGGTGGTGATCCAGGTCCAGAGGCCGGCGACCTCGCGGGCCAGGTCATCGGGGGTGCCGCTGTTGTCGATCACCACGTCGGCCTTGGCCAGGCGATCCTCGCGGGACGCCTGGCGGGCGATGCGGGCCCGGGCGTCGTCCTCCCGGAACCCGCGGTGCTCGACGAGGCGGGCGACGGCGAGCTCGGGGTCGACGTCGACCACCACGAGGGCGTGCAGGTCGTCGCGACCCGACTCCACGAGCAGCGGCACGTCGAGGATCACGATGTGCTCGGTGGCCGCCTCGGCCTCGAGCCGCCGGGCGATCTCGGCGCCCACCGCGGGGTGCACGATCGCGTTCAGATCGGCGAGGGCAGCCGCGTCGGTGAACACGATGTCGGCGACCGCCTGGCGGTCGAGCGTCCCGTCGGGCGCCACGATGCCCGGGCCGAACCGCTCGACCATCGCCGCGAACACCGGCTCGCCGGGGGCCTGGAGCTCCCGGGTGATGGCGTCGGCGTCGATCACCACCGCACCGCGCGCCGCCAGGAGCGCCGACACGCTCGACTTCCCCGCTCCGATGCCACCCGTGAGGCCGATCAACCGCATCGGCACACCGTAGGACGCCCGACAATGCCGGTCGGTGCCCGGCCCCGGGCCGTAGCCTCTGCGGTGATGGCCACGACCACGCGAGCACCGCGCGCCGACGACGAGTTCGACGACGCCCTGCCCGACGAGATCCGCCAGGACCTGCCCCCGCGCGACCAGGTCGCCGAGTTCCGCCCCGCCATCCTGGGCATCCGCGGCGGCACCACCGCCGTGTCGGTCGCGCTCGCCAGCCCCGCCTTCGCCAACCAGCAGTGGTGGGTCGTCGCCTGGTGCGGTGTCATCGTCGCCTACAACATCTACCGGATCGTCCGGCCGGTCCGGTACGTCGACGACAACGCGTCGATCGCCCGCGTGCTGGTCGAGGTCGCCCTCCACGTCCTGGCCGTCGCGGCCACGGGCTACTGGGAGTCGCCGTTCGTCTTCGCCCTGGTGACCGCGGTCATGGTCGCCGGGTTCGCCCGCGGCTTCGCCTTCGCGCTCCGCGTCTCCATCGCCTCGACGCTCGCGGTGTCGATCCCCTACCTCGCCCAGGACGGCGCCACGGTCGCCGACCTGCGCACCGCCACCCAGTGGACCGTCGAGCTGATCCTGGTCGCCCTCATCGCCGGCTACGCCCGCCGGGTCACCGGCGAGGCCGACCGCCAGCACACCCTCGCCCTCGACCGGCTCGGCCGCCTCGCCGACGCCAACATGCTCCTGTACTCGCTGCACCGCGTCGCCCAGAGCCTCCCCGCGTCCCTCGACCTCGAGGAGGTGCTCGACACCACCATGGGGCGCCTCCGGGACCTCTTCGACTACGACGCGGCCACGATCTTCCTGTTCGACGACACCGACCGCACCTGGGTGGTCGTGCGCTGGGAGGGCCCCCGCCCCGCCCCCACCTACGCCACCGCCACGCTCCCCAAGCCGGTGCGCGACGCGGTGATGAGCCGCCGCACGATCTCCCTCGAGCACATCCACCCCTCGACCGCCGGCATCGCCGCCGAGATGGAGTCGGGCCTCTACGCCCCGCTCCCCGCCCGCGAGTCGACCGTCGGCCTGATCGCACTCGAGCATCGCGCCCGCGCCCACTTCAGCCAGCGCGACGCCGAGCTCCTCGACGGCTTCGTCGCCCCCGCGGCGCTCGCCATCGACAACGCCCGGTGGTTCTCCCGGCTGCGCACCGTCGGCGCCGACGAGG
>CAZUYW010000424.1:0-2337 GCA_964624775.1 uncultured Iamiaceae bacterium
CGATCCGCATCAGGAGCTCCCGTGGGACGAGGGGGTGGCCACAGCATGGTCGTCGGTCGGAGGGGCCTCAGGCCAGGCGAGATCCACCAACTCCTCCAGGTGACCGTCGATCTCGGCGGCGCAGGCCCGGAACGTGCGGCGTGAACGACCCATCGGGTCGGCGATGTCGGCGCTGCGCGCCGAGCGGTGGTACAGGTCGATCCCCCGTGAGGCGCCGATGCGACGGATCCAGTCAGCCAAGTCCTGCCCGGCGCGGCGCGGGCCGACGACCCGCGCGCTGCCGACGAACTCGGGCAGGGTGAACGCCTTGTCGAACACCGCCGGCCACTCCTCGGCCGCGCGTCGGACCTGGGCGCGCTCCATGGCGAGGATGAGCGTGGCGGACTCGGTGAGGTCCTCCGAGAGTACGCGGCTGCGATGGGCACTGAGATCGATCCCGCGCCGCGCCATGGCGCGGATGGCGCCGTCCTCGGCCTCGCGCCCCTCGAACAGGAAGCCGACGGAGGCCGTCGTGGCATCGATGCCCCGGACCGCGAGCCGCTCCCGCAGGAGGGCCTCGGCCATCGGGGAGCGGCAGATGTTGCCGGTGCACAGGAAGAGGACGTCGATCGCCGGATTGTAGGGCCAGGCGTCGCCCCGCCCGGCCTTGACGCAGGGGTGACCGATCGTCTGACCTTGGCCGCCGTCTGACCAGGGGAGCTGCCATGCACGACACCACCGCACTCGATCCGCGCACGCCGGTGCTCGTGGGCGTCGGCCAGGTCGAGCAGCGCGCCGAGGATCCCGCGGACGCGATCGAACCGATCGAGCTCCTCGCCGAGGCGGCCCGCGCCGCGGCCGCGGATGCCGGAGCGCCCGCGCTCCTCGGTGCGCTCGACTCGATTGCGGTGCCGTGCATCCTCACGTGGACCTACCCCGACGCCGCGGCGGCGCTCGCCGCACGCATCGGCGCGGAGCCCCGGCAGACGATCGCCACCGACCCAGGTGGCAACTACCCGCAGCTGTTGATCAACCGGGCTGCCCGCGAGATCCAGGAGGGCAGCGCCGACGTGGTCCTCGTCGGCGGCGCCGAGTGCGGCCGCACCGCCAGCCGGGCCCGCAAGCTGGGCGTGCCCCTGCCGTGGCGCGCCCAGGAGCCGGGTCCCACGCCCACCCTGAGCCATGCCGACGCCCACGAGATGTGGCACCGGGAGGAGTGGGTGCACCAGGTGATCGCGCCGGTCACGTTCTACGCCCTCTTCGAGTCGGCGTGGCGCGCCGCGAACGGCTGGTCCGTGGCCGAGCACCGTGATCGCATGGCGGCGCTATGGGCCGGCTTCAGCGAGGTGGCGGCCACGAACCCGGCTGCGTGGATCCGCCGTCCCCACACCCCCGAGGAGATCGCCACGGTCTCCCCCGCCAACCCCATGGTCTCCTCGCCCTACCCGAAGCTGATGTGCGCCAACGCAAGCGTGGATCAGGGCGCGGCGGTGCTGCTCTGCTCGGTCGAGCGGGCCCGCGCCCTCGGCATCTCGCCCGACCGCTGGGTGTTCCCGTGGGTCGGCACCGAGGCCCACGAGCACTGGCTGGTGTCGACCCGGGACTCGCTCGCCGAGGCCCCGGCGATTCGCTTCGCCGGCACGGCGGCGCTCGAGCTGGCCGGGGTGGGACGCGACGACCTGGCCCACGTCGACCTGTACTCGTGCTTCCCCTCCGCGGTGCAGATCGCGGCGGCCGAGCTCGGGCTGGGCACCGACCGCCCGCTCACGGTCACCGGCGGCATCTCCTTCGCCGGCGGGCCCTGGAACAACTACGTGACCCACTCGGTGGCGGCGATGGCCGAGCGCCTGCGCGCCGATGCCGGGAGCATCGGCCTGGTGTCGGCGAACGGCGGGTTCCTCACCAAGCACGCGTTCGGCATCTACAGCACCGAGCCGCCCGGGCAGCCGTTCCGCGTCGCGGATGTCCAGGCCCAGGTCGACGCCCTGCCCAGCCGCGAGGTCGCCGCCGGGCACGCGGGACCCGTCACGGTCGAGGCATCGACGGTGACCCACGCCTTCGGCCACCCCGAGCGGGCCGCCTTCACGACGCTCACCGGCGACGGGCGACGGGCCCTGGCCTCCTCGACCGAGCCCGAGCTGCTGGCCCTCGTCGAGCAGGAGGAGACGGCAGGTCGCGCCGCCGAGATCGACGCCGAGGGCGTGCTCCACCTGACCTGACCCGCACCCCGTACCCCGTTCTTCCGCTCCTGCGTCGCGCCACCGCGACGCTCGTGCGGAAGAACGGTCAGCCGTGGGGTGTCGTCAGGCGTCGTGGTCGGCGGCCTCGCCGTCGATGGCCACCGCGATCGCCCCGACG
>CAZUYW010000425.1:0-2336 GCA_964624775.1 uncultured Iamiaceae bacterium
TCCGTCGTCATCAAGGCCTCCCCCGCCGAGGTGTGGGAGGAGGTGCGCAACGTCGACCGCCACGTGGACTGGATGGCCGACGCCGAGTCGATCACCTTCACCAGCACCCGGCGCGACGGCGTGGGCACCCGCTTCGACTGCCGCACCAAGGTCGGTCCGTTCCGCCTCACCGACACCATGGAGATCACCGAGTGGAAGGCCGGGCGCACGATGGGCGTCCGCCACGTCGGCCTGGTCACCGGCACCGGGCGCTTCACGCTCTCGCGCATCCGCGGTGATCGCACCCGCTTCACCTGGGAGGAGCAGCTGACGTTCCCCTGGTGGATGGGCGGCCCCGTCGGCGGGTTCTTCGGCGGCTTCGTGCTCCGCCACATCTGGAAGCGCAACCTGACGGCGCTCAAGGTCCTGGTCGAGAGCGGCCGCACCCCCTGACCGAGGCCGGGGGCGGCGCTACACCCCGGCGTTGGAGGCGATGACCACCCCGGCGAGGAGCAGGCCGATGCAGATCGCCCCGCACGCCACGCTCAGGACCCGCAGATCGAAGCCGGGCTTCTTGCCGAGGTCGAAGAACAGCCAGCCGGCGAAGGCACCGCCGATGAGGCCGCCGAGGTGGCCGCCGATCGAGATGCCGCCGATCCCGAACGTGATGACCAGGTTCAAGATCAGCACGCCGAGCAGCGGGGACTCCCGGAACGAGATGCCCTGGGCCCGGTGGGCGAGGAACAGGGCGCCCATCAGGCCGAAGATCGCCCCTGACGCACCGGCGGTGAGGTCGTGGGGGCTCAAGATGAGCGCGCCCACCGACCCGGCGAGCAGCGAGATGGCGTAGATCCAGCCGTAGCGAACCCGCCCGCCGAACTGCTCGACCGCCCGCCCGAGGATCCACAGGGCGTACATGTTCACGGCGATGTGGAAGATCCCGAAGTGGAGGAACCCGGCGGTGATCATCCGGTACCACTCGTAGGCGGGCTCGCCCACGCCGACCCACCGGCCGCCGTCGACACCTCGGGCGATGAGGCCCCAGTCGATGGCGAACTGGGTGATCTTGCCCGCGAGGGCGTCGGCGCCGCCGAGGGCCGCCCCCACCAGGAACACGGCGACGTTGACGGCGATGAGGATCTGGGTCACGACCGGCTGGACCCGCAGCGAGGTGACCCCCTGGTACACCTGCTGGGACCCGGCCTTCACGCACTCGGGGCAGTGGAAGCCGACCGAGGCCTGGTGCATGCACTGCGGGCAGATCGGACGGTCGCAGCGCTGGCAGACGACACCGCCCGGGCGGTCGGGGTGCCGGTAGCAGCTGGGGACCTGGTACTCCACGGGGGCGAACGGTAGCGGGGGGCGCCCGCCACCGGGCACCGCCGCCGTCGTCGCTGCGCCTCAGCGCAGGTCGTCGCCCAGGTGGTCGACGAGCGAGAACCAGTAGAAGCCGTAGGGCGGGAGCGTCACGAAGTACGGCAGCTCGCCGATCAGCGGGAACGGCACTCGGCCGAACAGCTCGACGGGCTGCTTGCCGGCGAGGGCCGAGAGGTCGATCTCGACGGGCTGGGCCACCTTCGACAGGTTGTTGACGCAGAGGACGATGTCGTCGACGCCGTCGTCGCCGGTCTGGCTGCGCAGGTAGGCGAACACGGCCTCGTTGGCCACGTCGAGCACCTCGAACGCGCCGGTGCCGAACACCGGGTGCTGGCGGCGGGTGTGCACCATCAGCTGCACCCAGTGCAGGAACGAGCCCGGGTTGCGCAGCTGGGACTCGACGTTGGTGGCGGTGTACCCGTAGACCGGATCCATCAGGGGCGGCAGGTAGAGCTGGGCGAAGTCCGCAGTGGAGAAGCCACCGTTGCGGTCCGGGGTCCACTGCATCGGCGTGCGGACGCCGTCGCGGTCACCCAGGTAGATGTTGTCGCCCATGCCGATCTCGTCGCCGTAGTACATGACCGGGCTGCCGGGGAGGCTGAAGAGGAGGCCGTGGAACAGCTCGGCGACGCGCCGATCGTTGTCGAGCAGCGGGAACAGCCGGCGCGAGATGCCGACGTTGCGCTTCATGCGCGGGTCCTTGGCGTACTCCGCGTACATGTAGTCCCGCTCCTCGTCGGTGACCATCTCGAGGGTGAGCTCGTCGTGGTTCCGCAGGAAGATGCCCCACTGGGCACCGTCGGGGATGGCCGGGGTCTGGGCCAGGATCTCGCGGATCGGCTTGGAGGACTCCTGGCGGGCGGCCATGAACATGCGGGGCATGAGCGGGAAGTGGAAGCACATGTGGCACTCGTCGCCGTCGCCGAAGTAGTCGACGACGTCGGCGGGCCACTGGTTCGCCTCGGCGAGCAGCACCCGGC
>CAZUYW010000426.1:0-2333 GCA_964624775.1 uncultured Iamiaceae bacterium
GCGGCGATGCTCGGCACCGGTGACGGCCGGTACACGGACCCGATCTTCTCGGTGGCCGCGACCGCGGTCTACAGCACCCCCTACGACGTCCGCCTCGCCGACGTGAACGGCGACGACGTGCTCGACGTGGTGATGACGACCACGAACAGCACGACCGGGCTGCTCAGCCTGATGCTGGGCGTGGGCGACGGGCACTTCGGCGCGCCGATCACCTCGCAGGCCATCGCCAACCCCGGCTACCTCATGCCCGGCGACTGGGGCGGGACCGCGGACGTGCAGTTCGCGGTGACCGGCGCCAACGCCACCTGGCACGTGATCGACGTGCGCGCCGAAGGCTTCGACGACCTGACGCCCACGGGCGTGACGTGGCTGAACTCGGCGTACTCGGTCAACGCGATCCAGGCCGCCGACGTCGACGAGGACGGGCAGAGCGAGCTCTACCTCGCGATGGACAGCGCGCTGGACGAGGCGCAGGGCGTGCAGCGGATCACCGACCTGACCAGCGCGACGCCATCGCTCACGTGGGTCGCGGGCCCCAAGGTGGGCATCCAGCGCCTCGCCATCGCCGACGTCGACGGCGACAGCCACCTCGACCTGGTGGGCGTCGAGCGTCGCTTCGTGGCCTACACGAACCAGTACTGGCTGCGGGCCTGGGGGCTGCCCGGGCGGGATCCAGGGGCGCCGGACTTCACCGCCACCCAGGTCAACTGGACCGACACCGGCTGCACCGGTCGCCCGGCGGCCCCGGATCTGCTCCCCGCCGACCTCGACGGGGATGGCGACACCGACCTGCTCTCGGTCAACTGCAAGCAGGAGCTCAACTGGGCGCGCGCGTCGATCAACGACGGCACCGGCACGTTCACCAACTTCGACGTGATCGCCACGCCCGGCGAGCGCGCCGCGGACCCCGTCGCCGGCCTCAACCGGCAGCCCACGGGTGCGGCCGTCATCGACGCCAACGGTGACGACCTGCCCGACCTGATCTGGGCGGGCCGCAACGCCGGGGCCGCCAACGGCGACACGATCCTGCTGGGCGATCCCGACCACCCCGGGGAGCTCCTCGGGCCGCGCTTCGTGGACGCCGGCCGACCGGTGAGCCGCGATCCCTCGTGGAACGCGCAGCAGGTCCGCATCGTGGACTGGGACGAGGACGGCACCCAGGATCTGGTGTTCCTCGCCGACGACGCGATCGTGTGGCGCAAGGGGACCGGCGACGCCCGCTACGGCGACCCCGAGGTCATCACCACCCGCAACTCGTCGACCTGGTGCCCGACCGGTCCCGGCGAGTTCGCGGTGGTCGACCTCGACGGCGACGGCCACCTCGACATCATCTGCCACACGCCGGGCAAGACCGCCATGGCGTGGGGCGACGGCCCCGACGGCACGCTCGACCCGCACTACCTGAACGACGTGCCGACCTACTCGAACTGGACGGGCTTCCACGGCATCGACGCCGCGGACCTCGACGGCGACGGCCGCCTCGAGATCGTGATCCCCGTCTTCACCGGCGACTTCGACGAGGGCAGCTACGGCTACGTGTGGTTCCAGGGTGCCGACCGGGCCTGGCCGGCCACGCCTGCCATCGCCAAGATGGGCTCGGCGACGGTGCTCACCGTCGGCAACGTGGACGATGATCCCGAGCCGGAGCTCGTCGCCCTCATCGACCGCCGCAAGGACGACACCGGCACGCCCCAGTGGTTCGACCACTTCGTGGCGTGGAGCGCCGACGGCAGCGGCGGCCTCACCGAGCACGTCAGCACCGTGGTGGCGAGCCGTACCGCCGACGGGATGAACAGCGTCCCCGACGAGGCCCAGGGCATCGGCGACCTGAACAACGACGGCATCAACGACCTGGTCACCATCTGGTACTACGGCAACCCGCTCTACCAGCACCGTCTCCTGGTGTGGGAGGGCAAGGGCGACGGCGAGTTCGCCGCAACGCCGCACGTGTACCCGACCTCGATGAACTGGTTCGGCAACGGCTACCAGCGGACCGGCAGCTCCATCGGCGTGGCCGACATCGACGGCGATGGCAACAAGGACGTGTTGTACGAGTCGACGGCGTTCGGCGTGGAGATCGTGCCCGGCAACGGCGACGGGACCCTTGCACCCAACCGCATCACGCGGTGGCCGAGCGGCGGCAACAACGGTGCCATCGCCATCGGCGACGTGGACGACGACGGGCGCCCGGACGTCATCGCCGGCACCGAGGGGACCTCCGACCAGCCGCCCTACCTGGACCACGTCCTCCTGCTGAACAAGTCGGTCCCCAACGCCGATGCGCCGGCGGACCTGGCGATCACCGACGTGAGCGCGCCGACCTCGGTCGGTGC
>CAZUYW010000427.1:0-2320 GCA_964624775.1 uncultured Iamiaceae bacterium
CATCTGGGCGATGCGCCGGTCGAGGACGCGCTTCTCCATCTTGAACTCGGGGATGCCGTAGCGCAGGAGCCCGCCGATGCGGTCGGCCCGCTCGAACACGGTCACGGCGTGCCCGGCGCGGGTGAGCTGCTGGGCTGCGGCGAGGCCGGCGGGACCCGAGCCGATGACGGCGACCGTCTTGCCGGTGGTGACCGACGGCAGCACGGGGGCGACCCAGCCCTCGTCCCAGGCGCGGTCGATGATCGTGACCTCGACCTGCTTGATGGTGACGGGGTCCTGGTTGATGCCGAGCACGCAGGCGGCCTCGCACGGGGCGGGGCACAGGCGGCCGGTGAACTCGGGGAAGTTGTTGGTGGCGTGGAGGCGCTCGATGGCGTCCTTCCACCGGTCCCGGTAGGTGAGGTCGTTCCAGTCCGGGATGAGGTTGCCGAGCGGGCAGCCGTTGTTGCAGAACGGGATGCCGCAGTCCATGCACCGGCTGGCCTGGGTCTGGAGGTGGTCGACCGGGAACGGTTCGTACACCTCCTTCCAGTCCTTCAGGCGGACCGGCACCGGGCGCCGCGAGGGGAGCTCGCGGCCGTGCTTCAGGAATCCCTGGATGTCTCCCACTGCCTGCCTCCTCAGCCCTTGGCCGCGGCCATGATGGCCTCGTCGATGTCGGCGCCGGCTTCCTCGGCCGCCCGGATGGCGGCGAGGACCCGCTTGTAGTCCCGTGGCATGACCTTCACGAACTGGCGCACGGCGTACTGCCAGTCGGTGAGGAGCCGGGCGGCCACCTCCGAGCCGGTCTCGGCCTGGTGGCGGTAGATCGCGGTCACGAGCCACGAGGTGTCGAGGTCGTCGAGCGGGTCGAGGTCGACCATCTCGGCGTTGACCCGCTGCTCGAACGTGCCCGTCGGGTCCCACACGTAGGCGATGCCGCCCGACATGCCGGCCCCGAAGTTGCGGCCGGTGGGGCCCAGCACGACGGCGCGGCCGCCCGTCATGTACTCGCAGGCGTGGTCGCCCACGCCCTCGACCACGGCGGTGGCGCCCGAGTTGCGCACGCAGAACCGCTCCCCCGCGATGCCGCGGAAGAACGCCTCGCCGCCGGTGGCGCCGTAGAGCAGCACGTTGCCGGCGATGATGTTGTCCTCGGCGACGAAGTCGGCGTGGACGGCCTCGGGGGGCCGCACGATGATGCGCCCGCCCGACAGGCCCTTGCCGGCGTAGTCGTTGGCATCGCCGATCAGGCGGAGGGTGACGCCCTTGGGGAGGAAGGCGCCGAAGCTCTGGCCGGCCGAGCCGCGCAGCGTGATGTCGATGGTGTCGTCGGGCAGGCCCAGCCCGCCGTGGCGCTTGGTCACCTCGTGGCCGAGCATGGTGCCGACGGTGCGGTTCACGTTGCGGACCGGGAACTCGAGGTGGATGGCCGTGCCGTTGTCGATGGCCTCGCGGGCGGCCGCGATCAGGTGCTGGTCGAGCGCCCGGTCGAGGCCGTGGTCCTGGCCCTGGGTGTTGTGCAGGTCGCCGCCGAAGGGGCGCTCGGGCACGTGGAGGATCGGGGTGAGGTCGAGGCCGGCCGCCTTCCAGTGCTCGACGGCCTTGCGGGTGTCGAGCACCTCGGCGTGGCCGATGGCCTCCTCGAGGGTGCGGAAGCCGAGCTCGGCGAGGTACTCGCGGACCTCCTCGGCGATGAACTCGAAGAAGTGCTCGACGAACTCGGGCTTGCCGGCGAAGCGGCTGCGCAGCTCGGGGTTCTGGGTGGCGATGCCGACCGGGCAGGTGTCGAGGTGGCAGACGCGCATCATGATGCAGCCCGACACGACGAGCGGGGCGGTGGCGAAGCCGAACTCCTCGGCGCCGAGCAGGGCGGCGACGATGACGTCGCGGCCGGTCTTGAGCTGGCCGTCGGTCTGCACGACGATGCGGTCGCGCAGGCCGTTGAGCAGCAGGGTCTGCTGGGTCTCGGCCAGGCCGAGCTCCCAGGGACCGCCGGCGTGCTTGAGCGAGGTGAGCGGGCTGGCGCCGGTGCCGCCGTCGTGGCCCGAGATGAGCACGACGTCGGCGTGGGCCTTGGACACCCCGGCTGCGACCGTGCCGACACCGACCTCGGCGACCAGCTTCACGTGGATGCGGGCCTCGGGGTTGGCGTTCTTCAGGTCGTGGATCAGCTGGGCCAGATCCTCGATCGAGTAGATGTCGTGGTGCGGCGGCGGGCTGATGAGGCCCACGCCGGGCGTGGAGTACCGGGTCTTGGCCACCCACGGGTACACCTTGTGGCCCGGCAGCTGGCCGCCCTCGCCGGGCTTGGCGCCCTGGGCCATCTTGATCTGGATGT
>CAZUYW010000428.1:0-2316 GCA_964624775.1 uncultured Iamiaceae bacterium
GAGCGCCGCCTTTGCAAGGCGGATGTCGTCGGTTCGATTCCGATCGTCTCCACCAGATCGCAGCGCACCCAGGGCTCGACAGCTAGGCCCCGGCGTCCTTGTCGGTGGCGCGGCGCACGGCGTGGTCGGGGTCCCGGGGAGGCTGGATCAGCGGCAGGGGCCCCGCGGTCGCGGCGTCGAGCACCTCGGCGCGGGTCTGGGGCGCACCGCCGGGCGGTGCCAGGTCGTCGAACTGGTCGAGGGCGCGGACGAACACCGCACCCGTGGCGATGACCAGGATGAGCACGGCCACCGTCACGAAGGTGGCCTGCACGCCGAACCGGGAGGTCGCCAACCCGACGATGAGGTAGCCGACCGGGCCTGCCGCGTACTCGGTCGAGGTGATGATCCCGACCACGCGCCCACGCATGTGCTCGGGGCTCCGCGCCTGCATGGCGAGGTTCACCAGCGGTCCGATCGGACCGTAGGCGAGCCCGATCACCAGCGATGCGGCGATCATCATCGGGAAGGGCGGCAGCATCGAGAGCACGAGGATGAAGGCGGCGGTCGCCAGGAGCGCGCCCCGGAAGACGTGGCTCCGCCGGAGGCGGTCGCCCCGCCAGCTGTACAGCAGGGCGCCGGCGATGCCCCCGAGGCTCATCGCCATGACGATGGCGCCGAGCCGTCCCGGTTGGTCGACGGCTTCGAAGTGCACCGGCAGCAGGACCCCCTCGATCGGCATGTAGACCGACACGAGCAGGGCGGAGATCACCGTGATGCCCAACAGGAGCGGATCACGGCGCACGAACGCCAGTCCATCGCGGGTGCCGGCCCACAGCCCCGCGGTCGCTCCGTGGCGGTCGGTGGGCTGCGCGGCGTGGGGCACCTGCAGCAGCGAGACGAAGGTGGCCGACAGCACGAACCCGAACGCCGTGACCCAGAGCGCGTCGGTCGCGCCGACCGAGGCGATGAGGACGCCGCCGAGTCCGGGGCCGAGGACGAACGCCAAGCCCCACATGGCTTCGTGGAGTCCGTTGACCCGCTCCAAGGGCCACCCGGCACGGTCGGCCGCTGCGGGCAGCATGGTCTCGCGCGCCGTGACCCCTGCCGGATCGAAGATGGCCCCCACCACCGCGAGGGCCACCAGCCCGCCGAGGTCGAGGCCGAGCGCCCGGTCCAGCACCGGGATCGCGGCCATGGACGCTGCGGAGAGCAGGTCGGCG
Organism: uncultured Iamiaceae bacterium; assembly: GCA_964624775.1. Classification (GTDB taxonomy): domain Bacteria; phylum Actinomycetota; class Acidimicrobiia; order Acidimicrobiales; family Iamiaceae; genus Aquihabitans. The sequence continues at coordinate 1,203 of CAZUYW010000428.1, forward strand.
CCGATCGCGGTTCGTCGCCGCCCCAGCCGATCGACGATGGTGCCCGAGAGCAGGCTCGAGACCAGGAGGGGGAGGGCGGTGGCCGCCGCCACGATGCCGGCCGAGCTGGCGCGCCCCGTGCGCTCGAGGGCGATCCAGGGCAGCACCACCATGGCCACCCCGTTGCCGGCACCCGAGAGGAGCGTCGCTGCCTCGAGCAGCACCAGCGGCGTCAGGGATGGACCCGCCGGCTTGCCTGCCATCGTTCCAGTATCGCCCGGGACTCCGGCGGGGCGGTCGGCCGGTCGCTCGGTTGCCGCCGGCGCCTGGCCCACGACCCCGATCGAGCGAGCGGGGGGCCACCTAGACTCGGCGCTCGCCCACCACATCGCAGCGGGTCCGCGCGGCCCGGGAGAGGAGCCCGCGATGGTGACCGGCTCGTCGAGCATCGAGATCGCGGCGGACCCGGCGACGGTGTTCGCCGCGATCGCCGACGTCACCCGCATGGGGGAGTGGAGCCCCGAGTGCGTGGCCTGCCGGTGGACCGGCGGGGCGACCGGCCCCGAGGTCGGCGCGCACTTCGAGGGCGACAACGTGGCCGGCGCGCTCGGCATCACCGTCAAGCGGTGGACCACCGACGCGGAGGTCACCGCGTGCGTGCCCGGCGAGGTGTTCGAGTTCGTGGCCGAGGGCTACACCACCTGGCGCTACGACCTGGAGGCCACCGCCACGGGCACGCGGGTCACCGAGTCCTTCGCCTACGAGCCGAGCCCCGGGCTCCAGGCCTTCGTGTACGGCACCCTCCTGCGTCGGCCCGCCGCCCTCACCAAGGGGATGGCGGCGACGCTTGGGCGGATCAAGGCGGCCGTCGAAACGACCTGATCGGTCGACCGCAGCACGCCACCGATTCCGTCGCCTGCCGCGGTGCTCGACGCCAGATCGGTCCTTTCCGGCGCATCCGACGACGACTACCGTTCCCGCATGGTTCCCCCTACCAGCTCCGGCGGGAGCGTGCTGTTCCGCGACGTGCGGGTGTTCGACGGCGTGGGACCCCTCCGCAGCGGCCCCACCCACGTGCTTGTGCGCGCCAACCTGATCGCCGGGATCGGCGGGGAGGTGCCCGACCCCGAACCGG
>CAZUYW010000429.1:0-2311 GCA_964624775.1 uncultured Iamiaceae bacterium
GCGGGCGGGGCGAAGGACAGGCGGATGCGGTCGGGGTGGGCGGCGGTGGACGACAGCGAGTCGGCGGTGGCGACGGCGACGCCGTGGCGGAGGGCGAGCTCGGCGAAGGGCCGGCTCGTGGGCGACGGCAGCTGCACCCACAGGGACAGGCCGCCGGCGGGCTCGACCCAGCGCCACGTCGGCAGGTGCTCGCCGAGCAGCGCCATGAGCAGCTCGGCGCGGGCGCGCAGGTCGGCGGTGCGGGCCGCGGAGCGGGCGGGCCAGGCGGGGTCGCGCAGCACACGGTCGGCCAGCACCTGGCTGAGGATCGGCGAGCCGAGGTCGTGGGTGGCCTTCACCCGGGCGACGCGGAGCGCCACCGGCTCGGGGGCCCGCACGAACCCGAGCCGCAGCCCGCCCCACAGCAGCTTGGAGAGCGAGCCGATCACGGCGATGGGCTGGTCGGGCGCGTGGGCGGCGATCGGGGGCGGCGCCCCGTCCCAGGCGAGGCCGGCGAGCGCGATGTCCTCGGCGAGGGGCACGTGGGCGTCGGCGAGGAGCCCGGCGATCTGGGCGCGTCGCCCGGCGGCGAGGACCGTGCCCGTCGGGCTGTGCAGCGTCGACTGGAGGTACACGAGGGCGGGCCGCGCCTCGAGGGCGCGGGCCAGCGCGTCGGGGCGCACGCCGCCGCTGTCGAGCGGGACGCCCACCAGCTCGGCGCCGGCGGCGGCGAACGCACCGATCGCGCCCGGGTAGGTGGGGTCGTCGACGACGACGGTGTCGCCGGGGCGCACCCAGCACGCGGCGGCCGCGGTGATCGCCTGCTGGGCGCCCGTGGTGATCACCACCTGGTCGGCCACCGTCGGCAGGCCCCAGCTCCCGAGCAGGTCGGCGATCGAGGCCCGCAGCGGCCCGTACCCTCGCGGCGCGTAGCCGGTGCCGGCGGCCAGGCCCACCAGGTCGTCGGTGGAGATGGTGGTCGTGGGCAGGGCGCCGGCGTCGGGGAGCACCGAGATCGAGAGGTCCACGACGTCGTCGGACCGGGCACCGTGGTCGACGAGGCGCGCGTGCAGCGCGGAGCCCTCGCGGCCGAGCGGGAGGTCGGGTCGGTCGGGGCCGAGCGCCCGCGCACCGCTCCCCCGCCGGCGCTCGATGAACCCGTCGGCCTCGAGCAGGTCGTAGGCCGCGACGACCGTGCCCCGGCTGACGCCGAGCGAGGCGGCGAGGACCCGTTCGGCAGGAAGGCGGCCGCCCGCCGGCACCGCGCCGCGCTCGACGGCCCGGCCCACGGCGGTGGCGAGGAGGCGGTAGAGCGGGCCGGGCCCCGCCGACCAGTCGCCGATCTCGGCGCTCAACCCGCCCGTCGGCGCGGACCGGTCCACCTTTCCCAGATTGGACCTGTTCGGCATGGGCCAATTGCGCCAGACTGCGGGCCTGCTTGTCAACCGGCACCAAAGGGGACGCACATGGCCGGCTCGTCGTTCGGAACCGATCTCGTCGCACACATGCCCGTGGCGCGCGCCGCCGACGGCACGTGGGGCACCTCGACCATGGGTCCCCTCGAGCCCCTGGCGATGCACCCCGCATCGCACGCGCTCCACTACGGCAGCGCGTGCTTCGAGGGGCTCAAGGCCCATCGCGGCGTGGACGGCGTGGTGCGCATCTTCCGCCTCGCCGATCACGTCCGACGGCTCCAGGGCTCGGCGGAGATCCTCGTGCTGCCCGTCCCGCCGGCCGATCTCGTCGCCGGGATGATCACCGACCTGGTCCGGGCCAGCCTCGACGACGTGCCCGAGGCGCCCGGTGCCCTGTACCTCCGCCCGACGCTGCTCGGCACTCTCGAGCACATCGGCGCCGCGGCCGAGCCGAGCCGCGACGCCCTGCTGTTCGTGCTCGCGGCACGCGTCGGCGACTACTTCACCAACGACGGCAGCGCGTTCGTCGTCGCTGTCGAGACCGAGCTCCCCCGCACCACGCCCCAGTTCGGCATGGTCAAGGCCGGCGCCAACTACGCCATGGCCCTCGGCCCGACGCGGGCGGCCACCGCGGCGTCGGGCGCGGCCCAGGTCCTGTTCACCCGCGACGGCGCGGTCGAGGAGACCGGCGCTTCGAACGTGCTCCTGCTCGACGGCGAGCGCATCGTCACCCCGGCGCTCACCTCGTCGTTCCTGCACGGCGTCACCCGCGCCTCCCTGCTCGAGCTCGGCGCGGACCTCGGCTACGAGATCGAGGAGCGCCGGGTCGAGCTCGACGAGGTGCTCGCGTGGGCGGCCCGCCCCGACGGCGAGATCGCCCTGTCCGGCACGGCCGCGGTCCTGCGCGGCGTCGACGA
>CAZUYW010000430.1:0-2287 GCA_964624775.1 uncultured Iamiaceae bacterium
GCGCCGCGGCGGGCCCGCTCGCCGACGCGGTGCAGGCCCGCCTGCGCGACCTCGCCATGCCCGACGCCGAGGTGCGGTGCACGGTCGACGCCGACGATCCGGGAGACCGCGTCGAGCTGCTGCTCGCCGCGAACCGGGGCGCACCGCCCGGGCCGCTCGCCAAGATCGCGTCGGGTGGCGAGCTCGCCCGCTCGATGCTCGCCCTGCGCCTCGTGGTGCGCGAAGCACCACCGGTCCTCGTGTTCGACGAGGTCGATGCCGGCATCGGCGGCCAGGCCGCGGTGGCGGTCGGTCGGGCCCTCGCCGCCCTCGGGTCCGAGCACCAGGTCCTCGTGGTCACCCACCTGCCCCAGGTCGCGGCCTTCGCCGACCACCAGGTCCGCATCGCCAAGGAGCTCCGCGGCGACCGGACGGTGTCGTCGCTCGTCGCGCTCGACGACGGTCAGCGGGTGGTCGAGCTGTCGCGGATGCTCGCCGGCTCGCCCGACAGCGAGCGGGTGCAGGATGCGGCCGCCGAGCTGCTCGCCACGGCGTCACGAGAGCGCGGGCGGCCGTGAGCACGGTCGACGAACCGACCGCGTCGGGTCCCGAGGTGGCCGGGTCCGCCCGGGTCGACCCCCGCACCAAGGTGCTCCTGCGCCGGGTCCGTCCCGGCGAGGTCGCCGTCATCGACCACGAGGACCTCGACCGGGTGGCCGCGGAGAACCTGGTGGCGGCCGGGGTCGCCGCCGTGGTCAACGCCGCTCCGTCGGTCACCGGTCGCTACCCGAACACGGGGCCCCTCGTCATCACCGGCGCCGGCATCCCCCTCGTCGACGACTGCGGCCCCGAGACGCTCGCCGCCGTGCGGGAGGGCTCGCAGGTGGCGATCGTCGGCGACGAGGTCTGGGTGGACGGCGAGGCCCGCCTCACGGGCATCCGCCAGACCTCCGGCGCGCTCGAGGCCGTGATCGAGGACGCCCGCAAGGCCATGGGCGCCGAGCTCGAGCGCTTCGCCGAGAACACGCTCAGCTACCTCCAGCAGGAGGGCCACCTGCTGATCGACGATCCCCACATCCCCGACATCCCGATCGACTTCCGGGGTCGGCAGGTGCTCGTCGTCATCCGCGGCGCCGACTACCGCGAGGACCTCGAGCTCCTGCGCCGCACCGGCTACATCCAGGAGATGGCGCCCCTCGTCATCGGCATCGACGGCGGGGCTGACGCCCTGCTCGAGATGGGGGTGAAGCCCGATCTGATCATGGGTGACATGGACTCGGTGAGCCACACCGCCCTGCGCTGCGGGGCCGCGCTCGTCGTCCACGGCTATCCGGGGGGCAAGGCACCCGGCTCCCAGCTGCTCGACGAGCTCGGGCTCGACTACGCCGTCTTCTCCTCGGCGGGCACCTCCGAGGACATCGCCATGCTGCTCGCCTTCGAGAAGGGCGCCGAGCTCATCGTGCTCGTCGGCTCCCACACCTCGATGGTCGACTTCTTCGACAAGGGCCGGGGTGGCATGGCATCGACGTTCCTCGTCCGGATGAAGGTCGGCCAGATCCTCGTCGACGCCCGCGGCGTGAGCCGCCTGTACCAGCACCGGGTCCGCAAGCGGGACCTGCTCCTCCTCGTGGCCGCCGCGCTGTTTACGCTGGCCGTGCTCCTCGCTGTGAGCGAGCCCACGAGGCTGATGCTCCGGGGCTTCCTGCTGAGTTTCCGGTGACCCGATGATCAACCTCCGCTACCACATCGTCAGCCTCACGGCCGTGTTCCTCGCGCTCGCCGTCGGCGTGGTGATGGGCACCACGTTCCTCAACAAGCAGGCCGTCGACCAGCTCAACCGCCAGGTGAAGCGGGCCGAGCAGGGCATCCAGAAGACCCGCGACGACAACGCCGCGCTGCGCCGCCAGATCGACCACCACCAGGCGGCCGACGAGGCGCTCGAGGCCGACGGCGAGCGCCTCTTCGACAACGAGCTGACCGACGTCCGGGTCCTCGTCGTCGCGTCGGAGAACATCGACCAGGAGTCGCTCGACCGCACCCGCACCGCCCTCACCCAGGCCGGTGCCGACCTGCGGGGGACCCTCCGGGTCACGGCCCGCCTCCAGGTCGAGGCCGGCGACGACCAGGAGCTCGCCGACCTCCTCGACCTGGCCACGCCGGTGCGCGCCACCGTGCAGGCCGAGGTCACGAGCCGCGTCGCCGAGGCGCAGCTCGCGGCGGCAGCGCGCGACCCGGGCTCGGACGCCGCGGCCCCGAAGATGGTCCAGGACCTCATCGCCGCCAAGTACCTCAACTTCGAGAGCCCCGA
>CAZUYW010000431.1:0-2286 GCA_964624775.1 uncultured Iamiaceae bacterium
AGGTCGAGGCGCTTGCGCACCGCGTCGACGGTGTCGTCGGCCCGCTGGACCACCTCGCCGCCGTCGATGTCGCAGACCCAGCCCGATCGGGGCGGGGCGTCGACCGAGTAGATGTGCCCGCAGCTGCGGCAGACCCGGCGCTTGGTGATGCGGTCGAGGACGACCGCCTCGGGCACCTCGAGGTTGAGCACGACCTCGAGCGGCCGCTCGGCGGTGATCTGGTCGAGCGCCACGGCCTGGGCCTCGGTGCGGGGGAAGCCGTCGAGGATGTACCCGCAGGTGGCGGCGTCGTCCTGGGCGAGGCGCTCGTCGACGACGCCGACCATGATCTCGTCCGAGACGAGGTGGCCGGCGTCCATGACGCTCTTGGCCTTCAGGCCGAACTCGGTGCCCGCCGCCACCGCGGCGCGCAGCATGTCGCCGGTCGAGATGTGCGGGACGCCGAAGTGGGCGGCGATGCGCACGGCCTGGGTGCCCTTGCCGGCGCCCTGCCGTCCGAGCAGCACGAGTCGGATGCCGTCGCTCATGGCGCTACTTGCCCGACCGCGACTTCGCCTTGGCGCGGGCCTTGCTCGTGTCGAGGAAGCCCTCGTAGTTGCGCATCATCAGCTGGCCGTCGACCTGCTTGACGGTCTCGAGGGCGACACCGACCGCGATGAGGATCGAGATGCCGAAGAAGCTCAGCTGCTGGCCGCCACCGGTGTTGCCGAGGGTCTTGCCGATCACGAAGGCCGGGACCAGGGCGATGCCGGCGACGAAGAGGGCGCCCGGCAGGGTGATGCGGGACAGGATCTTGGCCAGGTACCGCTCGGTCTGGTAGCCGGGGCGGATGCCGGGGATGAAGCCACCCTGCTTGCGGATCTGGTCGGCCTGCTTGTGGGGGTCGAACTGGATCGCCGTGTAGAAGTAGGCGAACGCGATGATCAGCAGGCCGTAGAAGGTCAGGTAGAAGAGCGAGGTCGACCGGGTGAGGTGCGAATCGACCCAGTTCTGGACCTCCCAGGCCCAGTTGTGGGGCTCGCCATCCTTGGACACCGGCAGGATCTGGCTGATGATCACCGGCAGGTACAGCACCGAGCTGGCGAAGATGATCGAGATCACGCCGGCGCCGTTGACCTTGAGCGGGATGTAGGTGCTCTGGCCGCCGTACATCTTGCGGCCGACCTGGCGCTTGGCGAACTGGACCGGGATCCGGCGCACGCCCTGCTCGATGAACACGATGGCACCGAGCAGCAGCACGAACATGAGGCCGATCGCCACCATGGCGAAGGTGCCCGACTCGGCCCGCACCGTGGCGAAGTTCGCCGGCAGGCGGCTCACGACCGAGGCGAAGATCAGCAGCGACATCCCGTTGCCGATGCCCCGCTGGGTGATGACCTCGCCGAACCACATGAGCATGGCAAACCCGGCGGTGAGGGTCACCACGACCAGGGCGAAGCGGCCCGGGGTGTAGTGATCGCCGAAGAGATCGAGCCCCGTGCTGTTGCCGCGCGACCCGAAGCCGCCGCCGCCGGTGTGGAAGAGGTAGGTGATGCCGGTGGCCTGCAGCATGGCGATGCCGACGCCGAGGTAGCGGGTCCACTGGGTGATCTTGCGCTGGCCGACCGCGCCCTGCTCCTGCCACTGCTCGAGCTTGGGGATCACCACGGCGAGGATCTGCATGATGATCGACGCGGTGATGTAGGGCATGATCCCCAGCGCGAACACCGCGAACTGGGTGATCGCACCGCCCGAGAAGGTCTGCAGGAACCCGAGGGTCCCGCCCTGGTCGGCCCGGGCCTCGAGGTCCTTGATGGAGCCGAGGTCGATGCCGGGCACCGGGATGTGGGCGCCCAACCGGTAGAGGGCGACCATGAGCAGCGTGAACAACAGCTTGTTGCGCAGCTCGGGGATCTTGAGGACGTTCCGGAGGGTCGACACTCGCGCTCCTAGGGGCCGTTCGGGAGGCGGCCGGGCGGCCGGGGGATCAGCGGTTGGTGAACTGGTTGCCCTTGGCGGGCGGGCGACGCTCGCCCCACGGGAGCGGCAGGCGCTCCACCGTACCCCCGGCGGCGGTGATGGCTGCCTCGGCGGCCGCCGAGAAGGCGTGGGCCTTGACGGTGACGGCGCGGGTGACCTCGCCCCGACCGAGCACCTTCACGAAGGCACCCTTGGAGACGAGGCCCTTGGCGACGAGGCTCTCGGGCGACACGTCGTCGAGGCCGCTGGCCTCGATGGTGTCGAGGTTGAGCGCCTGGTACTCGACGCGGAACGGGTTGTTGAAGCCCTTGAGCTTCGGGACCCGCA
>CAZUYW010000432.1:0-2286 GCA_964624775.1 uncultured Iamiaceae bacterium
CAGCACCACATCTTGAACACCGCCGAGCAGGAGTGGCGGGCCTTCAACCGGGCCGTCACCGACTGGGAGCTCCGCCGCAACCTCGAGCAGTTCTAGGAGGGACCATGACCGAACCGGCACGCATCCCCGAGCACGGCCGGGACCCCGAGGCCCTGCTCGCCGACATCGACGCCCGGCACGCCGAGGACATCGACTGGCGGGGCGGGCGGGCGTTCAGCCTCGTCTACAACGTCGACGACCACGCCCACGAGGACCTGATCGAGCAGGTCGGCGTGCGGTACCTGCACGACAACGCCCTGAACCCGTTCAAGTACCCGAGCGTCCTCCAGATGGAGCTCGACGTGATCGCCATGGCCTGCGATCTGCTCGGCACCGCGCCCAACGCCGGCTCGATGAGCTCGGGCGGCACCGAGTCGATCTTCCTCGCCGTGCAGGTGGCCCGGGACCACGCCCGCAAGGAGCGCGGCATCGCCGAGCCCCAGCTGCTCACGCCGAGCACGGCCCACCCCGCCTTCGCCAAGGCGGCCAAGTACCTCGACGTCGAGCACATCCTCGTGCCCGTCGGCCCCGACGGCCGCGCCGACGTCGCCGCCACCGAGGCGGCGATCACCGAGCGCACCGGCCTCGTCGTCGGCTCGGCGCCGTGCTACCCCTACGGCGTGATCGACCCGATCGCCGAGCTGGCGGGCCTCGCCGCCGACCGGGGGATCCTGTTCCACACCGACGCCTGCCTCGGCGGCTGGCTGCTGCCCTGGTGGGAGCGCCTCGGCGAGGAGGTCCCGCCGTGGGACTTCCGGGTGCCGGGGGTGACCTCGATCTCGGCCGACGTGCACAAGTACGGCTACACGTTCAAGGGCGCGTCCATCGTCGCCTACCGGAGCCGGGAGCTGCTCCAGCACCAGTTCTTCTGGTACGACGACTGGCCCGGCGGCCTGTACGCGTCGGGCACCTCGGCGGGCACCCGCTCGGCCGCCCCCATCGCCGGTGCCTGGGCGGCGATCAACCACCTCGGCCAGGACGGCTACCTGCGCCTGGCCACGATGGTGCGCGACACGACCCGCCGCCTCCAGGAGGGCATCGCCGGCATCGAGGGCGTCTGCATCACCCACGAGCCCGACATGTCCCTGTTCGAGATCGGCAGCGATGCCGCCGACGTCGACATCAACGCGGTCGGCGACCTCATGGACGACCGTGGCTGGAACCTCGATCGCCAGCAGGGCGGGCTGCACCTCATGATCTCGCCGTACCACGCCCGCATCGTCGATCGGTTCCTGGCCGACCTCGCCGACGCCGTGGCGAGCCGCGGCGAGAGCCGCGGGGTCGAGGCGACCTACGGCGGCGTCGTCTGACCGCCGTCCTCGGGGTCGTGCTCGCCGGCGGGGCGTCCCGCCGGATGGGCCGTCCCAAGGCCACCATCGAGGTCGACGGCACCGCCATGCTCGACCGCGCCGTGGCCGCCCTGCGGGCGGGTGGCGTCGAGCACGTGCTCGTCGTTGGGGGTGAGCGAGCATGGGCCGACACCGCCGATGGCTGGCTCGCGGACCGGTGGCCGGGGGAGGGGCCGCTCGGCGGGCTCGTGACCGGCCTCGGCCACCTCGCCACGGACCACTCCGACGAGTCGATCGTGGTGCTGGCCGCGTGCGATCAGCCCTGGCTCGACGGCCCGGCGGTGCGCGCCCTCGTCGCGGCGCTCCACGACGCGTCCGCGCTCGACGGCGTCACGACCCACGACCGGTCGGGTCGCCGACCGCCGTTCCCGAGCGCCCATCGCCTGCGGGTCGCGCCGATCGCGTCCCGTCGGTTCACGGCGGGAGAGCGCCGGGCCGACGCCGTGTTCGGCGAGGCCCTCGGCGAGGTGGCGCTCGACCACGCCGTCCTGCGCGACGTGGATACCCCCGCCGACCTGCCACCGTCGCCGTAGACTGCGCCGGTCCCCGACAGCGCCAGGAGGGTCCGTGGACGTCCCCGAGATCGACATCGCCGAGGCGGTCCGACGCATCGATGCCGGCACGCCGGTGATCGACGTGCGCCAACCCGACGAGTACGTCGCAGGGCACGTGCCCGGAGCACCGCTCATCCCGCTCGGCGATCTGCCCGAGCGGGTCGACGAGATCCCCGCCCTCGGTGAGGTCCTGGTGATCTGCCACGTGGGCGGTCGCAGCGCCCAGGCCGCAGGCTTCCTGCGCCGTCAGGGCATCGATGCGATCAACATCGCCGGTGGCACCAAGGCGTGGATCGAGGCGGGGCATCCCCTGGCGGCGGGCGAGCAGCCCGGCGCGTGAGCGA
>CAZUYW010000433.1:0-2285 GCA_964624775.1 uncultured Iamiaceae bacterium
CCGAGGCGCTGGCATCGTCGACCCGGACGGTCACCCGGCCGGTGTAGATGACCTTGCGCTCGGCCTGGGCGGCCCGCCCCTTCGGCACGAGGGCCTCGGCCCGGCTCGCACCGCCCGCCGAGCTGACGTCCGCCCCCACCTGGTTGGACGCGGTCTGGCGGCCGCCCTCGTCCCCGGCGCAGGCGCCGAGCAGGAGCGCCCCTCCCGCGATCGAGGCGACCACCGCCACCGCCCAGCCCCTGCGCATCCCACCGTCGTACCGCTGCATGGCGGCACCGTAGGTCCTGTGGCGCCCGTCACAACGTCGCCCCCCCACCTGGGCGACGGGGGCGTTCAGGCGGTGGCGTCGAGGCCGAACGCTGTGTGCAGGACGGCGACCGCGCGGTCGCACTGCTCGCCCGCGACCACGCAGGAGATGCGGATCGCGGAGGTGGAGATCATCTCGATGTTGATGTCGTTGGCGGCCAGCGTCTCGAACACCGTGGCGGCCACGCCCGGGTTGGTCTTCATGCCCGCGCCCACGAGGGACACCTTGGCGATCGAGGGGTCCGGCGCGACCTTCTTGGCGCCGAGCTCGGAGGCCAGGCCCTCGGCGATCGCCGTGCAGGCGGCGAGGTCGTCCGAGGGCAGCGTGAAGGAGATGTCGGTGATGCCGTCCTCGGAGGTGTTCTGCACGATCATGTCGACGTTGACCCCGGCGGAGGCCATCGCCCGGAAGACCCGGGCAGCCACGCCCGGCTGGTCAGGCACGCCGCTGATGGTGATCTTGGCCTCGGAGTCGTCGCCGACGACCCCGGAGACGATGGCATCTTCCATGTCGGACTCCTCTTCGGTGATCCAGGTCCCGGGCTCCCACGTGAACGCGGAGCGGACGTGGAGGCGGACCCGGTGCGTGCGGGCGAACTCGACGGCGCGCATCGCCGGCTTCGGGCACCCCGCGGCGCACATCTCGAGCATCTCGTCGAAGGAGATGCGGTTCATGCGACGGGCGACGGGGACCACGCGGGGATCGGTGGTGAACACGCCCGAGACGTCGGTGTAGAGCTCGCAGATCCCGCCGAGGGCCTCGGCGAGGGCGACGGCGGTGGTGTCCGAGCCGCCACGGCCGAGGAAGGTGACGTCCTTGTGGATCGACACGCCCTGGGCGCCGCCGACGACGGGCACCCGGCCCGCCTCGACCGCCTCGCGGACGCGGTCGGCCCGGACCTCGAGGATCTTGGCGTTCATGTGGGTGGCATCGGTGATGAAGCCGGCCTGGCTGCCCGTGAACGAGTCGGCGGGCACGCCGAGGTCGTGGAGCGCCATGCACAGCAGGGCGGTCGCCTTGCGCTCCCCCGCCGTGATCAGCATGTCCATCTCGCGGCCGGGCCGGGTCTTGGAGACCTGGCTGGCCAGGTGGAGCAGCTCGTCGGTCTCCTTGCCCATGGCCGACACGACGACGACGACCTGATCGCCGCGCCGCATGGTGCGGGCGACGTGATCGGCCACCTCGCGGATCCGCTCCGGATCGGCGACGGAGGTGCCTCCGAACTTCTGCACGACGATGCCCACGGCCGGGCACGGTACCGGAGCGGCGTCGGCCCACCCAAGGCGCATCGGCGGCGCCCCGGCGGTGACCGGCTCAGGCCAGCGGGTCCTCGGGGATCTCGGGGCCGTCGATCATCACCTTCCAGGACCGCAGCTGGGCCACGCCGGTGGGGATGTCGCCGCCGACCAGGGTGCACAGCGCCTTCAGATCGTCGTGGCGCAGGGACAGGATCTTGCCGTTGAAGTCGCCGCGGGCCTCGATGATCGACTGCACGAACCGCCGGATCGGCGCCGCGGGGTCGATCAGGGCCAGGACCTCGAGGTCGAGCACGATCTTGTGGCGCTCCGGGGAGCCCGACGGCAGCGGCTCGCCGAGCAGGACGCCGACCGGCACGCGGTAGAAGTCGGCGAGCATCTTGAGGCGGGGCAGCGACAGGGTGCGGAACCCGCGCTCGTAGGCGCCGACCGCCGAGGCGCTCCAGCGGCCGTCCGAGCGGGCCTCCACCTCGGCGAGCGACAGGCCCTGGGCCTGGCGGATGGCGCGGAGCCGCTGGCCGACCGACAGCGTGAAGGCGCGATCGTCCTCGCTCTCGTCCCCGAGGACCTCGTCCTCGTCGCCCACGTCGTGGGGCTCCACGCCCTCGCTCACCCCGCCATTGTGGCGCACGCGACCCGCTATCGCCGGACCGGTACATTCGGGCGGCGATGGGCACCGACAAGCGCGAACGCAAGAAGGCCAACCGCCAGGCCAAGCTCGA
>CAZUYW010000434.1:0-2279 GCA_964624775.1 uncultured Iamiaceae bacterium
GGGCGATCGCTGGGGTGCTGGGGGCGCTCGACGACAAGATCGAGTCCAACCGGCGGCGGGCCGAGCTGGCCGAGTCGCTGCTCAATGTGCTCGCCGCTGCGGTGGTCGTTGCGGAACTGGTTCCGCTCGGTGAACTGGTCGAGGTCGACCGGACCTCGTGCACCCCTGCCTCATCGGGCGAGACGCTCGTCGACCATTTCAGCTTGCCTGCGTTCGACGCCAGTCGCCTGCCCGACCGCACGCCGGGCGACTCGATCAAGAGCAACAAGCTGGCCGTTGCGGAGGAAAGCGTACTGGTCTCGCGTCTGAACCCGGCAACGAACCGCACCTGGTTCGCCGTGCCCGAGCCGGGCGTTCTCGCTGCGGCGTCCACCGAGTTCATGGTGTTGCGGGGAGGCGAGCGCATCGGCTTGGGTGCGCTGTGGCTCGCTGTTCGCGACGAGTACTTCCGCTCTGAACTGGCCAGGCGCGCGACAGGTACCTCTGGCAGCCACCAACGGGTCAGGCCCGACGACGTGCTGTCGATCGAGGTCCCGGATGTGCGCGATGTCGCACCTGCCGATGAGGCGGAAGCCGAGGGGTTGCTGCGTCTGGTCCATCAGGCACGCACCGAGTCGGCGACCCTCGCCGAGCTTCGCGACGCGCTCCTGCCCGAACTGCTGTCGGGTCGGCTGCGGGTTTCGGTTGCCGAGGAGATGGTGGAGTCGGGCACGTGAGCGGCGGGATCACCGAGGGGGTCGTCGAGGAGGCGTGCCTGGGCTACTTCCAGGCCATCGGTTACCACACGCTGCCCGGCCCGGTGCTCGGTCCCGACGGCGAGGCGCCGGAGCGATCGGCGTGGGACGACGTGCTGCTCGAGGGTCGACTTCGTGACGCTGTAGCTCGGATCAATCCCGAACTGCCCGCTGGCGTCGTCGACCAGGCAGTCGCCCGCGTACGGCGCGCCGAGTCGCAGAGCGCGATGGCCGAGAACGAGCGGCTGCACCGACTGCTCGTTGGCGGTGTACCCGTCGAGCACCGCGTCGACGGGGCGGTGCGCACCTCGCTGGTGTGGCTCGTCGACTGGGACGACCCGACCAACAACGACTGGCTTGCGGTCAACCAGTTCACGGTGGTCGGCGCCAAAACTCGCCGTCCCGACGTGGTCGTGTTCGTCAACGGTCTGCCCCTGGCGTTGATCGAGCTGAAGAACCCCGGTGCCGAGCAGGCCACGGTGAAGGGCGCCTGGAATCAGGTGCAGACCTACCGGAACGACATCCCGTCGATCTTCACTCCCAACGCGGTGTGCGTGGTGTCCGACGGGCTCGGCGCGGTGATGGGGTCGTTCTCTGCGGGGTGGGAGCACTACGCGCCATGGAAGACCATCGATGGGCGCGAGGTGGTGACCGACAAGCCACCGCTCGAGGTCATGATCCGCGGCGTGTTCGAACCGGCCAGGTTCCTGGACCTGGTCCGCAACTTCGTCGTGTTCAGCGACGAGCCGGCCGGGCTGGTGAAGCGTGTGGCCAAGTACCACCAGTACTGGGCGGTCAACGCGGCGGTCGAGTCGACGATCGAGGCGTCGAGCCCCGACGGCGACCGGCGCGGCGGTGTGGTGTGGCACACCCAGGGGTCGGGCAAGTCGATCGAGATGTTGCTGTACGCGGCGAAGGTCATGCGGTCGGCCGAGATGGGCAACCCAACGCTGGTGCTGATCACGGACCGCAACGACCTCGACGACCAGCTCTTCGCCGAGGTGTTCGCTCCGGCGCGCATCCTGCCGGAGACCCCGAAGCAGGCAGCTTCCCGGGCGGAGATGCGAGCGCTGCTCGATCGGACGTCGGGCGGGATCGTGTTCACGACGATCCAGAAGTTCGCACCCGACGAGCGCGGCGACGTCCACCCCCTGCTGTCCGACCGCCGCAACGTGGTGGTGATCGCAGACGAGGCGCACCGCTCGCAGTACGACTTCCTCGACGGCTACGCCCGTCACCTGCACGACGCGCTCCCCAGTGCCACCTACCTGGGCTTCACCGGCACCCCGATCGAGACCGCCGACAAGTCCACCCGCCAGGTGTTCGGCGACTACATCGACATCTACGATCTGACGCGCGCCGTGGAGGACGGGGCGACGGTGCGCATCTTCTACGAGTCTCGCCTGGCCAAGGTGAGCTTGCCCGACGATGTCCGATCGGCGATCGACGACGAGGTCGACGACGTCACCGAGGGCTCCGAGGTCGAGCAGGCCGAGCGGGCGAAGTCGCGCTGGGCGCGCCTGGAGGCCATCGTCGGGGCGGATG
>CAZUYW010000435.1:0-2271 GCA_964624775.1 uncultured Iamiaceae bacterium
ATCGTCTACGTCGGCCACGAGGGCCACGAGGAGGCGGTCGGCACCATGGCCGTCGCCCCCGATGCCATCCACCGCGTCGAGAGCGTGGCCGAGGTCGCCGCCCTGCCCGAGTTCGACGAACCGGTGGCCATGCTCGCCCAGACCACGCTCAGCCACCGCGACTGGGCCGGGGTGCTCGACGCCACCCGCGCCCGCTGGCCCGAGCTGTGGACGCCGGGCCGCTCGGACCTGTGCTTCGCCACCACCAACCGCCAGGGCGCCCTCGCCGAGATCGCCCCCCGGTGCGATGCGGTGGTGGTCATCGGCTCGGCGAACTCCTCGAACACGGTCGCCCTCGAGAAGCTCGCCATCGAGGCCGGCACCGCCCGGGTGCTCCGCGTGAACTCCGCCGCCGAACTGCCCGACGACCTCCACGGCACCGTCGGCGTCACGGCCGGGGCCTCGGCACCCGAGTCGCTGGTCGACGAGGTGATCGCCCGCCTCGCCCCCACCGAGGGGGTCGAGGAGGTGCGGATCACCGAGGAGGACGAGTACTTCCCGCCGCCGCGCAACCTGCGCGACCTCCTGGCCGGGATCGACCTCCTGGCCACCCTGTCCCTCGGCGGCCCGGTCGACGACCGGCCCCCGGCCAACGAGCGCAGCGTCCACGCGGCCGACGTGCTCGCCGCCCTCTAGGAGCCCCGTGGTCGACGTCGACCTCAACCTCATCCGCCTGTACCTGCACGTCCTCGCCGCCACGGTGTGGGTCGGCGGGCAGATCACCCTCGCCGCGCTCGTGCCGACGCTGCGCGAGCTCGGGCCTGACGCACCGAAGCGGGCGGCCCGCGCCTTCAACAAGGTGGCCTGGGGCGCGTTCACCGTCCTCGTCGTCACCGGCATCTGGAACATCGTGGCGATCGACCCGAGCAGCCGCGACACCCAGTACCAGGTGGTCCTGCTGGCCAAGCTGTTCGTCGTCGCCCTGTCGGGCATCAGCGCGGCGATCCACGCCGGCGCCAAGACCAAGGTCGTCCTGGCCGTGGGCGGTGCCGCCACCGGCCTCACCGCCCTGCTCGCCCTGTTCCTGGGCGTCTGGCTCCACGGCTGACAGACTGGCGCCATGTCGAGCTTCACGCGGATGGACGAGTCCACGGCCGAGCAGTGGGCCGTGATCGGTGCCGAGACCATGAAGAACCAGCCCCGCGTGGCCGAGGAGGTGCTCGCCATGCTGCGGCGCCTCGAGGGCATCACCGACGGCTTCAACGCCGATCAGCTGGTGCACGCCCTGCAGACGGCCACCCTCGCCGAGCGCGCCGGTGCCGACGAGGAGCTCATCGTCGCCTCGCTGTGCCACGACATCGGCAAGCTCATCAGCGTGTTCAACCACCCCGAGATCGCCGCCGCGATCCTGCGCCCCTACGTGCGGCCCGAGGTGGTCGAGGTGATCCGCGTCCACCAGGACTTCCAGGGCGCGCACTACTACCACCACTTCGGCGCCGACCCGAACGCCCGCGAGCAGTACCGCGACGAGCCCTTCTTCGACGAGGCCGCCCGCTTCGCCGACGAGTGGGACCAGGTGGCGTTCGACCCCGACGGCCCCTACGAGTCGCTCGAGCACTTCGAGCCGATGGTGCGCCGGGTCTTCGCCAAGCCCCGCCAGGCGGTCTGAGCCGCCGAGCTCGGGCGTCAGGCGTTGGGCGTGCCGGCGGCGCGCTGGGCGTCGTCGAAGAGGCCCTGGATGACGTCGTGCAGCTCAGCGGTGCGGGCCCGCACGGCGGTGCGGCGGGCCTTGGAGCCCTCGGTGACCGGCGCGGCCAGGGCGGGCCCGACGGTGACCCGGACCTTGTGGGGCCGGATCCACTTCGCCCCCTTGGGCATGGCCGCCTCGGACCCGCCGATGCCGACCGGGATGATCGGCACGCCCGTGCGGCTCTGCACGAACGCCGGGCCGTCGAAGCACTCCTGGACCACCGGGCCGTGCTGGCGGGTGCCCTCGGGGAAGATCACGAGCGGCTCCCCCGCCTCGATCACCTCGATGCAGGTGCGCAGGGCCTCGCGATCGGCGGTGCCGCGCGCCACCGGGATCCCGCCGAGCGCCGTGAACAGGTGGCCCCATGGCCCCTTCCACAGCGAGTCCTTGGCGAGGTAGCGCATGCGCCGGCGGGTGCAGATGAGCACCACCAGGAAGTCGAGGTTGGACCGGTGCACCGGCGAGAGGATGAAGGCGCCCTCGCTCGGGACGTGCTCGGTGCCGGTGGCGGTCAGGCGGAACCAGATCCGGCCGAAGCCGAG
>CAZUYW010000436.1:0-2266 GCA_964624775.1 uncultured Iamiaceae bacterium
CGTCGGGGCGATCGCGGTGGCCATCGACGGCGAGGCCGCCGACCACGACGCCTGAGCCTGCGGCTCGCTCAGGTCAGGTGGAGCACGCCCTCGGCGTCGATCTCGGCGGCGCGACCTGCCGTCTCCTCCTGCTCGACGAGGGCCAGCAGCTCGGGCTCGGTCGAGGAGGCCAGGGCCCGTCGCCCGTCGCCGGTGAGCGTCGTGAAGGCGGCCCGCTCGGGGTGGCCGAAGGCGTGGGTCACCGTCGATGCCTCGACCGTGACGGGTCCCGCGTGCCCGGCGGCGACCTCGCGGCTGGGCAGGGCGTCGACCTGGGCCTGGACATCCGCGACGCGGAACGGCTGCCCGGGCGGCTCGGTGCTGTAGATGCCGAACGCGTGCTTGGTGAGGAACCCGCCGTTCGCCGACACCAGGCCGATGCTCCCGGCATCGGCGCGCAGGCGCTCGGCCATCGCCGCCACCGAGTGGGTCACGTAGTTGTTCCAGGGCCCGCCGGCGAAGGAGATGCCGCCGGTGACCGTGAGCGGGCGGTCGGTGCCCAGCCCGAGCTCGGCCGCCGCGATCTGCACCGCGGAGGGGAAGCACGAGTACAGGTCGACGTGGGCCAGGTCGTCGCGCCCCAGGCCGGCCAGCTCGAGCGCCGCCGCCCCGGCGAAGCGGATGGCCGGGGCCTCGGCGAGCGAGTCACGGGTGGACACCAGCCAGTGCTCGTGGGCCTCGGTGCCGACCCACGGGAAGACCCAGCGATCCGGCGAGATGCCGAGGGCGCGGGCCCGCTCGACCGAGCACAGCAGCACCGCCGCGCCCTGGTCCACGCTCGCGTTGGCGCACATCAGCTTCGGGTACGGCGAGGAGACCATCGGGTTGGCGGGAGAGACCGTGGCGATCTCCTCGGGGCTGTGGGGCCGACGGATCCACGCGGCCGGGTTCGCGGCCGCCACCTCGCTGAAGCCGGCCCAGAGCGCGGCCATGCGATCACGGTGCTCGGCCACCGACCAGCTGTTCGCGGCGCGCCACGCCGACTCGAAGAGGGCGTAGAAGGTCACCGGCGCGATCACCTGGTGCACCCACTCCTCGCGGTGCCACATCTCGTGGGCGTCGGTGTGGCTCAGGGTGGGCGTGGGACCCGGCTCCTGGGTGCGCCACGGCAGGGGCACGCCCAGCTTCCGGGCCCGGCTGGCGGTGCGGCCGCACTCGGCACCGCCGATGAGGACCACGTCGGCGATGCCCTCCTGGATCTCCCGGGCGGCCCGGTTGATCAGCAGCTGCGGGTAGTTGCCGCCTGGGTCGGTGGCGATCGTCTGCCGGGGATCGGCCCCGATGCGCGTGGCGAGCGCTGCCGCCGCGTCGGGGTAGGTCCACGTGAGGATGCACGGCACCGCGATCGAGTCGAGCGCACCGAGGAGCGCGGGGGCTCCGGCGTCCGCGGCCGCAGCGCGGGCCGCTTCGGCGAGGAGCTCGATCGGTTCGATCGCCTCCATGGGATCCTCGACGCGCTGCTCGACCTGGCCGACGCCCACGAGCACCGGCGTGCGCGGATCGAGTGCGGTGGTGTCGTGCATGGCAGCTCCCCTGGTCAGACGGCCGCCAAGGTCAGACGATCGGTCGCCCCTGCGTCAAGGCCGGGCGGAGCGACGCCCGGCCCTACAATCCGGCGATCGACGTCCTCCTCCTGTGCACGGGCAACATCTGCCGCTCCCCGATGGCCGAGGCCCTCCTGCGGGAGCGGCTCGCCGTGCGGGGCATCGAGGCCACCACCGCCTCCGTCGGGTTCCTGTTCGAGGGGCGCGAGGCCGAGGACGGCGCGATCCGCGCCATGGCGCGGCGCGGGATCGACATCGGCGGCCACCGGAGCCGCGTCATCTCCGAGGACCTCGCCCACATCGCCACCCTGATCCTCGCCATGGAGCGCGCCCAGGTGAGGCGGGTGTCTGAGGAGTGGCCGACCGTGTTCGACAAGGCGTTCACCCTGCCCGAGTTCGTCCGCGGCGCCCAGGTCGTCGGCCCGCGCCGCGCCGGGGAGGACCCGGCCGACTGGATCCGCCGCGTCGGCACGTCGCGGCGGATCGAGAGCTACCACCCCGACGATCGCAGCGCCGACATCGCCGATCCGATGGGTCGTTCGCGCCGCACGTTCCGCGCCTGCGCCGGCGAGATCGACGCCCTCCTGGAGGAGTTCGTCGATCTCGCCTGGCCCGAGGCCCCTCCGAGCGACGACCATGCTGTGGCCACCCCCTCGTCCCACGGGAGCTCCTGATGCGGATCG
>CAZUYW010000437.1:0-2264 GCA_964624775.1 uncultured Iamiaceae bacterium
TGGCGCACCTCCATGCCGACGGCGTCGTCGATGAAGCACGTGAGGATGTGCTCGTTGAACACCTCGCTCGGGAGCCGGTCGCCGAAGTCCTGGTTGGTCCACGCCTTGTGGTGCTCGTACACGTAGTCGATGCGCTCGAGAAAGTACGGCACCCAGCCGATGCCGCCCTCGCTGAGCGCGATGCGCAGGTTGCGGAACTTGCGGAACACCGGGGACCACACGAGGTCCGCCGCGCACTGGACGATGTTCATCGGCTGCAGCGTGATCATGGTGTCGATCGGGGCGTCCATGGCGGTGATGACCGTGGTGGACGACGAGCCGATGTGGAGGCAGATCACGGTGCCGGTCTCCTCGCAGGCGGCGAGGAACGGGTCCCAGTGGTCGCTGTGCCAGCTCGGGAGGTGCAGCTTCTCGGGGTTCTCCGAGAAGGTCACGGCGTAGCAGCCCTTGTCGGCCATGCGCCGGACCTCGTCGGCCATGAGCTGCGGGTCCCAGACCGGCGGCACGGCCAGCGGGATCATCCGGCCCGGGTAGGTGCCGCACCAGTCCTCGACGTGCCAGTCGTTGTAGGCCCGCAGCAGCTCGATGGCGACGTCCTTGTCGTCCATGGTGGAGAACAGCTGGCCGGTGAAGCCGGTCATCGACGGGAAGTTGAGCGAGCCGAGCACGCCGTTGACGTTCATGTCCCGGATGCGCTCGTGGATGTCGAAGCAGCCGGGGCGCATCTGGTCGAAGGCGAGCGGGTCGAGCCCGTACTCCTCGGGCACGCGGCCGACCACCGCGTTGAGGCCGACGTTGGGCAGGGGAGCGCCCTCGAACATCCACACCTCGCGGCCGCTCTTGAGCGTCTCGAGGCGGGGGGCGCGCTCGGCCGCTCGGGCGCTCAGGCGACCCTCGAAGAGGTCGGGTGGCTCGACGACGTGATCGTCGACGCTCACCAGGATCAGTTCGTCGACCTCCATCATCCCCCTGTCCGCCCAGCGTGGGGCGTATATGTGACGTAGGCGTTAGATTACCGCGATGCCCGAGGACCTGCGTGGCGACGCGACCATCGTGCGGCGGCCGCCGTTCGCCGCCAACCCCACGGTGGGCGAGCGGGGCAGCGACACGCGGCGGCGGGTGCTCGACTCGGCCCTCGAGCTGTTCGCCGAGGTGCCCTACGCCGAGGCCCGGGTCGAGCAGATCACCGAGCGCGCCGGCTGCTCGCGCCCGGCCTTCTACCAGTACTTCTCGTCCAAGGAGGACGTGTTCTGGACCCTCGCCACCCGCCTCGGCGAGGAGATGGTCGAGCTGGCGAACGGGCTGGGCCCGGTCACCCTCGACGAGGACGGCCTGGTGGCGCTCACGGCCTGGATCGACGCCTTCATGGCCCTCCACGAGCGGTGGGCTCCGGTGTTCGCCGCCTTCCCCGACGCCACCCGGGGCGACCAGGCCACGGTCACCCGCACCGGCTCGATCGCCGACCACAGCGGCCGCCGGCTGCTCGGAGCGTTCGGCCTGCCCCGCACGGCTGCCAACCAGCGGCTCGCGTCGAGCCTGGTGGGCGTGCTGATCCGCTGCTCCTTCTACGCGGAGGCGGCGCCGACCGGGATGGACCGGCGGCCGCTCGTCCAGGGTGTGGCCCGCCTCGTGCACCGGGTCCTCGGCGGGCCCGTCGACGGCGTGAACGTGAAGCGGGGCCGCACCTCGGGGCGGCGGCGCATCCCGATCGTGGCGCCGGTGGAGGCCAACGGGCCCGACGGCCTGCGGGCCCGTGGCGAGGCCACGCGGCGCAAGCTCCTGGCCGCCGGCGCCGAGGTGCTGCCCGACCGCGGCTACCACGAGCTGCGGGTCGACGACATCGTGGCCGCAGCCGGCGTCAGCCATGGCACCTTCTACCGGTACTTCTCCGGGAAGGACGACTTCTTCCGGGCGCTCGGCGAGGAGGCCTCGGGCCCGATGATCGACCTCATCGAGCGGCTCGACCTCGACGGCACCCCGGCCGAGCTCGACGCCTGGCTCGACGAGTGGTTCGCCGCCTACGAGGCCAACGGCGGGGTCATCAGCACCTGGCAGGACATGCAGACCAGCCCCGAGCTGCGGGCCTTCTCCCAGCAGGTGGCCGCCTCGGTGTTCACCCGGCTCGAGAAGCTCCTCGACCAGCGCGACTTCGGCCACCCGCAGGTGGCGGCGTCGATGCTGCTCGCCCTGCTGGAGCGGGCGCCGTACCGGGTCCACACGCTCGGCTTCGCGAGCCGTGGCGCGGAGATCGACGCCACCGCCAC
>CAZUYW010000438.1:0-2257 GCA_964624775.1 uncultured Iamiaceae bacterium
ACGGCCTCGCCGACGCCACCGACATCACCGCCCACACCAGCTGGCGCCGCTACCTCACCTCGCTCGGCTGACGAGAGAGCAGGCGCTACCGGATGCCGCCGTCGAGGCGGAGGGTGGCGCCGGTGCAGTAGGCGGAGGCATCCGACGCGAGGTAGAGGGCGGCGCCGACGATGTCCTCGGGCTCGCCGATGCGCTGGAGGTCCATGCGTCGGCGGGCCAGCTCGTCGATCGCGGCGGGGTCGCCCCAGGCCTTGGCGATGTCGGTGCGGAACATGCCGCAGCGGATCGTGTTCACCCGCACGGTCGGGCCGAAGGCGTGGGCGAAGCCGCCGGTGAGCGCCTCGAGGCCGGCCTTGGCGGCGGCGTAGGGGAGGGCGTGGGGCTCGGGGCGCTCGGCCTCGACCGAGGAGATGTTGATGATCGAGCCGCCGTCGTGGGCCGCCATGTGGGTGCCGATGAGGGCGGTGAGGCGGAACGGGCCCTTCAGGTTCACGGCGACGACCTTGTCCCAGAGGGCCTCGGTCACCTCATCGAGCGACGGGTAGAGCGGCGACAGGCCGGCGTTGTTCACGAGCACGTCGACCCGGCCGAAGCGGTCGAGCGCGGCCGCGGCGAGGCGGTCGCAGTCGTCCCAGGCGCTGACGTTGGCCCCGACGGCGAGCGCGTCGACGCCCCAGCGCTCGCGGACCTCGACGGCAAGCGCCTCGCAGGCGTCGACCTTGCGGCTCGCGATGACGACGTCGGCGCCGGCGGTGGCGAAGCCCTCGACCATGGCCCGGCCCAGCCCGCGGCTGCCGCCGGTGACGAGGGCGACCCGCCCGGCCAGCGCGCCAGTGGCGTCGGCCCCGGCACCAGCAGGAGCCATCAGATGGGCAGGTCGCCGGTGGCGGTGCGGGTGCTGCCGTGGTCGCGGTAGGCGGCGATGGTGCGCTGGGCGATGCGCATCTGGTGGATCTCGTCGGCGCCGTCGGCGAAGCGGGCCCAGCGGGCGTGCTGGTACATGTGGGCGAGCGGGGTGTCCGTCGAGTAGCCGAGGGCGCCGTGCACCTGGATCGAGCGGTCGATCACCCGGTTGAGCATGTTGGCCACGAAGTGCTTGGCCATGGAGACCTCGCTCTTGAAGTCGAGCTTGTGGTCGATGCGGTAGGCGGCGTGCAGGACCATGAGCTTGGCCTGGTAGATCTCCATCGTGGAGTCGGCGATCATCCACTGGATGCCCTGCTTCTCGGCGAGCATCGAGCCGTGGGAGAACCGGTTGAGGGACCGGTCGACCATCATGTCGAGCGCGGTCTCGGCCTGGGCGATCCAGCGCATGCAGTGGGCGAGGCGGGCCGGGCCGAGGCGGTACTGGCCGAGCATGTGACCCTGGCCGCGGCCGCCGAGCATGTTGGCGTTCGGCACCCGCAGGTCCTCGATGACGATCTCGGAGTGGCCGGTGCCGCCGTGCATGGTCTCCACCTCGCGGACACGGTTCCAGCCCTCCCAGTGGGTCTCCACGATGAACGCGGTGTTGGCGGCCTGGGGGAGATCGGGGTTGTCCTCGGTGCGGGCGATGAGGATGGCGAAGCTGGCCCGGCGGGCGTTGGAGATGAACCACTTGTGGCCGTTGATGACCCACTCGTCGCCGTCCTGGACGGCGGTGGTGCGGATGAGCGTCGGGTCCGAGCCGGCCACCTCGGGCTCGGTCATGGCGAAGCAGCTCATCGTGGTGCCCTCGCACAGCGGGCGGAGGTACTTCTCGGCCTGCTCGGGGGTGGCCCAGTGCAGGAGCGTGTGCATGTTGCCCTCGTCGGGGGCCATGCAGTTGAAGACGAACGGCCCGTAGTAGGCCTTGGCCGCCTCGGCCTGCACCATGGCCAGCTCGACGTGGCCCAGGCCCATCCCGCCCCACTCGACGGGCATGTGGGGGAGCCAGATCCCCGCCTCGCGCGCCTTGGTGCGCATGCCGATCAGCTTGTTGAGGTACTCGGCCCGGTCCTCGATGTGGTCGGGATCGGTGAGCTCGGCCTCGGTCGGCTTGATCACGTCGTCGACGAAGGCGCGCACCCGCAGGCGGAGGTCGTCGAGCTCGGGGGAGAAGGTGAAGTCGATGGTCACCGTCCGATCCTGTAATGCGCGCGCATTGCTGTCAAGGAGCGGGCGGCGTACGGCGCCCCCGTGGGCCGGGAGGTCGGGACGAGGTCGGCCGGGCGGCTCAGTCGACCGCGGCGCGGCTGGCGGCGGAGAGGACCGCCCGCAGCGAGGCGGTGATGATGTT
>CAZUYW010000439.1:0-2224 GCA_964624775.1 uncultured Iamiaceae bacterium
CCAGCACATGGTGGGCATGAAGGGCTCGAAGAACATCATCGCGATCAACAAGGACCCGGAGGCCCCGATCTTCGGTGTCGCCGACCTCGGCATCGTGGGCGACGTCCACAAGGTGCTGCCCAAGCTGATCGAGGCGCTGCAGGCTCGCTGAGGTCTGATCGTCGCGATGCGATCTGACGGGCCCCGGTCACACGACCGGGGCCCGTGCGCGTCCGGGGCCGGGCGGCGCTGATGGCGTTCGGCCGCGCCCGCAAGGCCCGCGCTGCCCTCGCGGCGGCCCTCGAGACGGGCACGGCGGTGACCCTCGAGTGCTCGGGCCGGCGCACATCGCCCCGCGGTTGGGGCCCGTGGACCCCGCTCGTCGTGCACGTGGGTGCCACCGCGGCCGACGGGGCGTGGTGGCACGCCGATGATCCCCTCGCCATGGGCTTCGCGCCCGGCCGGGGACCCGTCGACGTCGCGTTCAGTGCCGTCACGGCCGTGTGGGTCCGGCCGGTGCGCTTCCAGGCCGAGGCGTTCCACGGCATGGACGGCGAGATCGTGGTGGTCGAGGGGGAGCGCAGCACCGTCGAGCTGGCGGTGCCGGCCGAGCTGGTGGCGCCCCTGGCGGCCCGGCTCGCGGTGGTGCTCGGCGCCGAGGCGCGCTGAGCGAGCCGATCAGACGAGCGGCCAGGGGAAGCGGCGGCCGCTCGGGTCGGTGGGGAGGCGCCCCTCGGCCAGCAGGGCGGCGGTGCGGGTCCGCAGCGCGTCGGCCTCGAAGGGGTCGAGCAGGTCGGCGAGGTAGGGCGGGATCTCGGCGTCGAGGAACCGGGCCAGGTCGTCGGCGAGGTCGGCGTCGAGGGGCTCGCCGGCGAAGTCCCAGATCACCGTCCGCAGCTTGAACTCGGCGTGCAGGCACAGGCCGTTGTCGATGGCCCAGAGGTGGCGGTCGTCGTCGGCGAGCAGGTGCCCGCCCTTGCGGTCGGTGCTGTTGGCCACCAGGTCGTACGCGGCCATCCGTCGCAGTTGGGGGTGGAGCGACTCGTCCTCGAGGAAGGTGAAGTAGTGCTCCTCGTGGTCGGCGTCGACGAAGGCCTGGACCGAGCCGGGACCGAAGGGGCCGTCGCGCTCGACGGTGGGCGGCACGACGTCCCAGCCGAGGGCGCGGGCGAGCTCGTAGGCGCCGACCTCACGGCGGTACAGCCCATCGGGGAAGTCCCACAGCGGCCGCTCGCCGCGGTGCGGCTTGTAGATGGCGCGACCGCAGGGACCAGCGCCGTCGGGCACCTCGGGCTCGTCGTCGCCGAGGCCGCCGTCGGGGCGCGAGCCCGCCGGCCACAGCTCGCACAGCAGGGTGACGTTGGAGCTGTAGGGCATGCGCCCGAGCACGACGAGGTCGGCGTCGGCCAGCTCGTCGAGCGTCGGCTGGTGGGGGTGGGGCTCAGTTGAGCCGGGGGCAGGCATGGCCCTCCGGGTCGATCGGCTGGTCGCAGAGCCGGCAGATCGGCCGTCCACCCGCCACGAGCACCCCCACCTGGGCGGCGAAGGCGCGGACCTGATCGGGGCTGAGGGCCATCGACGCGGACGCGCCCTCGCCCTCGACGGGGTCGCCGTCCTCGTCGAACAGGAGCTCCTCGAGCAGCACGATGACCTGGCCCTCGGCGTCGACGCCGATGCGCACGGTGCCCACGACCCAGGCCAGCTCGGTGGGCGGGAGCGCCTCGGCCGGGTGCACCACCCCGGTGCTGCGGCCCGCGCCGCCGGGCAGCTCGTCGAGCAGGCGCTCCAGCTGGAGGGCGAGCGCCTGCGCCTGCTGCTTCTCGCACTTCACCGACAGCTCCTCGCCGTCCCCGAAGACCTGGAGGTAGAAGACCCGGTGGCCGGGCTCGCCGATCGTGCCGACGGTGAAGTGGCCCGGGCGGCCGAACTCGCGACGCGCGCCGGTGCTCACGACGGGGCCAGGGTGGTGAGGTCGTCGCCGGTGGAGTTCACCGCCAGCACGACGGGGCCCGTGGGGGTCTGGAGGATCGCGGTGACCGAGCACGGCGAGACGACGATGCGCTGGAAGAGGTCGAGGTGGGTGCCGAGCGCGTGGGCCACCGCGGCCTTGATCGGGTCGGCGTGGGACACGGCCACGATCGTCTCGCCGCGATGCGCGGCGCCGAGGCGGTCGAGAGTGCCCACGATGCGGGTCTGCATCTCGGTGAAGCTCTCGCCGCCCGGGAAACGGAAGGTGCTCGGCGCG
>CAZUYW010000440.1:0-2212 GCA_964624775.1 uncultured Iamiaceae bacterium
TCCTGAGCGAGCGCGACAAGCAGCTCGTGCTCGAGACCGAGCCGGCGAAGCTGAAGCAGCTCGACGAGGACGAGCTCCTCGCCCTGCACAGCCGCGTCCGGCGGGCCCGCACCAAGCACACCAAGCTCTACCGGCAGGGCGCGTCGGCACGGGTGAAGGCGACCAAGGCTCGGGCCGGCGCCTCGAAGGCCCAGGCCCGCGACCGGGCCCGCGCCGAGGTGCTCGAGGAGGCGCTCGCCCGGGTGAGCCGCCGCCTCGCCGCGGTGGCCCACGCCACCGCCGAGGAGCTCAAGGCGTCCCGCCTCGCGGCCGCCCGCGGCGCCAAGGCGCCGACCAAGAAGGGCAAGCGCCCGAGCGCGGCCAAGGCCAAGGCCAAGCCGACCGGCACCGCCAAGGCGAAGCGCGCCGCCAAGACCCCGGCCTCCAAGAAGGCCCGGGCCGGCGCCAAGGCATCGGGCAAGCGCGCCCAGGCCAAGCGTGACAAGCGTTGAGGTGACGCGGCGCCGCGCCGCCTGGTCCGCCGTCCGCCGCCGCCCGACCTTCGGGGGCAGCGTGGGCGCGGTCGTGTTCTGGTACGAGTCGCTGGTCCCGTCACTGCTGCCGCGGTCGTGGCCGGTGCAGGCCGCGATCAGCGCCATCTGCCTGGCGATCGGCTACGGCCTGGGCACGCTCGTGCACGCCATCGTGCGCCGGGTGCCGCGGGTGCGGCGCCTCGACCTCGACCCGCAGATCGGTCGCCGTGCGTGGCTGGTGCTCGCGGCGGTGGCCGCCGTGGCCCTGGTGGCCGGCGCGGTCCAGTGGGCCGGCTGGCAGAACACCCAGCGCGACCTCGTCACCCTGGAGCACATCTCGGCCATCACGATCGTGCCGGTCATCGTGCTCACCGTCATCCTGAGCGCGGTGCTGCTCGCGGGTGGTCGGCTCGTCGGTGGCGCGATCCGCCGCGTCGACCGGTTCACGAACCGCCACCTGCCGCCGCGCCTGGCCTCCCCTGCCACGATCGTGCTCGTCCTCGTGGTCGGTTCGTTCCTCCTCCAAGACGTCGCCTTCGAGCAGTTCACGTCGTGGGCGAACACCTCGTTCGGCACGGTCGACGACGGCACCAAGGAGGGCACCGTCCGTCCCACGTCGCCCTACGTGTCGGGCGGTGAGGGGTCACTCGTCGCATGGGACACCCTCGGCTACCAGGGCCGCGAGTTCGTCGCCCACGCCACCTCGACCAAGCGCATGCGAGCGTTCCTCGGCGACGACGCACCCGTGAAGCCGCCGATCCGCGCCTACGTCGGCCTGAAGTCGGCCGACTCCTTCGAGGCCGAGGCCGACCTCGCGGTCCGCGAGCTGGTGCGCACGGGCGCCTTCGACCGCAAGGTCCTCGTCGTCGCCTCCGCGACCGGCACGGGCTGGATCGACCCGGACGCGTCCGAGTCGATCGAGATGATGTACGGCGGCGACACCGCGATCGTGTCGATGCAGTACTCGTTCCTACCGTCGTGGATCTCCTTCATCACCGACCTGGACAAGGCCGCCGACGCGGGGTCGCTGCTCTACGACGCGGTGCACCGCCACTGGGCGTCCCTGCCCGCCGACCAGCGCCCCAAGCTCATCGTCTTCGGGCTGAGCCTCGGCTCCTACGGCGCGGAGTCGGCCTTCGCCGGGCTCGACGCGCGGTCCTCGATCGCCAACCTCGCTGCCCGCTCCGACGGCGCCATGTTCGTCGGGCCCACCGACGGCAACCCGATCCACCGCCAGCTCACCGCCGACCGGGCCCCGACCTCGCCGGCCTGGCTCCCGGTGGTGGACGAGGGCCGCACGGTGCGGTTCGTGAACCGGGGCCCCGACGGGCGGGACCTGCCCGACGACTGGGACGCACCGCGGGTGCTGGTGATCCAGCACCCAACCGACCCGGTCACGTTCTGGGGGTTCCACGTGTTCGCCACCCAGCCCGAGTGGATGGACGAGCCGCGGGGCCACGACGTGACCCCCGACGCGAGCTGGTTCCCGATCGTGACCGGCGTGCAAGGCGTGTTCGACCTCATGGCCGGGTTCAGCGCACCCCCCGGCTACGGCCACGACTACCGCCTCGACTACGTCGACGGCTGGGCGCGGGTCGTGCCCCCGGACAGCTGGACCGACACGGACTCCACGGAGCTCGAGCAGTTCCTGCACGGACGGTGAGCGCGCTGTCCGGCGAGCGGGGCGCGGCGATCGCCGC
>CAZUYW010000441.1:0-2160 GCA_964624775.1 uncultured Iamiaceae bacterium
CGGGGATGTAGCGCATCGGCAGGGCGTTGCCGGGACGGATCTCGGCGCCCTGGCCGCTCTGGAGCATGTCGCCGACGCCCACGTTGCGGGGGGCGAGGATGTACCGCTTCTCGCCGTCGACGTAGTGCAGCAGCAGGATGCGGCAGTTGCGATTCGGGTCGTACTCGACCGCGGCGACCTTGGCCGGCACGCCATCCTTGGTGCGACGGAAGTCGACCAGGCGGTACTGCTGCTTGTGGCCGCCGCCCTTGTGGCGGGCGGTCTTGCGGCCGTAGCTGTTGCGGCCGCCGGTGTTGGACTTGGGCGCCAGCAGCGACTTCTCGGGCGTGGTCTTGGTGATCTCGGAGAAGTCCGAGACGGTCTGGAACCGACGACCGGGGCTGGTGGGCTTGCGCTTGCGGAGAGCCATCTGCGATCAGTCCTTGAAGAGGTCGATCGAGTCGCCCTCGGCGAGGGTGACGATCGCCCGCTTGCGCGAGGGGCGAGCGCCGACCTTGCCGGTGCGACGGTTGCGGGTGGTCTTGCCCTTGCGGTTCAAGGTGTTCACGTTGGTGACCTTGACGCCGAAGATCTCCTCCACGGCGGAGCGGATCTCGGGCTTGGCGGCGTCGGGGTGGACGATGAACGTGTAGACGTTCGACTCGATGAGCGCGTAGCTCTTCTCCGACACCACCGGGGCGATGATGACGTCGCGGGGATCCTTCACGCGCCCTCCTCCTCGGTTGCGGCCTTGGCGGCCGAGCTGGGCAGGGTGGCCTGCGTGAACACGACGTAGTCGTTGACGAGCACGTCGTAGGCGTTGAGCTCGCGGGCCATGATCACCTGCACGGTGGGCAGGTTGCGGAACGAGCGGGCGGCCACGCCGTCGTCGGCGCCGAGGACCACGAGGATCCGGCCGGTTGCGCCGAGGGCCTCGAGGGCGGCCTTGGCGTCCTTGGTGCGGGGCGCCTCGAACGACCAGGCGTCGACCACGAGGACCTTGCCGTCGGCGGCACGGTCAGACAGGGCCGAGCGCAGGGCCAGGTTCACCATCTTCTTGGGGGTGCGCTGGCTGTAGCTGCGGGGCTTGGGGCCGAGGGCGACGCCGCCACCACGCCAGATCGGCGAGCGGCTGGAGCCGGCGCGGGCCCGGCCGGTGCCCTTCTGGGCCCAGGGCTTGGCACCGCCGCCACGGGTCTCGGCCCGGGTCTTGGTGGACTGGGTGCCGGCGCGGCGGGCGGCCAGCTGGGCGGTGACGACCTGGGCCATCACCGAGACGTTGGGCTCGATGCCGAACCAGCTCTCGTCGAGATCGACCGAGCCGGCCTTCTTGCCCGTGGGGTTCAGGAGATCGGCCATGGTCACTTCCCGCCCTTCACGGCGTTGCGGATGAGCACCAGGCCGCCCTTGGGGCCGGGCACGGCGCCCTTCACGAGGAGGAGGTTGCGCTCGGCGTCGGCCGACACGACGGTGAGGTTCATGGTCGTGACCTGCTCACCGCCCATGCGGCCGGCCATGCGCTGGCCCTTGAACACGCGGGCCGGCGTGGCGCACTGGCCGATGGCGCCCGGCGCACGGTGGACCCGGTGGGCACCGTGGCTGGCGCGCTGGCCGGCGAAGCCGTGGCGCTTCATGGCGCCGGCGAAGCCCTTGCCCTTGGAGACGGCCGTGACGTCGATCAGGTCGCCGTCGGCGAGCTCGCCCACGGTGATCTCCTGGCCGATCTCGTAGCCGGACACGTCGTCGAGGCGGAGCTCCACGAGGGCCGAGCCGGGCTCGACGCCGGCCTTGGCGTACTGGCCGGCCACCGGCTTGGTGAGCTTCGAGGCCTTCTTGTGGCCGAAGGTCACCGCCAGGGCGCTGTAGCCGTCGCGCTCGGGGGTGCGGATCTGGACGATCCGGCACGGGTCGACGGAGAGGACGGTGACCGGGATCATCCGGTTCTGGTCGTCCCAGACCTGTGTCATGCCGACCTTCTGGCCGACGATCGCTGTGGTTGCCATGAGTGCGTCTTCCTGTCGCGGAGGAACGGGGGCCCGTTCACGCGGACGCTCCGCATGGGCCAAGCCCAGCGGAGCGCCAGTTCGGTTGTGCCGTGGGGTACCCGGCGGGCCGGGCCGTCACGGACGTCGGTTTCGTGCGATTCCGTACGCTCGCCCTCCGGTGCAGGCACCTCGGGGC
>CAZUYW010000442.1:0-2156 GCA_964624775.1 uncultured Iamiaceae bacterium
CGACCGCGGCCAGGGCGATCGCCGCGTTGTCGGCCTGGTGGGCGCCGTGGAGCGGGAGGAAGACGTCGTCGACCACGGCGCCGAGCGTGCGCAGGCTCAGCTGGCGACCGCCAAGCGCGAGGAGCGACTGGTCGCAGTCGAAGTCGGCGCCGCGCCACCAGGTGGCCTCGGCGGGGCTCGACCCCAGGATCTCGCGCAGGTCCGGGTCGGTCTCCCCGCAGACGAAGGTGGCACCGGGCTTGACGATCCCCACCTTCTCGTCGGCGATCGCGGCGCGCCACGCGCCGACGCCGTCGGTGTGGTCGCGGCCGACGTTGGTGAGCACCGCCACGGTGGCATCCGCGACGTTGGTGGCGTCGTAGCGGCCGAGCATCCCGACCTCGACGACCGCGACGTCGACCGCGATGTCGGCGAACCACCAGAAGGCGGCGGCGGTGAGGATCTCGAAGTAGCTCGGCACGACCCCCGCGAGCTCCTGCACGGCCGCGACGGCGCCGATCGCGTCGGCGAGCTGGTCGTCGGCGATGGGCTCGCCGTTCCACGCCAGCCGCTCGTTGATCACCTCGAGGTGCGGGCTGGTGTAGGTGCCGACCGACAGGCCGGCCGCCTCGAGGAGCGAGGTGACCATCCGCGCCACCGAGCCCTTGCCGTTGGTGCCGGTGATGTGGATCACCGGGTAGGCCGCCTGTGGATCGCCGAGGGCGTCGACCAGCTGGCGCATGCGGTCGAGGGAGAGGCCCTCGGCGCGGCCGGCGGTGGCTTCGAGGTTCGTGTGGGCGTCGAGGTGGCGGAGGGCGGCGGTGAGGTTCACGGTCCGTCCAGGCTACCGGGACCGCTCAGTACAGCCCCTCGGGGAGGGCGACCGAGAACCGCTCCTTGAGCTCCTTGAGGTCCGACACGTCGCGGTCGGTGTAGCGGTAGCCGAGGTGGCGGCGGACCTGGGTCTCGGGGCTCAAGCAGGCGACCTTGCGCCCGGCGATCCAGCCGTAGGTGAACCCGTGCGAGGGGTAGTCCGGCTCGACCCGTTCGGGGTTCTTGGAGCCCCGCCAGGCCGCGTTGGTGCCGTCGAACACCACGAAGCTCATGTCGATCGCCCGCCCGTGCGGATCGGCGAGGCGCACCGAGATGGGGCGGTGGTCGACGATGACCACGAAGCCGACCGAGGCCATCGCGTCCAGAGCGACGTCGACCCACTTGGTCTCGATGATCAGGTCGAGGTCGCTGTGGTCGCGGTACTGGTAGCCGAGCAGGGCGTCGATGCCCCAGCCACCCTCGACGGTGGCCGACACGCCGACCTCCTCCAGGATCTCCAGGGTGTCGAGGACGTCCTGGGCCTCCACGGGATCAGCTCGCGGCGCGTCGGGGCCGGCTGGCCCGTGCCGATCCCGACGTCGCCTGCCGGGGCACGAGGGTGGGGTTCACCTTCTCGAGCACGACCTTGGCGTCGATCACGCACTTCTCCACGTCGGTGCGGCTCGGCAGGTCGTACATGACGTTGAGCAGCACCTCCTCGAGGATGGCCCGCAGCCCGCGGGCACCGGTCGCCCGCAGGATCGCCTGGTCGGCGATGGCCTCGAGCGCGTCGGGCGTGAACTCGAGCTCGACGTTCTCCAGCTCGAAGAACTTCTGGTACTGCTTCACGAGCGCGTTGCGCGGCTCGATCAGGATCTTCACGAGCGCGGCCTGGTCCAGGTTGTCGACGACGCCGACCACCGGGAGGCGGCCGATGAACTCGGGGATGAGGCCGAACTTGTGGAGGTCCTCGGGCATGAGCTTGCCGAGGAGGTTGCCCAGGTCCTTGTCCTCGACCTTGCGGATGTCGGCGCCGAAGCCCACGCCCTTGGCGCCGGCCCGGTTCTCGATGATCTTCTCGATGCCCGCGAACGCCCCACCGCAGATGAACAAGATGTTCGTGGTGTCGATCTGGATGAACTCCTGGTGCGGGTGCTTGCGCCCGCCCTGCGGCGGCACCGAGGCGGTGGTGCCCTCCAGGATCTTGAGCAGCGCCTGCTGCACGCCCTCGCCCGACACGTCACGGGTGATCGAGGGGTTCTCGGCCTTGCGGGCCACCTTGTCGATCTCGTCGATGTAGATGATCCCGGTCTCGGCCTTCTTGACGTCGTAGTCGGCGGCCTGGATCAGCTTGAGCAGGATGT
>CAZUYW010000443.1:0-2122 GCA_964624775.1 uncultured Iamiaceae bacterium
GTCCAGCTCGTGCTCGCCGGCGTCCACACCGTGCGCGGGACCGTGACCGACACCGCGGGTGATCCCGTCGCCGGGGTCGCGGTCGAGGCGGTCGTCGCGTCGGGGGCGGACCCGACCCCGCTCGGTGTCATCGACGGCGGCGCCACCACCACCGGGTCGGACGGCACGTTCGCGCTCACCCTCACCTCGCCGGGCGAGTACGAGGTCCGCACGGTGGGCGACGCCGCGACGGTCACCGTGGCGGACGGCGCCGTCGATCCCGCCGTCGACCTGACGACCACGGCCGTCGGCCTGACCGGCCTGGTCCACGACCTGGCGGGTGATCCCGCCGTCGGGGTGCCGGTGCACCTCGAGACGGGCGGCGACCTGGCATCGACCGTCGTCACCGATGGTGACGGGCGCTACCGGTTCGCGGCCGTCGGTGACGGGTCGGTCGACGTCTGGACCGCGGCCCCCGCCGTCGGCATCGACCACGAGACAGTCTCCCTCCCGGCGGCCGGGACCGTCGACCTCCCCGTGCTCGGCGGGGAGACCGGCACCCTGACGATCGCGGCGACCCTGCCCTCCGGGGTGACCGGCGTGCAGGCCATCGTCAGCCCTGCGGGCCTCGACCCCGCCATCGCCACCTCGGCCGGCCTCGACGCCGCCGGGTCCGGTGCGGTCCAGGGCCTGGTGCCGGGGGACTACACGGTGCAGATCGTCGACGGGGGCGCGGCGACGACCGCCACGGCGGCGTCGGTTCCCTCGGCCTCGCCGGTGGCGGTCACCGTCCCCGCCGGGGTGCCGTTCGCGACCACGATCGTCGACCAGGCGACCGGCGATCCCGTGGTGTCTGCGCTCGTCACCCTGGTGGCCCAGGACGGTTCGGGCCACGGCGGCACCGGCCTCACCGGGGCCGACGGCTCGGTGGCGATCGAGGGCCTCGCCCCCGGGACCTACGACGTGTGGGTCGCCCCGCCGGACCAGCAGACGAAGCTCGTCGGCGCCGTCGTGCTCGATGCCCCCGCCGCAGCCGCGGCTGCGGCGGGCGGGCCGATCCCTGAGTCGTTCCCCTACAGCGACGCCCCGAGCCTGTCCGCCCTCTACGGCAGCATCACGGGCCCGAACGGGACCGGCATCGGGGCTGTGCCGCCGACCGTGACCGCCCGCGTCCGCAACAAGGACGTGCCCGTGACCGTCGCGCCCGACGGATCGTTCCGGATCGACGGCGCGCCCGACGGACCCGTCGTCGTCTCGGTCAGCAAGGACGGCTTCGAGACCAAGCGGTACCCGGTGGAGTTCCCCCGCGACGCCGGCAAGAGGATGACCTTCGAGATGGGCCTGCCGCTCGACGCGGCCGACAAGCTCCGGCCCGAGCCGGAGCCGGTGATCCCGACCGCAGCGGAGACGCTCGCCGCGCTGTTCGAGAACGAGGACCCGCCCTACCGCCAGAGCGATCCCGTGATGGAGCAGATCCTGCTCGCCAGCCCGAACAGCAACCAGTGCCCGGGCAGCATCGAGCTGCTGCGGCAGGCCAAGCGCGCCGCCCGCCTCGCGGTGATGCAGAACGAGGCCTACAACGCGCTCATCCGCTCGGCCTACTGGGAGCGCTGGAACAACCGCGGCCTCTTCGCGACGCAGGTGGTGGACTTCGCGGCAGCGGTCGTCGGCACCCTGGCGTCGGCGAGCAAGGCGGTGAAGGGCGCGTACTTCGCGATCCGCAACGTCAAGGAGGTGGCGGACTCGGCCTCCGGCTGGGTCGGCCTCCTCGACGAGCTGATCTCGCTGCCCTTCGCGTCGCTGGCGAGCGATTTCGCCGGCCTGCTCTCCGGGATCATCTTCAACGCGAGCGTCGACTTCGACGCCGCCCTGTTCGCCACGAAGGGCAGCCTCGACGCGCTCATGGTCATCCTCGTGAAGATGGCCGACACCGCGCTCAACGACCCGAAGCTCAAGACCGGGCTGGTCGACCGTCTCGTGGCGCCGGTGATGATCGCCGTCGGCGTGCTGCTCTCGGTGAAGGACCTCTTCGACAAGTGGAACGCCGCCAACTCGGACCTGAAAGAGGGCTACGCACTCCTGAAGGCGGATCGGGAGATCGAGGAGGTGCAGCTGCGCCAGATCGCCAAGCTCGAGCAGCAGG
>CAZUYW010000444.1:0-2111 GCA_964624775.1 uncultured Iamiaceae bacterium
AGGACGAGAGCGACTCGACGTAGCGCCGCTGGCCCTCGGCGTAGATGGTGTCGAAGGCGAGCGAGGACTTCCCCGAGCCCGACAGGCCGGTGAAGACGATGAGGCGATCGCGGGGGAGGTCGACCGAGACGTCGCGCAGGTTGTGCTCGCGCGCGCCGCGGATCACGAGGGAGTCGGACACGAGACGTGATCCTATCGGCGCTGTCCAACCCAAGGGCGAACACGTGTTCTGCACGGCCCACCATCCTCAGGGACGGGGGGTTCCGTCCGATGGAATGGGGACATGGATGCCGCCGTCGCACCTCACCTGGACGAAGCCGCGACGCACCCCGACGCCGAGCCGGCGCCCGCGGGCGCGACCGCGCGCGCCGAGGCACCACCGGTCGACGCCGATGCCCGCACCGCCGCGGTGCTGATCGCCCTGCTCGCGGCCACGATCCCCCTCGCCCTCGCCTACGTGCCGTGGAGCGTGCCCGGCGCGATCGACGACTGGAACCAGCGGATCACCACCGCCCCGTTCGACGTGGTGCTGCTCGTCATCCTCGGCTGGACACTGCTGCGGTTCGAGCTGCTGGCGGACCTGTTCCGCTCCACCGCGGTGCGGGTCGTGGGCGCGCTGTTCGCCGTCTCGTTCACGGTGTCGCTGATCGTCAACTTCTCGTGGCTCGGCGTCGCCGTCGGCTTCCACCTCGTGACGGGGCTCGCCGTCATCGCCACCATGTCCCGGGCGTGGCGCGATCCGAGCGCCCGGCGGCTCGTGCTCGGCGCCATCACCGCCGTCGGCGCCTTCCAGGCCGTCCTCGCCATGGCCCAGTCCGCCCACGGCATCGCGTTCGGCGTCGCGCCGATGGACTTCCAGGGCCGGCTCTACCCGTTCGGCACCTCCCGGGCGGGGCGGGGCGGCCTCACCCACCCGTACCACCTCGCCGCCGTGCTGGCAGTCGCCCAGGGCGCCGCCCTCCTCGGGCTCCGCCACACCCACAGCAGCCGAGGCGCCCATGCCCCCTGGCTCCTCGCCCTGGCGCTCATGGGTGGCGGCATCGCGGTCACCTACACCCGTTCGGGCGCCATCGGGCAGGTGCTGCTCGTGATCTGCCTGCTCTGCGGGCGTGCCGACCGCCGTCGCCTGCTGCCCGCGGCCCTGTGCATCGTGGTCGGCCTCGGCATCGGCGGCGTGGCCTTCGGCGATGGCTGGCTGGCCAAGGGCGAGCAGACCTCCGGCCAGGACCAGACCACCACCATCGGCTCGAGCCGCAGCCAGCGCCTCCGCGAGGCCGAGGAGCTGTTCGACTCGAGCCCGGTCACCGGCGTGGGGCCTGGGCGCTACGTCGAGGCCCTCGCCCGCACCGAGCGGGCCGAGTACCTGCCCGCCCACGACCTGGTGGCCCACGAGGCGGCCGAGCTCGGGGTGCTGGGCGGGATCGCGAGCTTCGCCCTGCTCGCCCTGCTCGGCTTCCGCGTGCTGCGCGGCGGCGCGTGGACCGGCGCCGTCGTGCTGCCGATGATCCCGTTCCTGCTGCTCGACGCCTACCCGTACGTGTTCGCCACCGGCCTGGCCACCTCGGCCCTGTGGCTCGGCCTGGCCCGGGTGTCGCTCGAACCGGTCGACGCCGGGCGCACCGACGCCGCCCTCGCCATCGACCCGGTCGCGTCGTGAGCGACACCGTCGTGGACCGGGCGCCCGAGGTCGCGCCCGATGCGCCCCACGATCCGGCCACGTGCCCGATCCCGTGGCGGGAGATCCTCCAGTTCGCTGCGCTGGGCCTGCTCGCCCTGCTGCTCTTCACCATGGTCGACGTCGCCCGCTACGGCGGGCGCAACCCGGTGAGCCTCATCCAGCCCGGCACGAAGGGCCCGTCGATCGAGGTCATCGCCCGCGACTTCCCCGACGTCGAGCCGCCCGAGGGCGACGGCCTCGACGGCCAGCAGTACTACGCGATCGCCCGGGACCCCATCCACCTCGACGACGCCGCCACCCAGCTCGACAACCCCCGCTACCGGCTCCAGCGCCCGCTGCTCCCCTGGCTCGGCTGGGCCCTGCACCCGACCGGCGGCGGCCTCGGGCTCGTGTGGGCGCTGATCCTCGTGGGCGTGGCCGGGATCTTCCTCGG
>CAZUYW010000445.1:0-2107 GCA_964624775.1 uncultured Iamiaceae bacterium
ACCGCCTGGCCAAGCTCAAGGAGTTCTCGGTCGTCGACTTCGGCTGACCGGCGACGCCATCACGATGTCGGACGGTGCGGCGGTCCTCCGGGGCCGCCGCACCGTCGCGTCCGGGGTCAGTCGGGCGCGACCTCGAGGCCCTTCATGGCCTGGTCGAGACCGATGGTCTGGGCGGCGGTGACGACGATCATGTAGATCGCGACGGCGACCGCGGCCACGAGCAGGTACACGAAGCCGGCACCGAGCAGCACGTCGCTCACGGCGTCGTACTCGATCACGCGACCCTCGACGGTGACCTGGGTGTGGAACGAGGCCCAGAGCGGCGCGACGAGCAGGGCCGTGGTGCCGGCCAGCTCGGGCGCCCAGAGCAACGCCGACAGCGGCGGGGCGTCGAGCCCGGTCGCCTTCCACACCTCGAGCGCCATCCGACCCCGCACGTAGACGTAGTAGAGGGCGTTCAGGATGATCGAGCCGACGAAGATGATCCGGAAGATCCAGATCTCGCGCGTCAGGTTCGGGAAGGCCCCTGCCGCCATGAAGGGGATCAGCCACAGCGGGAGCCAGGCCATGATCGCGATGCTCGTGTTGACGATGCGCCCAGCCGAACGCCGCAGGTTCTCCATCGCCCGCATGCACCACAAGACGATCGCAGCCCACACGAGGAACAGGGAGCTCCACACCAGGGATTGGTCGAAGCGGGCGTCGGCGTAGTCCGATCGTGCAGCGCTGCTGAGCACCGACGCGGCCTCGAGGCCGCAGGTCCTGCTGTACGCGGGAGCCTGCTCGATGGCGGCCTCCGGTAGGAGGATCGTGAGGTCGCGCCCCTGCGCGTAGGCGTCGAGCGTCGCCACCGTGCGGGCGCGCTTGCCCGTGCGGTCGAAGTACAGGTCGGCCTGGCGCATCAGCAGGCGGTCGGACGCCCAGCACGCGAGCGGCGAGCGCGGTGCGACCGACAAGGGCGGGCGGGCCATGATCGCCGAGCGCGACATGCGCTCGGCCCGATCGAGCTGGAGGCTCGCCTGCTTCGCGGAGCCGATCTCGTCGCGGCCATAGGCCACGTAGCTGAGGAACGCGACCGATGCGATCACCATCAGGAGGGCGACGAGCGGGGAGCGGGCGGTGCGGAAGTAGCGCGCCGAGCGCGGGATGCGGTCGTGGAGGTGCCGGTTCTTGCGGTCCTCCTCGAACTCCTCGATGACCGTGGGGATGCGCCCCACGGGCTTCCCACCGGCACCGCGCAGCGGCCCGGCGCCGCTCGTGGAATCGGTCACGGTGCTCATCCCCCGATCCTGACGGTACGGACCACCCGATCGGTGACGGTGTCAGGGATGGCAAGCGGCCAGGTCGACACGATCATCACCTTGCGTCGGCGCTCGGAGACGATCTCGAGCCGCAGCGCGGTCTTCTCGTACCGGCCCGTGGTGGCCAGCCCGATGCCCTGCAGGTCACCGATCTGGGACATCGTGATGGAGCCCCGGTAGGAAGCCTCGGTCGCGGATGTCACCATGAGCACCCGATCGGCGTCGAGCCCGAGCTCGGCATAGAGGTCGGCGGCCAGATCGGCCTCCTGGGCCACCCGTTCGCTGCGCGAGGCGCCCGGCGCGTAGCGGATCTCGGCGAGGGCGATGCCTCGGCGGTGGCCGCCGACCCCGACGGCGCTCACCTTGTCGCCGCCGCTGATCTGCGCCTTGAAGGTCCGGTGCTCGCCCGGCAGGTCGACGGTGCCGAACGGCACGTCGACCCGCCTGCGCCAGTCGACCTTGGTCAGTGGGTACCGGTGCTGCTCGGCGGCGATGGCGTTCTCGGCCGGCGAGGCGGCGGCGCGGGCCGACAGCCTCGACGCGATGAACGTGCCGCTCAAGGTGAGGACCACGATCACGATGAACGACACCTCGAGGGCGCCGATCCAACGGACGCGTGGTCGCGGATTGCGTGATCTGGCCACCGGTCTCCCCCCATCAGCCCCGCCCACCGGGGTGGGCAAGACCGGACACTACCTCGCCGGGCCGGGCGGCCCGAACTGCTGATCAGACCGGCACGGCCCCGGATACCGCGAGCCGCAGCTCGGCGCGGCGCAGCGCAGCGACGGCCTCGGCATCGTCGGGGG
>CAZUYW010000446.1:0-2105 GCA_964624775.1 uncultured Iamiaceae bacterium
GGAGGCAAACATCCGTATTGATCGCGTACAACTTCGGCAGGCTGCGGCTTGGCAGTAGCAGCTGAAGCCGCTGCGCCTGCCAAGGCCGGAAGGTGGTGGCCCGAACCAAGTTGCTATCAAGCCGGTCAGGCAACGATTCGCATCCCCGCGACGAGAAGAATGGATATCCCACCGAGGAGCATGCCCCATGCAGTGATGCGCATGTATGTCTGGGTGAAGCGCCAGTATGTGCCCGGGGGGGGGGGGGGTAGTCGATGTATCGGTCGAGTGCGACGCCGACCAGCCCGCCGATAAGAAGGACAAAGCCTAGCGCCATAGCTCCCGCCACACCCCGCCGGGCCTGTACACGAGCCACCGATTCGAACCGGTGACCCGATCACCCAACGGCGCAGGGGCCGCGTCGATCGGCGACCACGTCTGGGCGGTCACGCTGGTGGCTGAGCCCACCGTCACCGACTTCGAGGACCGCCTCGGTGCGGCTCCGGCAGCTGGCGATCTCACCGGGGTTGCACCAACCTCTGGATCTCGGTGGCAGCTCGCTGCACCGGGTTCGGCTGCCCGTCCCGGGTCGGTCGCAATGAGGCGTTGAACTCCTTGAAGCGGATGTCCCGGCCGTCGCGCATCACGAATGTCAGGTACTCGCGGCGGCCCGAGTTCATCCCGGTCTGACCGCTCCGCACCTCGACCCGCTCCACCTCATCGATCCGGAACGTGCGAGTCCGCAGCAACCCATACAGGCGGATCACCCGATCGCCGCACACCACGCGCGTGTGTCGCCATCCGCGCCAGCCCAGCACGAGAGCCAACAGGAGCAGAACCACGGCGAACACGGGCGCTTCGCCCGTTAGAAGCATTGACAGCGCAATGATCAGGTACACGGAGCATGCGACCACGACCGTCACCCGTGCTGGCACGTTGGAGAACCTCGTCAGCGGCGCTGCCATCAATGTCCTTGATTGCACGCGCGTGTGAGAAGGTCCTCACCGAGCCATGAAGCCAAGTCGTAGCCCGCGGGAATAAGGCCTGCGGTCCACGCTATGGCGGTCGATTCGCCGTAGGCGCCGACCGATGTTGCTCCGGTCGGAATTCCGGTCGACGCCTCGCCGAGAGAGCCCATCGCGCTCCCAAGACCGAGGGTGGTGAAGGTGAGTAAGGAGTCCGCCACATTCGCCCTGGTGACCCCTCCACCACGATGCTGGACTCGCACCCCAAGTGCAACCACCGAGGCAACAGCGCAGGCCAACTGGCCTGCCGCAGGGACGAGGCAGGTACCGATCGCTACTGCTGTTGCGATGTTGTGGCGGTTGCGAACAACAAACTCGGAGGTGTCCTGGGCGGCCTCTCGCACTGCCTCGACCGCACCACTGCCGCGACATGAGCCATTCGGGTTCTTTCCCATCCAGCACCGGAGGCCGCTTGGGTCCGTCGCGTTGAGGGGGTTGTTTCCGGTGTACCCGTATGGTTCGCCGGTGGCTCTGATGGCGGGGTCGAGGGTGAGGAACTGGGCGGTTTCGGGGTCGTAGTAGCGGGCTCGGAGGTACTGGTAGCCGGTCTCGGTGTCGTGGTACTGGCCGGCGTAGCCCACCAGCGGGGTGACTCCGGTGGAGGTGGCCGGGTTGCCGTAGGCGTCGAAGGACCGGGTGCCAACCACGGTGCCGGGACTCGCCCCGGTCGCTGCGGTCGCCACGCGCACCGATCCGAGCTGGTCGGTGTGCAACCACCACGCGGTGCCGTCGGGGTTGGTCTGCTCGACGGGCACCCCGCCGGGCCCGTACACGAGCCACCGATCCGCACCTGTGACCCGGTCACCCAACAGGGCAGGGACCGCGTCGATCGCCGACCACGTCTGGGCGGTCACGGTGGTCGTCGTACCCACCGTCACCGACTTCGAGGACCGCAGACCGGCCACGTCATAGCCATACGACGCCGACATCGGCGCCGGAGCCAACCCCTTCGCCGAAGCCGCAGTCCCGAAATCAGTTCGCGACCCACCCCACCACATGTCATCGGAGCCCGACCCAGGCGCGTACACGAACAGGTCATCGACGCCGTACCCGCCCGAGACATCACCATCGAAGTTCCCCGCAAACGGCGACAGCCCCGAC
>CAZUYW010000447.1:0-2063 GCA_964624775.1 uncultured Iamiaceae bacterium
CGACGCTGAGCACCTCGGCGTTGGTGGCGTCGTCGCAGGCGATGACCAGGTCCGAGGCCCGGGCGACGCCCGCCTCGGCGAGGGTCGCCTCGTCGGTGGCGCGCCCGGCGAGCACCGTGA
The DNA here is from genome assembly GCA_964624775.1 of uncultured Iamiaceae bacterium. GTDB lineage: Bacteria > Actinomycetota > Acidimicrobiia > Acidimicrobiales > Iamiaceae > Aquihabitans. The sequence continues at coordinate 121 of CAZUYW010000447.1, forward strand.
TGCCCTGACGCGAGAGCGATGCGGCGTCGGCCGCGGCGGGGTCGAGCTCGATGGCCACGACCCGGCGCCCGGCCTCGTGGAAGCTGCGGGCGAGCCGGCTGCCCTTCTCGCCGAGCCCGGCCACGACCACGTGGTCGCGGGTCCAGCGCAGCCGCAGGCGCGTCCACTGCTCGCGGAACACCGCGGCGGTGGCGGCGAAGAACGTCGACGCGAACACCATGGGGCCGAGGAAGCGGGCGAGCTGGATCCGCCAGTCCAGGGCAGCGAGCGAGTTCGAGATGCTGATCGAGTAGAAGTCCGGGATCGCGTAGAGCCGGTCCCACACCGACATCGTCGGGTCGCCGACGGTCATGCCCCAGAACGCGAGGATCGCCACCACCAGCCAGAGCACGGTGATGGTGAGCCACCGCCAGCGCGGTCCCCACAGGTTCCTCAGGACTGCCACGGCCACCCCTCCAGGGTCACGATCGCATCGCCGTCGTCTTCGTCGGCCGCGGCACGGTCGACGTGAATCCAGGCCACCGGCATCGCCCGCCGTCGGGCCTCGGCGACGATGTCGGCCGTGCCGCCCACCCCTCGTGCCGGGTCGCCGTCCCACACGGCGATGAGCGCCTGGCTCCGGTCGAGCATCGCCAGCCCGGCGGCCAGGTAGGCCTCGGGCCGCGTCGCCGGCGCCACCACCGTGACTGTGGTGGCGGCGTCGAGGAGCGTGCCGAACTCGGCGACCGAGCCAGGTGCGGTGAAGTCGGCCCGGTAGTCGTCGGCTTCCAGCGGCAGGATCACGTCGAGCGTCCAGCCGTGCGCCCGCGCCGCGTGGGCGACGAGCCGATCAGCGCCCTCGGCCAGGCTCGTGACCAGCCGCGCCGGCGTCGGCACCCCGGCGATCACCGCGTCGATCGCCCGCACGACCGCGTCGTAGCCCGGCACCGTGCGATGCCCCGTGACCCCGACGCGCACCGGGTCCACGCCCGGGTTCCCGCTCCCCACGACCCGCCACGCTACCGGCCCTCACCCCCCAGCGACCTGGCCAGCGCGTCATCCCTCCCGGGCCTGACGGTCCATCTCCTCCTGCGCCCGGAGCACAGCAGCGGTCGGGTGCTGCCAGCTGCGCACATCCGCCAACCAGATGCGCTCGATGCGGGCCAGGCTCACGGGATCCCGAACCTCCTCGATGCTGACGAAGCCGTTGTCGCCAGCGAGGAAGTAGCCCGTGGGCGCGCCGGAGGCGTCGAACACCTCGAAACCCCGGAACGCCACGGTGCTGGCACCGAGGTGGAGCCGCGGCTCCCCCGCCACGTCCGCCCGCTCGAGGTCCTGAGCCGAGATGAAGCCGGCGAGTCCGCCCCCTGGGCGCGCCACGGCCTCACGGCCGTCGGTCGAGGTTGCGGGGACCGTGGTCGCCGTGGGTCGCTGACGCGGGCCCGGCGCGCGGTGATGCGCGATGGCGGGCGTTGCGATCAGCAGGCTTGCCACACACGCCGCCGAGGCCACCAGCCCCTTGAGGAAATCGGTCACCATCTTCCACCTCTCTCGCCAGGATCGGGGAAGTGCTGACACGCTACGAGACCAATGGCTGATGGTCAAACGTGTGGGTGACACATGACGAGAATTCAGATGATTTGTCCGGTACTCGAGCGGTCGCGAGCGTCCATCTCCGCCTGACCGGGTCGCTGCGCCGCCGTAGCCTGCGCCCGTGGATCTGGATGAGCTGGTGGCACGGGAGGCGGTGCGCGACCTGATCGCCCGGTACACGTGGGCGGGGGACCGGGGGCGCAGCGCGGAGCTGGCGGCGCTCTTCACCGACGACGGCGTGCTCGACGTGGGCGCCCACGGCGGGCGCTGGGTCGGGGCGGCGACCATCGCCGCCGAGCTCGACGCCGTGGCGGCACGGGTCGCCGAGGCGGGCGCGGCGCCGGGGCCGGTGCGCCACCACGTGTCGAGCG
>CAZUYW010000448.1:0-2044 GCA_964624775.1 uncultured Iamiaceae bacterium
CTCCTCACCTGGCGCATGATCGTCGCCGGTCGCGAGCTCGGGCGTCCCGTGCCCCTGCCGTTCGCGTGGAAGGCGAAGCGCCCGGCCAACCTCCTGCCGCCGGCCTAGCGCGACGCTGACCCCTCCCGAGCCACCAGGGCGCGGATGGCGTCGGCCTCGGCGGGGCGGACGGCCCGATCGGCGAGGCGGATCTCGGCGACCTCGGGCAGCGCGGCCCGGGCCGCCGGTTCGACGCCGCTCGAGGCGAGGAAGGTGGCCACCAGGCGTCGACGGATCGGGTCCTCGATCGTGCGGACCGCACGGTCCCGCAGACGGCGCAACCACGGGAGATCGGGTGGCGGCGGGTCCTGCTCGAACGCACCCATCAGCACCCACGTCATGGCGACGTCGACCTCGGCCCGCCCAGCACGGCCGTTGGTCCAGTCGATCACGACCGGCCCGTCGGGCGAGCAGATCACGTTGCCGGGGTGCAGGTCCATGTGCACGAGCACCTCACCGCCCAGCGGGTGGGCCGGCAGGAACGCGGGCGCAGCGATCTCGTGGAGGCGGCGATGGAGGTCGGCGAGGGTGCGGGCGTGGGCACCGACGCGCCACGGGTGCGCACCGAGGTCCGCGAGCATCGTCGGCCCCTCGACCCGCTCGAAGACCTGCTCCCCCGGACCGACCCGGTGGACCTCGGGCACGGGGTAGCCCTGCTCGCGCAGGTGCACCATGAGGCGGGACTCGACGGTGAGGTCTCGTTCGTCGGGATGCCTGCGCAGGACCCGCCCAGGTCCGGCCTCGTGCACCACGGCCGCCCGCCCGGCCGCGACGACCGGGCCGAGCTCGGCCTCGGGGGTGCGCCGGTCGTCGATCTCCACGCCTCGGACGGTAGGGGCTGGGCTCCGGCCCTGATCGGACATTTCACCAATATCTACTGAAAGGCGCTGAGAGGCACCTTCGTTGTCAGTGGGGGTGGGGATGATGGTGGGCATGGAAGCGGTGTCCGATCCCCGGCTGGAAGCGGCGTTCGTCAAGGTCGACGATGCGCTGGTCGAGCTGCGCGGGGTCGGGGTGGTGCCGACCGATCCGCGGGACGCGATCGGGGTGGTACGGCGGCTCGAGCACGTGAGCCGGCAGGTCTACGGGTTGCAGGCCGGGCTGGTGGGTGAGATCGATCGGCGGGGCCTGCACCGGGCGGATGGGCACAAGTCGGTGCGGGCCATGGTCGCCTGGGCCGCCGACCTGTCCCCCGGCGATGCGACGAAGCGGGCCCGCGCGGCGAAGGTGCTGCGGGACATGCCGGCGGTCGCGGCTGCGGTGGCCGCCGGGCAGCTCAGCGTGTCGGCGTTGGATCGGATCGGGGTCACCCATGCGAACACGCGGGTGCGCGATCAGCTCGTGGCGAACGATGGGGATCTGGCGGTGGTGGCGGGGGCGATCTCCTATGGGCACTTCCACCAGTACCTGAAGCACTGGGAGGCGATGGCCGACGCGGATGGCCTGCGGGACAAGGCGGAACGCGATCACGAGAACCGGGACTTCTCGATCCGGCAGAACCTGGACGGCTCGTTCCGGATCGAAGGGGGCTGCGGGTCGATGCAGGGCACGGTGACCTTGGCGATCTTGGAGGCCTACCAGCGCGCCGAGTTCGAAGCGGACTGGGCCGAGGCCCGCGCCCGCCTGGGCGACGACGCGACAATCGATGACCTGTGCCGGACCGACAAGCAGCGCCGCATGGACGCCCTCGCCGCGATCTTCGATGACGCCATCGCCGCCCACCGGGCCAAGACCGGCCAGCAGCTCGTCACGAACCTGGTCATCGACCACGCAACCCTCGACCGCTACGCCAAGACCTTCACCGGCGAACCCCTCGACCCCGACCCCCGCCTCGAGTCGTGGTGGCAGGACCTCGCCGCCAAGCACGCCAACCACGACGCCGAGGACGACGAGCCCGTGGCTGATGTCGAGGCCTGGGCCGAGCCCGACGATGCGGAGGATGACGACGATCCGGTGCCGATGACGGGGTTCCGGTGCTCGGACCTCGACGGGCACCCCATCGACC
>CAZUYW010000449.1:0-2039 GCA_964624775.1 uncultured Iamiaceae bacterium
CGTTGGTGACGTGCGGGATCACCTGCACCGTCTGGCCGAGGTAGTCGCCACGCCGCTCCTTGCGGATCACCGCCTCGTAGATCTGGCCGGACGTGAAGTTGCTGTGCCGGCTCATCCGATGCGAGACGAAGCGCTCGTAGTGGCCGAGGTCGAGGTCGGTCTCGGCCCCGTCGTCGGTGACGAACACCTCGCCGTGCTCGAAGGGGTTCATCGTGCCGGGGTCGACGTTGATGTACGGGTCGAGCTTCTGCATCGTGACCCGCAGGCCCCGTGCCTTCAGCAACCGCCCGAGCGAGGAGGCCGTCAGGCCCTTCCCCAGAGAACTCGCCACCCCGCCGGTCACAAAGATGTGTTTCGTCACGGGAGTGCACCATACCCCGCCGCGACCCGGAACGGGAGCACGGTGCTGCGCCGCTGGTCAGGACGGGTGCGGCGGGCCCTCGAGCGGCCGACGGCCGAGGCCGTCGAGCCGCGCCAGCACGGGGTTGGCGGCGATGACGCGGGAGAACGACACCCGCTCCCCCGCCAGGTTGCACGCCACCAGTCCGATGGCGACGCCGGCGAGCACCGGGGTCGACAGGGTGAGTGCGGCGCCGAACCCGAGCGCGGCGCCGAGCGGGTTGGCGCCCGCGTCGCCGAGCATGAGCTCCTCGCGCAGGTCGAACCAGAGCAGGCCCACCGCTGCACCGACCATGGCCGGTGCGCCGACCCCGCCCAGCTGGCGCGCCTCGGGCACGCCGAGCCACAGCAGCGCGAGGGCGAGGATCGAGACCTTCGTGGTCCGGCCCGGGGCACGATCGAACAGGTTCGCGGTGTTGGCGCCGAGGGCGACGACCGCCCCGCCGAGCACCGTGTGCAGGAGGCTGCTGTTGCAGGTGGTCCCGACCGCCACGAGGGCGACGATGCCGCCGCCCACCAGCTTCACCAGCCCGGTGGTGACTCGTCCGGACCGCAGGGCGCGCAGGTGGCCGCGGAACCCCTTGAACTCGTGGGTGCCCACCACATCGTCCAGGAGCCCGAGGAGCGCGAAGCCGCCGATCACCAGCACCCAGCCCCCGGAGGCGGTGCCGATCGCACCGAAGGTGGTGTCGTCCTCCGTGGCAAACCGGGCGACGGTGTCCGCGATGGCGGCGACCGCGGCCACGAACCCGGCGCCCGTGGGCACCTCGATCCCCCGGACGTTGGTGCGGGCCAGGCGGGGCGTGGCGAAGGCCCGGCGGACGAGCAGCCAGCCGGCCGCGGCCACGAGCGCAGCGACGAGCATCGGGCCGATCACGCAACACCCCGGTCGAGGGGGCCGCCGCGGCGCAGGGCGACGTGGGCGACGGTCGGCGCGAACACGACGAGGACGAGCGCCGGGACCATGACGCCCGAGTCGTTGAGCGCCGCGCCCAGCACGCAGAGCGTCCCGGCGCCGCACCACGCGGCCCGGCCCCAGCGGTTCTGCCACTGCTCGGCCAGCGCCGGACGGGCGAAGCGCCAGAGGAGGGCCAGGGCGATGGCCATCGTGATCGGCACCCACACGAGGGAGGAGTGGGTCAGGGTGGCGAGGGCGGCGTGGGCCTTGCGCACGAGCACGGCATCGTCGCCGCCTCCTCCCAGCTTGTCGGTGAACCGGGCGAGGTGGCTCTGCTCCCCCGCCGGGCGCCTCGCATCGAGCAGGGCGAAGCCGCCGAGGACGGCCACCACCACGCCGACCGCGGCGGCGGCGAGGCGCGGCCACGAGGGACGGCGGGGCGCCAGCAGGGCGAGGGTGACCGCCATGGTCGGCACGAGGGCGAGGACGCCGCCGATGTCCGCCCCGGCGCCGGGAGCGCCATCGAGCACGACGGCGACCGCGCCCACCGCGCCGGCGGCGATCAGTGCCGTCCGCTCCCCCACGCCCCGGTCGAGCGCCACCCGGTGCACGGCCACGGCGAGGAGCACCGTCGTCGCCGCGAAGACGGCGAACCCGAGGTTGCCGACGCCGGCGAATCGGCCGGCCACCGTCGGCGAGTTGCCGAGCGCGGTCAGGAACTGGAGGTGCCCGCCCGTGGCCA
>CAZUYW010000450.1:0-2029 GCA_964624775.1 uncultured Iamiaceae bacterium
ACACGAAGGCCGGCGGCACGGACTACGCGTTCGTGACCAAGGCCTACCAGGACGTGCTCGGTCGCCAGCCCGACCCCTCCGGCGCCACCTACTGGGTCGACAAGATCGGCAGCGGCACCGGGCGCGGCACCGTCGCCGAGCAGTTCCTGGCCACCGCCGAGGCCCGTCGGGCCATCGTCACCGACCAGTACCTGCGCTTCCTCGGCCGCAACCCCACGACCCCCGAGTCCAACGCCGGGGTCACCCAGATCGGAGCCTCGGCCACGGGCGAGCAGCAGCTGATCGCCGGCCTCGCTGCGAGCACCACCTACTACAACCGCGACTGACCACCACCCGCACGAAGCGGGCCGACCTGCAGCCCGGGCCGACGCGCGGCTACTCGATGCGGGTGCCGTCGGGTCGGTGGACGTGGAGGGTCCCGTCATCGTCGCGGTGGACGGTGAACCCGTGGTTCCTGAACCGGTTGTGCTTCCCGCACGTGGGTGCCCCGTTCCCGGGGTCGGTTCTCCCCTTGTCCGGATGCGCCCACGGCAGCATGTGATCGGCCTGGCAGGTGCTGGCGGGTGCGTTGCAGCCCGGCCAGCAGCACGTCGTGGACGAGAGGAGCACGGCGGTGTGCCGGGCGCCGGTGAAGACCCGGCGCTTGCGGCCCATGTCCAACACCACCCCGTCCCTGCCGAGCACGACCCGGCGGATGTGGGTGTGCAACAGCGCGAAGCCGGTGGCCTCGGTCGGATCGATCGGGTGCCCGTCGAGGTCCGAGCACCGGAACCCCGTCGTCGGCACCAGGCCGTCCTGGTCCTCGGGCTCGGAGTGGGCGCCTGCGGCTGCCGCATCCCCGGCCTCGGGCTCGGTCTCGTCGTCGGTCTGGTCGTCGGGTTCGGTCCAGGCTTCGACGTCGTCGTCGGCCTCGGACTCGGGGCTCTCGGCCGTCTCGGTCTCGTGGGTGCCGTGCATGGCGGCGAGGTCCTGCCACCACGACTCGAGGCGCGGGTCGGGATCGAGGGGTTCACCGGTGAACGTCTTGGCGTAGCGATCCAGGGTTGCGTGGTCGATGACCAGGTTCGTGATGAGCTGCTGCCCGGTCCGCTCACCACGGGCAGACACCGCGTCGTCGAAGATGGCGGCGAGGGCGTCCATGCGGCGCTGCTGGTCGGTGCGGCACAGGTCATCGAGCGACGCCCCATCCCCCAACCGGGCCCGGGCCTCGGCGAGGTCTGCCTCGAACTCGGCGGTCACATAGGCCTGGAAGATCGCCAGGGTGATGGTGCCCTGGATGGATCCGCAGCCGCCCTCGAACCGGAACGAGCCATCGAGGTTCTGACGGATCGCGAAGTCCCGGCGCTCGTGATCGCGCTCCGCCTTGTCCCGCAGCCCATCGGCGTCGGCCATCGCCTCCCAGTGCTTCAAGTACTGGTGGACGTGCCCGTAGGAGATCGCCGCCGCCACCACGGCCAGATCCGCATCGCTCGCGACAAGCTCGTCGCGCACCCGCGTGTTCGCATGGGTCACCCCGATCCGATCCAGGGTCGACACGCTGATCGCGCCCGCCGCAACCGCGGCCGCCACCGCCGGCATGTCCCGCAACACCCGCGCCGCCCGAGCCCGCTTCGTCGCGTCCCCCGGGGACAGGTCCGCCGCCCAGCCCACCATGGCCCGCACGCTCTTGTGCCCATCAGCCCGGAACAACCCCCGGCGGTCGATCTCACCGACCGCCACCGCCTGCAACCCGTACACCACCCGCCCGACCCCCTCCAGGTCCCGCACCAACTGGATCGCATCACGCGGATCCGACGGCACCAACCCCGACGCGCGCAGCTCACCCAAGCCCTCGTGCACCTTGGCCAACGAGGCCCGGCGCTCAGGATGGGTCGCTGCTTCCATGCCCCCCATCATCCCCACCCCCACTGACAACGAAGGCCCCTCACCATCCCTTTCGACCCATATGACCGAAAAGAATCCGGGGGACCCCGGGATCAGTAGGACTTGGGCAGGCCCAGGACCTGGGTGGCGATGTAGGCCTGCACCA
>CAZUYW010000451.1:0-2027 GCA_964624775.1 uncultured Iamiaceae bacterium
CCATGCCCTTCAACCTGGCCCAGGTCCACGAGGCGGTCGCTGCCGCCAACCCCGATCGCCCGGCGATCATCCACGGCAGCCACCAGAGCACCTACGCGGAGCTCACCGCCACCACCCGCCGCTTCGCCAGCGCCCTCGCCGGGCGCGGGCTCGGCGCCCACCGCGAGCGGGCTGAGCTGGCCGGGCACGAGTCGGGCCAGGACCACCTGGCGCTGTACCTGCACAACGGGCCCGCCTACATCGAGGGCATGCTCGGCTCGTTCAAGGCCCGCGTCGCGCCGTTCAACGTCAACTACCGCTACGTGGCCGAGGAGCTCCAGTACCTCCTCGACAACAGCGGGGCCCGAGCGATCCTGTACCACGACACGTTCGCCCCGGTGCTCGCCGAGATCCTGGCCGAGCTGCCCCACCTGGGGCTCCTCATCCAGGTGCCCGACGAATCCGGCAACGACCTGCTCCCCGGGGCGATCCGCTACCTCGACTTCCTCGCCGAGGGCTCGCCCGAGCCCCTCGACCTCGCCTGGTCGCCCGACGACCTCTACATCCTCTACACCGGCGGCACCACCGGCATGCCCAAGGGCGTGCTGTGGCGCCAGCACGACATCTTCATCAGCGCCATGGGCGGCCGGCCCTTCGGCCAGACCGAGGCGTTCCCCTCCCTCGAGGCCGTCGTCGAGGCCTCCCGCAACGGAGGCGCGCGGATGATGTCGGTCGCTCCGCTCATGCACGGCGCGGCCCAGTGGGCCACGTTCACCGCGTTCACCAGCGGCAACACCGTGGTGCTGGCCACCGATGGGGCCCGGCTCGACTGCGCCGACGTGTGGGCCACTGTGGAGCGCGAGCGCGTGCTCACCCTCCAGATCGTCGGCGACGCCATGGGCCGCCCGCTGATCGAGGAGCTCGAGCACGGCAGCTACGACCTCTCGGGCCTGCTCGCGCTCGTGAGCGGCGGCGCGCCGCTCAACTCGTCGCTGAAGGACCGCTTCCTCGAGCAAGCCCCGCACGCGATCATCCTCGACGCGGTCGGGTCCTCCGAGACCGGGGCCCAGATGGGCCACACCTCGACCAAGGGCGCCACCGCCACGGGCACGTTCGCCCCCGGCCCCGAGACCTCGGTGGTCGACGCCGAGCTCACCCACGAGCTCGTGCCCGGCGCCGAGGAGATCGGGTGGCTGGCCCAGCGCGGCCACGTGCCGCTCGGCTACCTCGGCGACGCGGCGAAGACCGCAGCCACCTTCCCGGTGATCGACGGCACCCGCTTCGCCGTCCCCGGCGACCGGGCCCGGTGGAACGCCGACGGCATCATCGAGCTCCTCGGGCGGGACTCGGTCACCATCAACTCCGGTGGCGAGAAGATCTTCGCCGAGGAGGTCGAGCAGGCGCTGGCGCACCACCCCGGGGTGTACGACGTCGTCGTCGTGGGACGCCCGAGCGAACGGTGGGGCTCGGAGGTCGTGGCGATCGTGCAGCTCGCCGAGGGGGCCGAGGTCACCGACGAGGAGCTGGAGGCCGAGGCCACCCGCCACATCGCCCGCTACAAGCTGCCCAAGGCCATCCTCCGCCTCGACCCGCAGAACCTCCACGCCGCCAGCGCCCTCGAGCGGCTCTACCAGTCGACCGACAAGCCCTCGGAGCTCGCCGGGGTCTTCCTCCGCAAGGCCGAGATCGTCGACGACCCGGAGGAGCGCAAGCAGTACCTCCAGCGCGCCGCGGACATCTACGAGTCGGTGCTCGAGCGGCCCGAGGACGCGATCGCCGCGTACCGCCGCATCGCCGACGTCGACCCGCAGGACGTCCCCGCGCTCGACGCCCTCATCCGGCTCTACATCACCCACCAGCGGTGGACCGACCTCCTCGGCGTCTACGAGCGCAAGGTGGAGCTGGTCGGCGAGCCCGACGAGAAGAAGCAGATCTACTTCGACACGGCCACCGTGTACGAGGGGCAGCTCGGCAACCCCGGCGCCGCCATCGACACCTACAACAAGGTGCTCGACCTCGACCCGGCCGACCTCACGGCGATCGGGCAC
>CAZUYW010000452.1:0-2026 GCA_964624775.1 uncultured Iamiaceae bacterium
TCTACGCCGCGGTGGTCGAGCCCGGAACGATCGTGGTGGGCGACCGCGTCTCGCTGCTGGGCTGATCACGCCGCCCGGTCATCGGCGCACCACGGTGATCGGGCACGCCGGTCCGGGTGCCTGGGCGAGGCGGGCATCCGCGGTGACGAGCGGGGCACCGAGCGCCTCGGCGACGGCAACGTAGGCGGCGTCGTAGGCCGTGAGGTTCTCCCGGAGCTCCCACACGCGGTCGAGGAGCCCGACGATGCCGAGGCGCTCGATGCCGAGGCCGGCCCACGCGGTGAGGGCGCGGCGAGCGACGGTGGGCTGCAGCGCCTCGCGCAGCACCTGGCGACGGAGGACGTGGGCGACCTCGGCATCGATCAGGTGCGGGCACGCGATCGGGCTGGAGCGCAGGTGCTCCCGGCTGTCCCCGTCGTTCAGGAGGCCGAGGATCGCGGCAGAGGCGTCCATCACGATCACCGGTCGGCCCGCCCCGCGTCGAGGTCCGCGACCACGTCGAGCGCGTCGATGCCGAGGTCGGGGAGATCGGCGACCAGCTTCGGGTTCTCGGCGCGGCGGGCGACCGCCGCGAGCTCACGGACGGCGAAGGCCGAGAGCGACAGGCCCTCCCGGCGGGCGAGCTCGTCGAGCTGGGCACCCACCTCGTCGGGCACGTTGCGAAGGTAGAGCGTGCGCATGTTGCAGAACGCTAGCACGGCGCTTGCATTGTGCAGAGAGTCGCGTCTCGTCGTGGGCTGGGACACCATAACAATGTCTCAAATGGGCAGATATCCCTTCGTTGTCAGACCCCCTGCGTAGGGTGGGACCATGACCTCACCAGCTGATCCGGAGCTTGCGGCAGCCCTGGCGGGCGTGCACGCGGCGTTGGATCGGCTGGACGCGGTGGGGGTCGCGCCGCGCGACGAGCTGGATGCGCTCGAGGTGGTGCGCGCCGTCGAGCGCTGCGCCCGCCGTCTGGCGGCCGCCCAGGTGGCGGTGGTGCACGAGATCGATCGGCGGGGCCTGTTCGTGGGCGATGGGCATCGTGCCGCGCACACCATGGTCACCCACGCGGCGAACCTGCACCCCGCCGAGGGGCAGCGTCGGGCGGCAGCGGCGCGGGCGCTCGCCGACCTCCCCGAGCTGGCCGCCGCGTTCCGCTCGGGGGAGATCGGGCGGTGCCAGGTCGATCGGATCGCCGCCACCCATCGCAACGAGCGGGTGCGCGACGACCTGATCGCGGTGAGCCCGAAGCTGGCCCGGCGGGCCACCGAGCTGCGCTACCTGGCCTTCCACCGTCGCCTGGCCGACTGGGAGCGCCTGGCCGACGAGGACGGTGCCCGTCAGCGGGCCGAGCGCAGCCACGAGCGGCGTGACTTCGGCCTGGTCCGGAACCTCGACGGCACCCGCCGCTTCGTCGGCGGCTGCGGGGCGCTGCAGGGCGCGCAGATGGCCGAGGTGCTCGACCGCTACGTGGACGCCGAGTGGGAGGCCGATTGGGCCGAGGCCCGCGCCCGGGTCGGGGAGGGGGCCACGATCACCGATCTGGCCCGCACCCCCGGGCAGCGGCGCATGGATGCCGCGGCCCGGATCTTCGCCGAGGCCGCCGGTGCCGGCGGGGTGGCGGGCACCGGGGTCGAGACCTCCCTGGTGATGGACCAGCCCACCTTCGAGCGCAACCTCGCCCGGATCACCGGGATCGATCCCGGTCCGGATCCACGGGTCCGCACCTGGTTCGACGAGCCGGACCACGACCGAAGCCCGGAGGACGCGGACCCGGGGGTGGGGTTCCGGTGCTCGACGCTCGACGGCACCCCGATCGACCCGACCGAAGCCACCTGGGCCACCCTGGTCGGCCACGTCCGGCGCGTGGTGGTGCGCCGCGACGGCGTGGTGCTCGACGCCGGACGCCGTTCGCGCCTGTTCACCGGGCCCCGCCACCTCGCCGTGATGCTGTCCGCCACCACCTGCTACTGGCCCGGCTGCGACCGGCCCGTCACCCAGTGCCAGGCCGACCACCTCGAGGCCTGGCACGCCCGCGATG
>CAZUYW010000453.1:0-2021 GCA_964624775.1 uncultured Iamiaceae bacterium
TCCTTGACCCGCTTGAACAGTTCCTTGGCCTTGATCGCGTTGTTGAGATAGCCGATCAGCGGGGTGTTGACGCTCTCGTAGAGGTTGTCAATGCCCAGGTAATCCTCGATCTTGGCGATGCCGGGCTCGAGGATGCCGACCGTGCGCTTCTTCTCATCGACCTCGTAGTCGCCGCTGGGCAGGATGCCGCGCAGCTTGTCTCCACCCTCGCCGCGCTCCAGCCGAAGCACCAGCTTGGCGAACTCGTTGTACCACTTGGTTGCTTGGTCGGCCGGTCCACTGATGATGAGCGGGGTGCGGGCCTCGTCGATGAGGATCGAGTCGACCTCGTCGACGATGGCGAAGTTGTGGCCCCGCTGCACCTGGGCGGCCCGGGACATGGCCATGTTGTCGCGGAGGTAGTCGAAGCCGAACTCGTTGTTCGTGCCGTAGGTAATGTCGCAGGCGTACTGCTCGCGCTTCTTGACGGCGTCGTAGTCCTCGGGGACGACGAGGCCGATCGACAGGCCGAGCCAGCCGTGGATCTGGCCCATCCAGTCGGCGTCGCGCCGGGCCAGGTAGTCGTTCACGGTGATGACGTGGACGCCCTTGCCGGTGAGACCGTTGAGGTACACCGGCAACGTGGACACGAGGGTCTTGCCCTCGCCCGTCTTCATCTCGGCGACCCAGCCGAAGTGCAGGGCCGCGCCGCCCATCATCTGGACGTCGTAGTGGCGCTGGCCGATGGACCGGCGCGACGCCTCGCGGACGACGGCGAACGCGTCGAGGAGCAGGTCGTCGATGTCGGCGCCGTTGTCGAGCCGCTCGCGGAACTCGACCGTCTTGGCCTGGAGCGCGTCGTCGGTGAGCTTCTCGAGCTCGGGTTCGCGCGCGTTGATGTCGGGGATGAGGCCTTGGAGCGCTTTGAGCTTGCGGCCCTCGCCGACCCGGAGGAGCTTGTCGAGTACACCCATGAGGCTGGTCAGTCTAGGGGGCGCGCCCCCGGGCCGGATCAGTCGCCCCGGGTGGGATCAGTCGGCCTCGTCGATGAGGCCGACCTGGCCGTCGTCGCGCCGGTAGACCACCGCGGAGCGGGAGGTCTCCTGGTTGGTGAAGAAGAAGAACCCGTGCCCGAGCAGCACCATGCGCTCCACGGCCTCCTCGGCCGACATCGGATGGATCGCGAAGCGCTTGGCCTTCACGATGCGCAGGCCTTCCTCGGCCGGTGCCTCGCCGGTGGTCTCGGCCTCGCTGGCGACCTCGACCGCGCCCAGCGCCTCGGACTTCTTGTGGGCCTTGGGGTGGCCGTGGTTGCGGCGGTTCAGCTTGGTCTTGAGCTTGTGGAGCTGGTGCTCGAGCTTCTCGTAGGCCTTGTCGACGGCCTGGAAGCCGTCGGGCGCCGACACCTTGCAGCGGACGTGGTGGCCGTGGCCCTCGATCGTGACCTCGCAGATCTCCTTGTCGGCGATCCGGGGGTTCTTGTGCTCGGAGAAGTGGACCTCGGCGTGATCGAGCCCTTCCACGAAGCGCCCCAGGCGACCGATCTTCTCCTCGGTGACGAGACGAAGCTTCTCGGGAACCTCGGTGTGACGACCGCTCACGCGCACCTGCATTTGGGGACCTCGTTGTCGGGGATGGTGCCCGGATCGTAGACCCCTGCCGAGGGCGCGGCGACAGGGGCCAAGGTCCCGCCCCCGCGTGCACCGTGACGCTCACGGCGGATGGGCCGCGGCCAGCGCCCGGACCTCGCGGGCACCTGCGTCGACCAGGGCCGATGCCGCGCTGCGGACCGTGGCACCCGTGGTGATGACGTCGTCGACGATCAGGACCGACAGGCCGGTGACGCTGCGGCGGACGGCGAAGCTCGGGCCCACCGCGCGCTGCTCGGCGGTGCGACCGGTCTGGGGCGGCCCGGGCCCGCGCCCGAGCAGGTGGCGGCACGGCAGGGCGCAGCGGCGGGCGACCTCCCGGGCGAGCAGCTCGGCCTGGTCGAAGCCCCGGGCGTGGCGCCGGGCCGCGCTGGTGGGCGCCCAGGTGACGAC
>CAZUYW010000454.1:0-2017 GCA_964624775.1 uncultured Iamiaceae bacterium
GTGCGGAGCGGGAAGGCCAGCCAGCGTCCGGCCAGCGCGATGCGGCCGTGGCGGGGGCGCACCTGGAGGTCGTCGCCGAGCAGGCCCTGCAACCGGGCCAGCAGCGCGGGGTCGGTCGCGGGGTGGAGGCGGTGGCTGCCGAGGTCCACCCGCTGGCCGCCCACCTCGACGCTGGCCGCCATGCCGCCCACGTGGTCGGCCGCCTCGAGCACGACGACCTCGCGTCCCGCGGTGGCGGCATCGAGGGCCGCCAGCAGACCGGCCGGGCCGGCGCCGATCACGACCACCTCCGTCGAGGGGGCGCGGCGTGACGCGCGATGATGGTCCGTTGGCGGCGATCCCACGGAGTGTTAAGGTAGCCTAACTATGGGTGAGTCCATGCTGGTCCTGATCCGGGAGGGCTTCGAGGCCTCCCTGATCGTCGGCATCGTCTTCGGGTACCTCCGCAAGATCGACCGCCGCGACCTCGACGGCCCGGTCTGGGCGGGGGTCGGCCTCGCCGCCCTGATCTCGGTGCTCTTCGGCGTCGTGCTCCACAACACCGTCGGCAGCTTCGAGGGTGACGCCCGGCTGCGGGCCTTCGCCGCCATCTCCTTCGTCGCCGCCGGCGTGCTGACGTGGATGGTCTTCTGGATGCGGCGCCAGAGCCGGGCCATCAAGGGCGAGCTCGAGCACCGCGTCGACGCCGCGCTCGCCTCGGACCGGGTCCGGACCGGCGTGCTCGTGGTCGCCTTCTTCGCCGTGCTCCGCGAGGGCATCGAGACCGCCCTGTTCCTCATCGCCGCCGCCACCTCCAGCACGGGTTGGGACGTGTTCATCGGTGGGCTCATCGGCCTCGCGATCGCCTGCGTGCTCGGCTACTTGGTGTACACCGGCAGCAAGGTCCTGCCCATGAAGCTGTTCTTCAACATCACCGGCATGATCGTGATCGTCTTCGCCGCCGGCCTGCTGGCCAAGGGCGTGATGTTCCTGCAGTCCACCGACAACGACGCCCTGAACAGCTTCGACTGGGCCGTCTACGACCTCACCGGCATCAGCTGGCTGACCAACGACACCCAGGTGGGCCGCTTCCTCGCCGGCCTGTTCGGCTGGGACCCGCGCCCGTCGATCGAGCAGGTCGTCGTCTGGGTGGCCTACATCGTGCCGGTCACCTACCTCTTCCTGCGCAAGGACCGGGCCCTGCCCGAGGTGCCCGACGCGGTGCCGGCGAGCGACGAGCCCGAGGAGCTCGCCGCCGCCGCCCTCGCCGCCGAGGCCTGACCCCCCGCCCCCGCTCCCGGAAACGACCCTTCTGGTTACGGAAACGGGTCGTCCCACAACCCGTTTCCGTGACCAGAACGAGGTCAGGCGAGGACGTCGGGCAGGGGCTCGGCGTGGGCCAGGGTCAGGCGCTTGGTGGCCCGGGTGAGGGCCACGTAGAGGGCCCGCAGGCCCTGCGGCTCCTCGCGGACGATCGCGGCGGGCTCGACCACGATCGAGGCGTCGAGCTCGAGGCCCTTCACCAGCCCGACCGGCACGACCGTGACCTGCTGCTCGAGGCCGTGGCGATCGGCGGCGCCGAAGGCCACGCCGGCGCCCTCCAGGGCGCTGGAGACCGCCGGGGCCAGCGAGGCCGGGCAGATGATCCCCACGCTGCCCTCCCCCACCGCCGCCGACTCCTCGCGCACCAGGCGCACGACCTCGGCGGCGAGGGCCCCGGGATCGGCGACGTCCTCGAGGCGCGGGTCGCTCTCGCCCTGGCGCACCGACGACGGCGCCGTGAGGTCGGGGGCGGCGACGGCCAGCACCTTGGCCGCGAGGGCCATGTTGGCGGCCGGGATGCGGTAGCCGACGGTGAGCTCGGCCCGCTGGGCCGGCCGGCGGTCGGGCAGGTGGGCGAGCACGCTCTCCCAGTCGTCGTGGGCCCACGCGCCGGTGGCCTGGGCGATGTCGCCGACGATGGTCATGGATCCGTTCAGCGAACGCCGGGTGAGCATCCGCAGCTGCATCGGGGAGAGGTCCTGGGCCTCGTCGACCA
>CAZUYW010000455.1:0-2015 GCA_964624775.1 uncultured Iamiaceae bacterium
CCACCTCGCCGCACTGTCGCAGCCCGAAGCGGTTGCCGACCTCCTCCTGCGGGACGCCTGACCGCAGGAGCGCCTCAGGCGCGAGCAGGCCGGCGCGAGCCACGCGTCACTCGATCCTCGTGCCGTCGGGGCGGTGGACGTGGAGGGTCCCATCAGCGTCGCGGTGGACGGTGAAGCCGTGGTTGCGGAACCGGTTGTGCTTCCCGCACGTGGGTGCCCCGTTCCCGGGGTCGGTTCTCCCCTTGTCCGGGTGCGCCCACGGCAACAGGTGATCGGCCTGGCACGAACTGGCCGGTGCGTTGCACCCCGGCCAGCAACAGGTCGTGGAGGAGAGCAGCACAGCGGTGTGCTGTGGTCCGGTGAAGACCCGGCGCAGGCGGCCTGCATCGAGCGCAACCCCGTCAGCGCCGAGCACCACCCGTCGGATGTGGTCGTGCAACAAGGCGTAGGCGGTGGCCTCGGTGGGGTCGATCGGGTGCCCGTCCATGTCCGAGCACCGGAACCCGGTCATCGGCACCGGATCGTCGTCATCCTCCGCATCGTCGGCCTCGGGCTCGCCGTCACCGTCGGCCTCGGGCTCGGCGGTGTCGGTGTCGTGCTTGGTGTGCTTGGCGGCGAGGTCCTGCCACCAGGTCTTGAGGCGGGGGTCGGGGTCGAGGGGCTCGCCCGTGAAGGTCTTGGCGTACTGGTCGAGGGTTGCGTGGTCGATGATCAGGTTCGTGATGATCTGCTGCCCGGTCCGCTCACCACGGGCCGACACGGCGTCGTCGAAGATCGCGGCGAGGGCGTCCATGCGCCGCTGCTGGTCGGTGCGGCACAGGTCATCGAGCGACGCCCCGTCCCCGAGTCGGGCGCGGGCTTCGGCGAGGTCGGCTTCGAACTCGGCGGTCACATAGGCCTGGAAGATCGCCAAGGTGATGGTGCCCTGGATGGACCCGCAGCCGCCCTCGAACCGGAACGACCCATCCAGGTTCTGACGCACCGAGAAATCCCGACGCTCGTGATCACGCTCCGCCTTGTCCCGCAGCCCATCGGCGTCGGCGAGACGCTCCCAGTTCGACAGGTACGTGTCGAACTCCCGATACGAGATGGCCGCCGCGACCACCGCCAGATCCGCCTCGCTCGCCACCAGCTGCTCACGCACCCGATCCTTCGCGTACGTGGACCCGATCCGATCCAGGGTCGACACGCTGATCGCTCCGGCAGCGACCGCGGCGGCGACCGACGGCAGGTCCCGCAGCACCTTCGCCGCACGAGCCCGCTTGGTCGCGTCCCCCGGCGACAGGTCCGCCGCCCAGCCGACCATCGCCCGCACCGACTTGTGCCCATCCGCACGGAACAGACCCCGCCGATCGATCTCACCCACCAGCCCGGCCTGCAGGCCGTACACCTGCCGGCTCACGTGCTCCAGACGCCGCACCACCCGGATCGCATCGCGCGCATCCGTCGGCACCACCCCGACCCCGCGCAGCTGAGCCAGCGCACCGTCGACATCGACGAACGCTGCTTCGAGCCGGGGATCGGACACCGCTTCCATGCCCACCATCATCCCCAGGGGGTCTGACAGTGAAGGAACTCACCGTCCCTTTCCACCCATATGACCGAAAAGAATGTTCAGCCGCGCTCACCTCGGCGCTGGCGCACGGTCGCTCGGGCCTCGGCCACCAGGGTGACCTCGGCGGGATCGCGCACGGCGTCGGCGAGCTTGCCCAGGACGGCGGCCCACTCCCCCAGCACGCGGTCGACCACGGCGGCACCGGCGGGCGGCGCGGCGCCGTCGGCCCCGTCGAGCCACCACAGGTCGCGCTCGAGCAGGGCGAGCTGGTGCTCGACATCGGTCCAGCGGGCCACCACGAGCGGCAGCCGATCCGCCTTGGCCAACGGGTACGACGTGCCGTCGACCAGGTCGTGGGGCTCCAGGCGGAAGAGCCCGGCCAGCATGGCGACGGTGCGCTCCGACGGGGTGTTCAGGTCCGTCTCGAGGTGGGAGACGGCCACCCGGGAGATGCCGAGCC
>CAZUYW010000456.1:0-1994 GCA_964624775.1 uncultured Iamiaceae bacterium
GCCCACGTCCTCGGAGGCCAGGATCACGAGCCGCCGGGCGATGAAGCGGGCGTCCTCCCCCGCCTCGAGCATGGTGGCCAGCCAGTAGAGGCCGGCGTCGGGGTCCGAGCCCCGGATCGACTTGATGAAGGCGGAGATCACGTCGTAGTGGTCGTCGCGCCCGTAGCGCATGGCCTTGGTGCCGAGCGCGGCCTCGGCGTCGGCCAGGGTGACCTCGGGGGCGGTGCCCGGCGCGGTGGCCGCGGCCCGCTCGGCCGCGAGTGCCACGGCGACCTCGAGGCTCGTGAGGGTGTGGCGGCCGTCGCCGTTGGCCCGGGCCGCGAGGTGGGCGATCGCCTCCTCGGTGGCGGTCGCACCCTCGGCCTCCAGCGCCCGGCCGATGAGGTCGCGGGCCGCGGCGTCGTCGAGCGCGTGGAGCCGGAACAGCGTCGACCGACTGAGCAGCGGCGGGTTGACCTCGAAGTAGGGGTTCTCGGTGGTGGCGCCGATCAGGGTGAGCAGGCCGCTCTCCACCGAGGGCAGCAGCGCGTCCTGCTGGGACTTGTTGAAGCGGTGGACCTCGTCGAGGAACAGGATCGTGCCCTGGCCCCGCTCGCCCAGGCGGTGCTCGGCCCGGGCCACCACCTCGCGCACGTCCTTGACGCCCGCGGTGACCGCCGAGAGCACCTCGAACGCCTTGGCCGTGTGGCCGGCGATCACGCGGGCCAGGGTGGTCTTGCCGGTGCCGGGCGGCCCCCAGAGGATCACCGAGCTGAGGCGATCGGCCTCGATCAGGACCCGCAGCGGACGGCCGACGCCGATCAGGTGGTCCTGGCCGACGATGTCGTCGAGGCGGCGCGGGCGGAGGCGGTCGGCGAGCGGCGCGCGCGAGGCGAGACGCTCCTCTGCCGCCGCCCCGAACAGGTCCTCAGCCACCGCCGGACCCTACCGGGGCGGGGTCGTATCCCGGTTCGGGGTCGCCGGCGGCACGTGCATGGTGGCGGGGATGGGCCACCCCGACGCGCCGATCAGCTCCATGACTTCGGCCATGTTGAGGATGTCGTGCTCGTAGCAGAAGCGGCCGTCGCCGGCATACTGCATGATCGACACGCCGGCCGCCTGGTACGGGCCGCCGTCGGGCCGGGTGCCGGGCAGGCGGTTCCACCACTTGGACACGACGCGGTCGCCGTCGGCCATGGTCCACTCCTCGGGGAAGGTCCAGTCCTCGAGGCCGGCCATGGACTCGTCCATAAACGCCACGATCGCGTCGCGGCCCTCCACCCGACCCCAGGCGGGGTCGATGAACACGGCGTCGTCGGTGAAGAACTCGGCGCCGAGGTCACCCCAGGTCCGCCGTCCGGCCGCCACCTCCTCCCGGCCGGCCACGTAGGCCAGGTACGCGGCCTTGGCCTCGGCGCTGCGGTCCGGTGTCGGCTCGGTCATGGTGCCCCCAGGTGCCCTCTCGGCCGCGGGTCGGCCGGGGGCGTGACCGTAGGCGAGGCGGGCGGGGCGTGCCCGGCGTCGACGACGGCCCGGAGGCGGGCCTCGAGGGCGGCGAGGTCGTCGGCGTCGAGCATCCGCACCCGGAGCGCGGCGAGCTCGCGCGCCAGGTACCCGAGGTCGGCGGTGATCGCCGCGGCGCGGCGACGGTCCTCCTCCTGCTGGCGCCGGTCGGCCTCGGCCTGGCGGGACTCGGCGAGCAGGATCAGGGGCGCGGCGTACGCGGCCTGGAGGCTGATGACCAGGTTGAGCACGATGAAGGTCCGGGTGTCGAAGCGCCACGGTGCGGGGCCGAGGCGGTTCCACGCCATCCAGGCCAGGACGAGCGCGGTCTGGGCGGCGAGGAAGCGGCCGGTGCCCAGCAGCGCGGCGATGCGCTCGGCGAAGCGGCCGAGGCCGTCGGGGTCGGTCCGGAGTCCGAAGCGGTCACGGCCCCGCGGGGTCGTGAGGGTGAGGTCGGTCGTGAGCACGCGCATGGGTCACCTCCCGGTCGCTGCGGGCGGGGATCGACGCTA
>CAZUYW010000457.1:0-1991 GCA_964624775.1 uncultured Iamiaceae bacterium
GACGAGGCGCGCCCGGCCTGCCGCTCCTCGCGGCGGCCGTGGCCGGCCCGGTGATCGGGGTGGCGCTCGGCACCCTCGCGGGCCTGGCCGCCCGCACCCGGCGCCAGCTGGGCGTGGCGGTCCTCGCCTCGGTGATGGCGACGGTGTCGGTCTTCCTGCTGCGGCCCTTCAGCGCCCTGGCCACCCGCGTCAGCGTCGCCACCCCACTCGGCGGGGTGTGGCCCGTCACCCCGGGCTGGTCCCTCGACCGCTACCTCGCCCTCGACGCCGGGCTCGCCGCCCGCGCCATCTCCGTGGCCGGGTGGACGCTCCTGCTCGTCCTCGCCGCCGCCCGTGCCGTCCGGTCGGGTGCCGCGCGCCGCTCCGCCCCACCCACCGACCTGGCCTGAGCCCGCCCCGCCTCCGGCCCCGCACACCTGGAGGCACCATGCCCGCACCACGCCCCGACCCCGCCACCGATGCGCCGCCCACCGGACGCGTGTGGCTCCGGCCCATCGAGGCCGCCGACTACGGCCCGCTGCGCCGCTTCGAGCTGACCGTCACCCTCGGGCCCCGGTGGCGCCACCGTGGGGCCACACCGAGCCCCGAGTCGTTCGTGAGCTCGCTGTGGGGCGGGGTGCTGGCCCAGTTCCTCGTGCAGGCCGGCCACCGGCCCGACCCGATCGGCATCGTCACCAGCTACGGCCACGACCTGCAGTCGGGCACCGCCTGGGTGGCGGCCGCCCGCTTCGACCCCCACGACCAGCCGGCGCCCTTCGTCGCCGGTGCGCGCCAGTTCCTCGACTACCTGTTCGCCACCTGGCCGTTCCGCAAGCTCTACGCCGAGGTGCTCGCCCCAAACCTCGACGCCATGGGACGGGGCGCGACGGACCTGTTCCGCACCGAAGGGGTGCTGCGGGATCACGCCTGGGTCGACGGCGCCTACGTCGACCAGCACCTGCTGGCCCTCACCCGCGCCGACTGGGAAGCCCGGCCGGCGCTGGGGCAGGCCCGCTCGGGTGGGCACGAGGGCATCCCCAGCCTGGACGCCTTCCTCGCCCAGGTGGCCCAGGACCTCGACCGCGACCTCGCCGACCTCGATCCCGACCACCCCGTCGCGGACCTCGGCCTCGACTCGCTCGACTGGCTGGTGCTCGCCGACCGCCTCGACCACCTGGTGGGCGACGCCGACGCCGCGCTCGAGGCCTTCGGGGAGGCGATGACCCTGCGCGCCCTGCACCGCTGGGTCAGCACCGAACGGTGCGCACGGACCATCCCGGACGCGACGAACCCCGACCGCTGAGGATCGGGGTTCGTGCAGGTCCTGGTGGAGGTGAGGGGAATCGAACCCCTGGCCTCCTCGATGCGACCGAGGCGCTCTACCAACTGAGCTACACCCCCAGGCCGGTGGATCACCCTAGCGCAGCACCCCAGACCCTCCGAACCGAGGACCAGCGGACTGGGCCGTTCGACCCTTTCTCACTCCCAGCGGTCGAAAATGTCACGGAGAGCAGGAAAGGCGCTCAAGGGGCGCTCGGGTTCCGTCGAGAACCTAGGCATGGAACCACGAGCCACCCTCCCCCGAACAGCCGCCCGCCGGCTGACCGCGGTGGCGATCGTCGTGGCCGCGCTGAGCCTGCTGACGGGGTGCTTGACCACCTCGCAGGACCTCGTGCTGACCGAACTGAACGCCGACCGCACCGCCCACCACATGAGCCGCCTCCCCACGCAGTCCGATGCCCAGCGCAAGGCACAGGCGTGGGCCGAGAAGCTGGCCCGCGAGAACGCCCTGTACCACTCGAACCTGCCCGACGGCATCAAGGTCCGCTGGTGCTCGATCGGGGAGAACGTCGGCTACGGCCCCACCGTCGGCGCCATCGAGGACGCCTACATGAACTCGTCGGGCCACCGGGCGAACATCTTGAACACCAAGTGGAACGGCGTCGGCGTCGGCTACGCCAAGGTCGGCAACAAGACCTGGACCGTCCAGGTGTTCATCAAGACCTGCTGAC
>CAZUYW010000458.1:0-1970 GCA_964624775.1 uncultured Iamiaceae bacterium
CCGATCGTGTCGATCGAGGACGGCATGGCCGAGGAGGACTGGGACGGCTGGGCCGCCCTCACCGAGCGCGTCGGCGGGTCGGTGCAGCTGGTGGGCGACGACCTCTTCGTCACCAACACCAGCCGCCTCGCCCGCGGCATCGAGGTCGGCGTGGCCAACTCGATCCTCGTGAAGGTCAACCAGATCGGCTCGCTCACCGAGACGCTCGACGCCGTCGCCCTCGCCACCCGCTCGGGCTACACCGCGGTCATGTCGCACCGCTCGGGCGAGACCGAGGACGCCACCATCGCCGACCTCGCCGTCGCCACGAACTGCGGCCAGATCAAGACCGGCGCCCCCGCCCGCAGCGACCGCATCGCCAAGTACAACCAGCTCCTGCGCATCGAGGAGCAGCTCGGCGAGGCCGCCGCGTTCCGGGGGGCCGCCGCCCTCGCCCGGGGGGCCGGGGCCTGATGACCCGCCGGCGGCTCATCGTCGCGATCACCGCCACGGTGATCCTGGTCGGTGTGCTGTTCGTCGCGGCCGTGCCCGCCAAGCAGTACCTGGCCCAGCGCCGCGCCACCGCCCGGTCCGAGGCCGAGCTGGCCCAGGTCCAGGCCGAGCGCCACCGGGTGAACCGCGAGATCAGCCGGCTGCGCACGCCCGAGGAGATCACCGCCCGCGCCCGCGAGGACTTCGGCTACGTGAAGCCCGGTGAGGAGTCCTACGCGGTGCTGCCCCCGGCCGCCGATCCGATCGGCCTGCCCGACACCTGGCCGTTCACCGGCGTGGAGCGAGCGCTCGGCGCCGGCTGAGGTGGACCACACCCCGGACCCCGACCACGACGCGATCCGCGAGGGCGTCCGGCGGGTCTGCGCCGACTTCGACGACGACTACTGGCGTCGCTGCGACACCGACCACGAGTTCCCCTGGGACTTCTACGCGGCCATGGCCGCGGGCGGCTGGATCGGCATCGCCATCCCCGAGGCCTACGGCGGCGGCGGGCGTGGCATCACCGAGGCGTCGATCGTGGTCGAGGAGGTCGCCGCGTCCGGCGCAGCGATGAACGGGGCGTCGGCCATCCACCTGTCGATCTTCGGCATGGGCCCGGTGATCAAGCACGGCTCCGACGACCTGCGCGAGCGGATCCTGCCCGCGGTCGCCTCGGGCGAGCTGCACGTGGCGTTCGGCGTCACCGAGCCCGACGCGGGCACCGACACGTCGCGCATCACCACCCGGGCGACGCTCGCCGCCGACGGCAGCCACTACCTCGTGCGGGGCCGCAAGGTCTGGACCACCAAGGCCCCGTACTGCGACAAGGTCCTGCTCCTCACCCGCACCGCGCCCCGCGAGGCGGGCGCCCGCCCCACCGACGGCATGACCCTGCTCCTCGCCGATCTCCAGCGCCCCGAGGTCACGATCACGCCGATCCCCAAGGCGGGGCGCAACGCGGTCGTGTCCTGCGAGGTCGCCTACGACGACCTGCCGGTGCCGGTCACCGAGCGCATCGGCGAGGAGGGGGAGGGCTTCCGGTACCTGCTCGACGGCCTCAACCCCGAGCGGATCCTCATCGCCGCGGAGGCGCTCGGCACCGGCCGCGCCGCCCTGCGTCGAGCGGTCTCCTACGCCAACGAGCGGGTCGTCTTCGACCGCCCGATCGGCCAGAACCAGGGGATCGCCTTCCCGCTGGCCCGGTGCCACATGGAGCTGCGGGCCGCCGAGCTCGCGATCCGCGAGGCGTCGTGGCGCTACGACCAGGGCCTGCCCGCCGGCGAGGCGGCCAACACGGCCAAGTACCTGGCCGCCGAAGCCGGCTACCGGGCCGCCGACCAGGCGGTGCAGACCCTCGGCGGCATGGGCTACGCGTCGGAGTACCACGTCGAGCGCTACTGGCGCGAGGCCCGGCTCATGCGGCTCGCCCCGGTGAGCCAGGAGCTGGTGCAGGCCTACATCGCCACCCAGGTCCTGGGCCTGCCCAAGTCCTACTGATC
>CAZUYW010000459.1:0-1948 GCA_964624775.1 uncultured Iamiaceae bacterium
GCGCCCCCGGCACGATTCGAACGTGCGACCGTCGGATTAGAAGTCCGATGCTCTATCCAGCTGAGCTACAGGGGCGGGGCCGGACGAGAACGTGGCGCGGAACCTCCGCGCTTCGCCCGTCGCCGGCGACCGGGCCATCGTACGGGGCGGCCGCGGGGTGATCGGGCGCCGGTCGAGATGAGCCCGATGCGACCGAAGGCGACGTGGCCGCTCCATCGCCGGACCCATGGGGAGGTGGGTGACATGGCGACGACGAGAGCCCGTGTCCGACGAGGGTCCATTAGCCTGCCGACCAACCTCGTACTGCGGCGAAGGAGGCCCCGAACCATGCGTCGCTCCCTGCATCGGAACCGGTTCCACGTCGGTATGGCCGCGTGCGCAGCGGCTACCGCCCTCCTCGCGGCGCTGGCCTGCCCGCCGGCCTCGGCCGCCGGCTCGTGGTTCAACCAGGTCGGCGGGCCGGGCACCACCGTCGTCAACGTCAACGGCACCTTCACCCCCGTGGTCGGCAACTTCGCGGGCAGTCCGCTCGACGACATCTTGTGGTTCTCGCCCACCGGCACCGATCAGCTGTGGATCAACCACGACGATCTGACCTTCACCAAGCAGCCGCTCGCCCGCCAGCTCAACGGTGCCTACACACCCATCGTGGGCGACTTCGCAGGCGACGACTACGACGACATCTTCTGGTACGGGCCGGGCAGCACGCAGGACTACCTGTGGATCGGCCTCACCAACGGGCTCTTCAACCAGCAGCTCCAGACGGTGTCGGGCAGCTACCAGCCCTTCGTGGTGCCCGACGCCACCTTCGGCGGTGCTGCCACGGACGACATCGTCTGGTACGCGCCCGGCAGCGGCGGCGACGTCCTGTGGAACTTCAACACCCCGTTCGGCGGGCACGCCACGGTGCCCCTGTCCATCGCCGGCAGCCCGAAGCCGGTGGTGGGCGACTTCGACGGCAACGGCTACGCCGACGTCGTCTGGTACAACGCCGGTCCCACGAGCGACCCCTACTGGCGGGGCACGAACGGTGCCGGAGGGTTCACCAAGACCTCCCTCACGGTGAACGGCACCTTCACCCCGCTCGTCGAGGACTTCACCCCCAGCGGCGACGGCTTCAGCGACATCTTGTGGTTCGGGAGCGGCACCGCGCCCGACGCGCTGTGGCAGGGCTCGGCCTCGGGCACCTTCGCCCGCAGCAACCAGACGATCACCCATGGCGGACGGGCGATCTCGCTGGACAACGACTGGGGCTACGTCTACTTCGCCGACCCTGGTGCCGTCGACAGCATCTGGTACGACGATGCCCCCATCTACGACAAGCCGTGCGGCTGCGCGGAGATCCCGTCCGGGTACACCCCGCTGCGGGGTTCCTTCGCCAGCACCGACACCACCGGCGTGTTCTGGTACAAGCCGGGAACCGCACCCGAGTACCTCTTCGTCGTCTGATCGCCGTCGGCCGACGCGCTCGCGGCCCGAGCGTGGCGCGTCCCGCCCCACCGGAATACAGCGCACGCCTCGAGCAGCCGCCCTACCATCGGCCGCGCCGGGAGGGAGGGACCATGGCTGACGACAGTGCACCCCAGGAGGGAACGGGGTCGTCGTGGAACAGCTCGGGCGACGACTGGATCATGGCGGCGGGCGACGCCGTGACCCCGCCGAAGCCGCCAAGCTCACCCGCGCCCGACATGAAGGAGGTGGCCGAGGACATCCGCCTCGTCCAGGAGCTCGGCGCGGGCCCGCCCTCTGGCCCGTCGAAGCCGCCCAAGCCACCGTGGCAGCGGATGGGGTGCCTGGCCATCCCGGCCATCCTCGTCCTCATCATCCTGATCGCCTGGGTGCTCACCTCCGGCGACTCCGATGACCCCGAGTCCCAGCCCGTGCCGTCGGAGCTCACCGCCGACGACGCCTCCTCGACCACCAGCGGCGACAGCAGCACCACCACCAC
>CAZUYW010000460.1:0-1943 GCA_964624775.1 uncultured Iamiaceae bacterium
CGACCGCGCCGGCGGCCGTCCCGACGAGGTCGAGGTACTGGCCGATGTTCAGCTCGGTGCGCAGCTCGTGCCACAGGTCCGCCAGGTCGGGCGGGGACGCGGGGAGGAGGATGTCGGCGTAGACGAACGCGAGGTCGCCGACGAGGATGGCGACCCCCTCGCCGAAGCGCCGGGCCTCGCCCTGCCAGGCGGTGGCCTGGTGGCGGTCGATGAACCGGTGGTGCACGGCGGGGGCACCCCTGCGGGTCCGTGAGCCATCCATGATGTCGTCGTGGATGAGGGCGAACCCCTGGAGGAGCTCGAAGGCCGCGCCGGCATCGACGACCGCGGGATCATCGGGGTCCCCCCCGGCCCCGACGAAGCCCCAGTGGCAGAACGCGGGCCGGAGCCGCTTGCCGCCGGTGAGCACGAGGTCGCGCAGGGCTGCGATGGGCTCCCCGAGCGCGGGGTCAAGTGCAGCCCAGCGCTGCTGCTCCTCGGTGAGGAAGGCGTCGACGCGCACCTCCACCCGCGTCGCGATGGCGGCGAGATCGGCCAGCAGGGTGCCGGTGGGTGGGGTTGGGGTGGCGCCGGGCATGCCCGACGAGCCTACGGGGCGGAGGGGGTTGCGTCCGCAGGCGACGCCGTGAGGTGGGCCACGGTGCGGGCCAGGCCCTCGGCCAGGGAGATCTCCGGCACGTAGCCGAGGGCGTCGCGCGCCGCAGAGAGGTCGGCGTAGCTGTGGCGCACATCGCCCGGGCGGGGGTCGACATGGGTCGCGGCGACATCGCGGTCGAGCAGGTCGCGCAGGATGGCGAGCAGGTCGAGCAGGGACTGCTCCTTGCCGCCCGCGATGTTGAAGGCCCGCCCCGAGCACCGTTCGGCCGGCGCGCTCGCGGCGAGCACGTTGGCGCGGACGACATCCTCGACGAAGGCGAAGTCGCGGCTCTGGCGACCGTCACCGTGCACCTGGGGCGAACGCCCGGCGCGCAGGGCGTCGATGAACAGCGGGATCACCGCGGCGTACTGGGAATCGGGCCGTTGGCGGGGGCCGTACACGTTGAAGTACCGCAGGGCGACCGTCTCGAGGCCGTAGAGCTCGTGGAACACCCGCGCGTAGTGCTCGCCCACGAGCTTGGTGACGGCGTACGGGGAGCGGGGGTTGAGGGGCGTGGACTCAGGAGTCGGGCGCACGTCGGCGCCGCCGTAGACGCTGCTGGAGGACGCCGTGATCACGCGGCGCACGCCGGCGCGGTGCGCGGCGTGCAGGACGGCGAGGGTGCCGTGGGTGTTGGCGTCGTCGGAGGTGAGCGGGTCATCCACCGAGCGGGCCACCGAGCCCAGCGCCGCCTGGTGGAACACGACCTCGACGCCGTCGATCGCCTGGTCGAGCAGCTCGAGGTCGGTGATCGAACCCTCGAAGAAGGCAGCGTCGCCCGGGAGGTTCTCGACCCGGCCGGTGGCCAGGTCGTCGATGATCCGAACCTCGTGGCCAGCGCGCAGGAGCGCGTCGGCGAGGTTGGATCCGATGAAGCCGGCGCCTCCGGTGACCAGGGTGAGCATGGGCGCCGATGCTACCGGCCGGTGCCGCGACGTGGTGCTTCGGGTGGTCGCGGGACCGCTCCCTACGATGGCGAGGTGGTCCGGCCCCACCTCCGCTTGGTCTCGATCGGCCTGGTGCTCGCACTCGTCGTGGCGGCCTCGGGCTGCTCCCGTGGCGGGTTCGAGGACCGCACGGCACGCCTCACCCGCGCCGGCCGGTTGACCACCTTCGTGGTCGACGCGTGCGGGCTCGACGGGCGCACGATCTTCGTCGTCGGGCGCAACGACCACGGCGACGTCCTGCAGGCGGTGGTGGGCCTCGAGGCCGACGCCCTCACCGGGGTGCCGGCCTCGACCGGGCTCACCGTCGACGACCGTGCCGGCAACCGTCGGGGCGCGTTCGGGGCCGAGGCGTGGCAGCG
>CAZUYW010000461.1:0-1927 GCA_964624775.1 uncultured Iamiaceae bacterium
TGGTCCCCGTGCCGACGTTGGCCTCGGCGTAGCCGAGGTGCACCCACCAGGTCGGCCGCGTCGGGTCGAGCGCGATCGGACGTCGGGCCGCCTCCAGGGCCGCCGCCCTCGTGGCCGGGGCGGGACCGACCGTCGCGACGCGCCGGCGGGCGAGGGCCTCGAGATCGGCAAGGGTGTCGTCGGGGGGCAGGTAGCGCTGGGCCTCGACCGCCAGGTCCACCGAGCCGGTGGTGCTGGCCTGCTCGGCGAGGCGGTCCGCCGTCAGCATGCTGGCCCCCGCCAGGAGACCGAGGCTCGCCAGGACGCCACCGGTGAGCCGGGCGGCGCGGACCGTCGAGCCAGGACCGGGCGGCGGGCGGGGCATCGCTGCGCCGAGGGCGAAGAGGGCGAGGGGCCCGGTCGCCACCGACACCGGCGACAGCATCCAGATCGCGACCATCGCGGCCCCGAACCAGGCGAGCGGACCCCGCGCCTGGCGCGCCACGGCGACGGCGAAGCCACCGAGGAGGACGAGGCCCACGATCCCGGTCGTCGTGAGGTGCTCGACGAGCACGTTGTGGGCGTCGAAGTACAGCCGGTCAGGACCCTCGGCCCGTGCGAACTCGGCCGTCGTGCGGGCGGCGGTGGCGGCGCGGAAGCGACCCGGTCCCCAACCGGTGAGCGGCCGTTCACCGGTTGCGGCCACCCCGGCGCGCCACATCGTGGCGCGGGCTCCGAAGCCGCTGCTCCCCGAGGCCCCCTGCTCGAGCCGGCTCGTCCCGGCCCCCCCGAGGTCGAAGGCGAACGACAGCCCGACGCCGAGGGCGATCGCCGCGACGACCGCGGCGATGCGGACCAGCGCCGGCGGGCCGGCGGTGGCCCGGCGGGACCAGCGGATCACCGCAGCGAGGGCGATCGGCCCCGTGATCACGAGAGCCGAACGGCTGCCCGAGAGGTTGGCGGTGAGGGCGAAGAGCGTGCAGGCGGGCAGGGCGAGCAGCCAGCGGCGGCCCGCCCGACCCGCGAGGGCGGCGGCGAGCACCAGGGCGGCACCGACCTGGCCGCCGAGGTACACCGAGCTGGAGGTGAGGCCGTTGGCCCGGCCGTCGACCATCTCCAGCGCACCGCCCGGGTGGAACGCGGCCTGGAGCACGGCGACCGATGCCGACAGGCTGACGGCCCCGATCAGGACGGCCGGGAGCAACCGACGTCCCCGGACGCCGAGCCGTCGGCCGAGGGCCCAGATCCCGACGTACCCGGTGAGCACGACCCAACCGCGATCGATGCCGATCGAGGCGACGAGGGAGATCCGCACCGCACCCGACGCAAGCGCGGCGACCAGCGCCCACACGAGGTACCCCGCAGCCCAGCGGGCGGCCACGTCGCCACGTCGGACCAACCCGACGAGCACGACCGCGCCAGGCCCGAGCATGGCGAGGAGCACGGCGAGGCGGGGCGTGGTGAGCCCGCTGAACAGACCCGGTGCCCACACCACCGCGAGGGCGGCGATCCCCCCCAGCAGGGCGAGGTCGGCGAGGGGCACACCACCGAACGCGGTGCGCGGCGCGACGACGCCGCGAGGCGGCTCGGTGGTGACGGTCACGCGGGCTTCGGTGGCGGCTCCACCCCGACCTGCCGGTACACGTCGTCTGGGTTCTTGGCCCGGCGCACGGCCTGATCGAGGTTGACCACCCCGCGGCGCACCAGATCGGCGAGCGAGTCGTCCATGGTCTGCATCCCCTGACGGCGGCCCGACGCCATGGCGTTGTGGATCTGGTGGACCTTGCCGTCGCGGATCAGGGCCCGGACCGCGGTGCTGGCCAACATGATCTCGCAGGCGACCGC
Organism: uncultured Iamiaceae bacterium; assembly: GCA_964624775.1. GTDB lineage: Bacteria > Actinomycetota > Acidimicrobiia > Acidimicrobiales > Iamiaceae > Aquihabitans. Next base: position 1,825 of record CAZUYW010000461.1, read on the forward strand.
CCGGCTGCGGCCGTCGGCGGTGGGCACCAGCTGCTGGGTGGTGACCGCCTGGAGCGAGTTGGCGAGCTGGATGCGCACCTGACCCTGCTGCTCGGCCGGGAAC
>CAZUYW010000462.1:0-1919 GCA_964624775.1 uncultured Iamiaceae bacterium
TGGGCCACTCGATCGACTTCCACGCCTCGAAGGTCGCCTGGAACGACGAGATGCGGACGATCAACCCCGGCGAGTCGCTCGTGTACCAGTACCGGGCCACCTACGCCGGGTTCTTCATGTACCACTGCGGCACCGCCCCGGCCCTGCACCACATCGGCAACGGGATGTTCGGCGGCATCATCATCGACCCACCCGACCTCGCCAAGGTCGACCACGAGTACGTCCTCGTGCAGTCCGAGCTCTACCTCGGCCCCCAGGGCCAGCCCGGCGACCTCACCAAGATGACCAAGGAGGCCTGGGACGCGGTCGTGTTCAACGGCTACGTGAACCAGTACAAGTTCGCCCCGATCCGGGTCGAGCCCGGCCAGCGGATCCGGGTGTGGGTCCTCGACGCCGGCCCCTCGGAGAACTCCTCGTTCCACATCGTCGGCACGATCTTCGACACGGTGTTCAAGGAGGGCACGACGCTCCTGCGACCCGATGCCCGGCAGGGCGGATCCCAAGCGCTCGACCTGCAGCCCGCCCAGGGCGGGTACGTCGAGTTCAGCTTCGACGAGGCCGGCCTCTACCCGATCGTGACCCACAAGTTCGCCAACGTGGGCAAGGGCGCCATGGGCCTGTTCCAGGCCGGCAACGTCGACGCATCGAACGCACCCGGCCACTGAGCCACCGGCGGCGGATCGGTGGGGCGAGTCCCAGGGGAGACGGGCTCGCCCCACCGGCGCGCGTGCGCCAGACTCTCGGGCGGGAGGGGCCAGCCGGCGGTACGCCGGCCTGAGCCCAGGGGGCGACATGGACCAGGACCTGCTCGACGCCGTGCTCGAGGAGCTCGACGGCGGGACGGCGAACGCGGGACCCCCCGCCCTCGCGCTGGCCACGGTGATCACGACGTGGTCCTCGGCGCCCCGCCCGGCCGGCTCGGCGATGGCCGTCCTCGCCGACGGCCGGGTGCTCGGCAGCGTCAGCGGCGGGTGCGTCGAGGGCGCGGTGTACCACGCCGCCGCCGAGGTGCTCGAGGGTGCGCCCGCCCGGGTGGAGCGCTACGGCGTGAGCGATGACGAGGCCTTCGGGGTCGGGCTCACCTGCGGGGGCGAGGTGTCGATCCTCGTGCAGCGCGTCGACGCGGAGGGCGCTGCGCACCTGCGCGCCGAGGCGGCGGCCCGGGCCGAGGGTCGGGCCTGCGTGATCGCCACCGTGGTCGCCGACCCCGACCGCCACCTCGTCGTGCACGCCGACGGCAGGGAGGAGGACGTGGGCGGCCTCGACGACGCCCACCTCGACGAGGCCGTGGCCCGAGCCGCCCGGGACCTGCTCGGCGCACCCCGCCCGCAGGCGACGGTGGTGCTGATCGACGGGCCCGACCCGTCGACCGCCCCCACCGAGGTGTTCCTCGATCCGATCGTGCCGCCCCCGGACCTGTACGTGTTCGGCGCCACGGACTTCGCCGGATCGGTCGCCGAGATCGGGGCCTTCCTCGGGCACCGGGTCACCGTGTGCGACGCCCGCGCCGTGTTCGCCACCCCCGATCGCTTCCCCGCCGCCCACCGGGTGGTGGTCGACTGGCCCCACCGGTTCCTCGAAGGGGCGCCGATCGACGACCGCACCGCGATCTGCGTGCTCACCCACGACCCGAAGTACGACGTGCCGGCCCTGCTCGTCGCCCTCCGGAGCCCGGCCGGCTACGTCGGCGCCATGGGCAGCCGGCGCACCTGCGAGGACCGCGCCGAGCGCCTCCGCGCCGAGGGCCTCACCGAGGCGGAGCTCGCCCGGCTCCACGCCCCCATCGGCCTCGACCTCGGGGCCTCGTCGCCGGCGGAGACCGCGGTCGCGATCGCCGCCGAGCTCCTCGCGAGCCGTCGGGCCGGATCGGGCCGGGCGCTGCGCGACCTCGCCGGCCCCATCCACCACCAGGCCCCGAC
>CAZUYW010000463.1:0-1916 GCA_964624775.1 uncultured Iamiaceae bacterium
TGACCCTGGTGCCCTCGCACGCCTCCTCCGCGACGCGGCCCGCGGCGTCCCGCCGGCGCCCGACGGCTCGGTCACCGTGCTCGGCGAGGGCGGGGGCCACCTCGCCGCGCTGCTCGCCTTCGCGAACCACCACGTGGTGGTGGCCGACGTGCCCGAGGCGTGGGTGCGCGCCCGGCTGGCGCCCGGCGACCTCTCCGCGCCGACTTCGGCGCCGTTCCTGGACGCCCTGGCCGGCAAGCTGGGTCGCACCTACGACAACCTCGACCTGGTGCTCGCGGCCGAGCCCCTGCCCGATCCCCCGCCGTTGGATCTCGTCGCCCTCGACCCGGACCCGAGCCACCCACGGGTCGCCCGCTCCCTGCGCTACCGGCGCGACGTGGCCACGTGGGAGACGGCCGACGGCGCCGCGGTGCTGATGCTCGGCCGGGGCCTGGCGGGCCGGTGGGAGGTGGCCTTCGAGGTCGACCCCTCGGCACGCGGGCGCGGCCTGGGACGGGCGCTCGCCACCGCGGCCCGCCACCTCGTGCCCGACGACGAGCCGCTGTTCATCCAGATCGCACCGGGGAACGTGCCCTCGCTCAAGGCGATCCTCGCCTCGGGCGGCTGGACGCCGATCGGCGGCGAGGTGCTGTACCCCGAGGGCTCGGGTGCTCAGCCGGGCTGAGCGGCGTCGAACACCTCGGCCAGGCCGCGCAGGACCCACGCCGCGTCGGCCGGCACCTCCTGGTCGAGCGGGGCACGGATGCTGAGCGCCTCGGTGAGGGCGACCGCGTCGCCGGCGAGGCGCAGGATCGGCTCGCCGTCGCCCGGGGCGGGCTCGCGCACCGCCACGTGATCGCCGACGGCGACGACGAACGCGAGGTCGGGTTCGGTCACCGCCACCTCGACGAGCCCGGTCGTGGCGAAGCCGCTGTTCACCGCGAAGGCGGGGCTCAGCGCAGCGGCGTAGCGGAGGCTGGCCGCGACCTCGTCGGGCTCGAGCACCTGGTCGAGCCCGAGCGGCAGCAGGATGTCGCGCTCGTGGATCCAGCTGTCCCAGATGGCGTGGTGGGCGAGCGCGGCCACCGAGAGGTGCCCGGGCGGCGCCTCGGCGAGCGCGGTCCAGCCCGCGTCGTCGAGCCCCGCGAGCAGGTCGACGAACACCTCGGTGCTGGCGCGGAAGCGATCGAGCACCTCGGCGTGGGTGAGGTCACCGGCGGCCGCGACGAGCTCGGCCGGCGACGCGACCGGGTCGAAGGTGGCGAGGAACTGGGTGGGCCGACCCGCGATCCCGGCCTGCACCGAGAAGGTCCAGAACGCGTTGGTCGAGTCCAGGTGGATGATCACGTCGAGCGCCGACCAGCCCTCGCAGCGGCTCGGGTGTGCCCACTGCTCGGCGCTGAGCCCGGCCAGCACCTCGACCAGGCGGCGACGCTGGCGGATCACCGGTGCGGCGATGGCCGACGGCGGGCCGTCGAGGACGATGAGCGGGTCGGGGCCGTAGTGCGGGCGCAGCTGCATGCGGGCACCCTGGCACACCCGCTCCTACGATCCCGCCATGGAAATCGCCCCGCTCGATCCCCTCGCCGCGTTCCGCCTCGACGGCCGGGTGGCCATCGTGACCGGCGCGTCGTCGGGCCTCGGGCACCGCTTCGCACGGGTCCTGCACGCGGCCGGAGCGATCGTGGTCCTGGGCGCACGGCGGGCCGAACGGCTCGACGAGCTCGCCGGCGCGCTGGGCGATCGAGCCCACGCCGTGGCGTGCGACGTCACCGAGCCCGACGACTGCCGTCGCCTGGTCGGCACCGCGGTCGAGGTCGGCGGCCGGCTCGACGTGCTGGTCAACAACGCGGGGGTCGCCCGGATCGGCGCCGCCGAGGATGAGTCGTTCGACGAGTTCCGCCGGGTGGTCGACGTGAACCTCAACGCCACCTTCC
>CAZUYW010000464.1:0-1914 GCA_964624775.1 uncultured Iamiaceae bacterium
GCGGGTGGCGAGGCGGTCGAGGTAGTGATCCCAGCCGCCGATGTGGTCGCTGATCGCGTCGGCCGGGAGGCCGCTGTGGGTGAGGCGCACCCGGGTCTTGTCGCCCTCGGGGTGCAGGGAGATCTCCACGGTGCTCGACCCGGGGGTGATGGGGTTGCCCTCCTGGTCCCACCCGAAGGTGAACACGACCCGCTCGAACGGGGTCACCTCGAGGTACTCGCCGACCGACTGGTGCTGCCCGCCGACGAGGACCCGGTAGCGCCCGCCCGGGCGGGGGTCGATGTCGGCGACGGTGCCGAGCCACTCGACGTGGCGCTCGGGCTCCACGAGGAAGGGCCAGATCGTCTCGGGGGAGGCGTCGATCAGGGTGTCGCGCGTGAGTTCAGGCATCAGGAGCTGCCTTTCGGGTGGTCGGGGTGTGCAGAGCGCTTGGCGGCCTCGGCCGCCTCGGCCACGTCGCGCAGGCGATCGAGGCCGGAGGTCCAGTAGTCGTCGAGAAACGCGCGGAGGTCGTCCATGGTGCTGGTGTTGGCGACGTAGAGCCGGCGCACGCCGTCGCGCCGCTCGCGCAGCAGGTCGGCGTCCTTGAGCACCCGCAGGTGCTGGGACACGGCCGGGCGCGACACGTCGGGGAACTGCTCGGCGATCGCGGTGGCCGACAGCTCCTGGCTCCACACGAGCTTGAGGATCGCTCGACGGCGGGGTTCGGCCAGGGCCTTCAGGGCTGCGTCCACGCCCTGAGTTAAGCAATGACTTACGTAAGTGTCAAGTTACGGATTGTCGTCGTCGGGCCGGGTCCACGTCAGGCCGTAGCGCAGGTAGGGGAGCCGCTCGAACCGGGCCCCGGGCAGCACGTCGAGGGCGACCGTCCGGGCCTCGCCGTAGGAGATCGACGGCGGCCACAGCTTCGGGGCGGGCGTGTGCCACACGGGCCGGGTGAAGGTGTGGCGGCGGATCGCGATCGAGTCGACGGCGTCGCGGGCCAGGTCACCCACCGAGCGCGAGCGGGCGAAGCCCACCACGAGCAGCAGGCCACCGGGACGCAGCAGCCGGCGCAGCTGCTCCAGCCCGGCCCGGTGGTCGAGGTGGTGCAGGACGGCGACCGCGGTCACCACGTCGAACGACGCCTCGGGCAGGCCGCTGTCGAGCAGGTCCGCCACCTGGTACTCGACGTCGCCGCCCGCGGCCCGAGCCGCCTCGATGCTGGGCTCGTCGGTGTCGATCCCCACCACCTCGGCCACCCGGACGCGCAGGCGACGCGCCGTCTCACCCTCGCCGCACCCGACGTCGAGCCCGCGCTGCAGGCCGGGCGGCAGGCGGTCGAGCAGCAGCCCGAACGCGTGCAGGTTGGCGTTCCAGCGTTCGGGCAAGGAGGGTGCGGTCCTCAGTCGTGGCGGACGAGATCGAGGTTTCGGAACGACGGCGGCTCGGCCGCCAGCCGTCCGAGCGCCTCGGCGATCCGGCTCGTGGCGGGCAGGTCGTTGTTGACCGCAGCCGCCTCCTCGGACGGGAACTCCACGATCACCAGGTACGTGTCGGGTCGGTCCCGGTCCCGGCAGATCCACTCCTGGACGACCGTCCGCTGCCCCTCGGTGGCGGCGAGCCACTCCTCGTGCGCGGCCTCCAGGGCGGCGTAGTCGGTGGTGCGGATCTCGATGATCTGGAAGTACGACACGTCAGGCCTCGTCCTTCAGCATCCCTCGGATCTGGTCGCGGAGCTCCGGCGACCCCGCGTGCTGGTGGACGGCGATCGCGTGGGCCACCGCAGCGTCCAACACCTCGTCCACCTCACCCGAGATCGTGAGCGTGCAACCGCTCTCGCTCGGCATATCCCGACAATCTGCGACCACGCGGCCCATGGCGCACCCCCTGTCCGAGCTCGCTCCACGGGGAGGGATCGGGCGATCACGGCTC
>CAZUYW010000465.1:0-1911 GCA_964624775.1 uncultured Iamiaceae bacterium
GCTCGGCTCAGACCGCCAGGTGAGCGGGGCGGTCAGCGGGGTCCTTGTCGATCGGGCTCGTCCACTGATCGCCCGGGATGTTGGTGCAGATCACCAGGCGCAGCGGCGGGCCGGCCAGGTTGCGGTGCAGCCAGCCGGCCGGTGCCTCGAGGCGGCAGCCGGGCTGCACCTCGGTGACGGTGCCGTGCTCGTCGGCGAACGCGCCGCTGCCTTCGATCACCCACGACACCGAATCGAACTCGTGCCAGTGCAGCGGCTCGTCGACCTCGGTGATCTGGTCGAAGGCCAGGGCGTGGAAGCCCATCGCCTCGGCCTGAGCGAGCGCCTCGGCCTCGGTGATCGGCGGATCGAGTCGGAACGAGTACTCCACGGCCAGCCCCCAGGTGCGGAGGCAGCGGACGTGCCCCTCGCCCGGGTGAGGCTACCCCTGCCCGCTCGCGACCATCATGGTGTGGTCTGGCAGTGGCCGAACTTCCAGTAGTAGCCGGCCTGGACGCAGTCGTACGCCGTGGTCGGCAGGGCGGGGGCGGTGGTGGCCACCGGCGTACTGGAGCCGTCGATGCCGCTGCCCGCTCCGTTGAACTTCCCTGAGGCGCTCGAGCCCAGGAAGGTGACCGACGCGATGCAGACCACCGCAATCAGGGCCACGAGCAGGGCGTACTCCACGAGTCCGGCGCCCCGTTCTCCATCGCGCCTCGCTCGTGGTGTCGTGCCGCGGGCACGTCCCTGTCCTGGTGTCGATGGCATCGCAGCCCCCTCCGGTGCGTGTCTGGGCCGCGTGGGTGAGCGGCCGACCCCACCATCGGCTCGACCACGCTCCGCGGTGATGGGCCGAACGGCCCTTCGTTCCGTGAACTCTCGGGGCGTGACGCGTATCAGGACGTGACGGTCGTGCGGCCGCAGCGGTTGATGCCCACGATGGTCCAGCCGTCCGAGGTCTGGTGCCCGGCCGAGCGGGGATGGTCGATGTCGACCTGCAGCCAATGATCGTCGCTCGTGTACCAGCGGTAGTTGTGGCCGTCGCGCACGAAGTCGGCCGCCGTCGGCGAGGTCGTGTGCCGCGTGCCGGGCGGCGACGTGTCGACCGGCAGGGCCGAGTGGTCGGCGTGGCGCCACCAGTCGCCAAACGCCTCCTCGGGGGTGTCGAACGTCGGCCCGACGAACCCGGCGAGCGTGCAGAACGTGCCGGTGGAGGGTTGGTTGCGATCGACGACAGCCGCGACCGCCACCGTCGAAGTGGTCAGGGCGAGCAGCACGGCGGCGACGGTCGCGATCTTGCGGCCGATGCTCGTGCTCCGCTGGGGGTCCGCCGTGGGTTCCACGCCCGATCCATCGGCATGTCGGCCCTCGATCGTGAGCGGGGGAGCGGTCACCGAGGCCGGACCCTGGCCGCGAGGTTGCTGGCCGACGGCTTGGCCCTGACCTGCGACGATGCATCGCGCTGCCCGGGTGGTGGTCGACAACGGCTCGACCGACCGGTCGGCCGAGGTCGTAGCGGGTCATTCGATCCTCGTGCCGTCGGGACGGTGGACGTGGAGGGTTCCGTCATCGTCGCGGTGGACGGTGAAGCCGTGGTTGCGGAACCGGTTGTGCTTCCCGCACGTGGGTGCCCCGTTCCCGGGGTCGGTTCTCCCCTTGTCCGGGTGCGCCCACGGCAACAGGTGATCGGCCTGGCACGAACTGGCCGGTGCGTTGCACCCCGGCCAGCAACAGGTCGTGGAGGAGAGCAGCACAGCGGTGTGCTGTGGTCCGGTGAAGACCCGGCGCTTGCGGCCCTGGTCCAACACGACCCCGTCACCGCGGAGCACGACGCGTCGGATGTGGTTGTGCAACAGCGCGTAGCCGGTGGCCTCGGCGGGGTCGATGGGGTGCCCGTCGAGGTCCGAGCACCGGAACCCCGTCATCGGCACC
>CAZUYW010000466.1:0-1910 GCA_964624775.1 uncultured Iamiaceae bacterium
TGACCCTGGTGCCCTCGCACGCCTCCTCCGCGACGCGGCCCGCGGCGTCCCGCCGACGCCCGACGGCTCGGTCACGGTGCTCGGGGAGGGAGGCGGGCACCTCGCCGCGCTGCTCGCCTTCGCCAACCACCACGTGGTGGTGGCCGACGTGCCCGAGGCGTGGGTGCGCGAGCGCCTGGCGCCCGGCGACCTCTCCGCGCCGACCTCGGCGCCGTTCCTGGACGCCCTGGCCGGCGAGCTGGGCCGCACCTACGACAACCTCGACCTGGTGCTGGCCGCCGAGCCCCTGCCCGGTCCTCCCCCGCTGGATCTGGTCGCCCTCGACCCGGACCCGAGCCACCCGCGGGTCGCCCGCTCGCTGCGGTACCGCCGCGACGTGGCCACCTGGGAGACGCCCGACGGCGCCGCCGTGCTGATGCTCGGCCGGGGCCTGGCGGGCCGGTGGGAGGTGGCCTTCGAGGTCGACCCCTCGGCACGCGGGCGCGGCCTGGGACGGGCGCTCGCCACCGCGGCCCGCCACCTCGTGCCCGACGACGAGCCACTCTTCATCCAGATCGCACCGGGCAACGTGCCCTCGCTCAAGGCGATCCTCGCCGCGGGCGGTTGGACGCCGATCGGCGGCGAGGTGCTGTTCCCCGAGGGCGCTCAGCCGGGCTGATCGACGTCGAACACCTCGGCCAGGCCGCGCAGGACCCACGCCGCGCCAGCCGGAACCTCCTGGTCGAGCGGGGCACGGATGCTGAGCGCCTCGGTGAGGGCAACCGCGTCGCCGGCGAGGCGCAGGATCGGCTCGCCGTCGCCGGGGGCGGCCGCACGCACGGTGACCGCGTCGTCGACGGCGACCACGAAGGCCAGGTCCGGGTCCGTGACCGCGACGTCGACGAGACCACCCGTGGCGAAACCGCTGTTCACCGCGAACGCAGGACTCAAGGCGGCCGCGTAGCGGAGGCAGGCCACGACCTCGTCGGGCTCCAGCACCTGGTCCAGCCCGAGCGGCAGCAGGATGTCGCGCTCGTGGATCCAGCTGTCCCAGATGGCGTGGTGGGCGAGGGCGGCCACCGAGAGGTGCCCGGGCGGGGCCTCGGCGAGCGCGGTCCAGCCCGCGTCATCGAGCCCGGCGAGCAGGTCGACGAGGACCTCGGTGCTGGCCCGGAAGCGATCGAGCACCTCGGTGTGGGTGAGCTCGCCGGCGGCGGCGACGAGCTCGGCCGGCGACGCGACCGGGTCGAAGGTGGCGAGGAACTGCGTGGGCCGACCCGCGATCCCGGCCTGCACCGAGAAGCTCCAGAACGCGTTCGTCGAGTCCAGGTGGATGATCACGTCGCGCACCGACCAGCCCGCGCAGCGGCTCGGGTGCGCCCACTGCTCGGCGCTGAGCCCGGCCAGCACCTCGACCAGGCGGCGGCGCTGGCGGATCACCGGCTCGGCGATGGCCGACGGCGGGCCGTCGAGGACGATGAGCGGGTCGGGGCCGTAGTGCGGGCGCAGCTGCATGCGGGCACCCTGGCACACCCGCTCCTACGATCCCGCCATGGAAATCGCCCCGCTCGACCCCCTCGCCGCGTTCCGTCTCGACGGCAGGGTGGCCATCGTGACGGGGGCGTCGTCGGGCCTCGGGCACCGCTTCGCACGGGTCCTGCACGCGGCGGGCGCGACGGTGGTCCTGGGCGCGCGGCGGGTCGAGCGGCTCGACGAGCTGGCCGGCGCGCTGGGCGAGCGGGCCCACGCCGTGGCGTGCGACGTCACCGAGCCCGACGACTGCCGACGGCTGGTCGACGCCGCGGTCGAGGTCGGCGGCCGGCTCGACGTGCTGGTCAACAACGCGGGGGTCGCCCGGATCGGCGCGGCCGAGGACGAGTCGTTCGACGAGTTCCGCCGGGTGGTCGACGTGAACCTCAACGCCACCTTCC
>CAZUYW010000467.1:0-1906 GCA_964624775.1 uncultured Iamiaceae bacterium
TCTACGGCCTGCCCTCGCGGGCCTGGGAGTTCGCCGCCGCCGGCCTCCTCGCCGTCCTCGTGACCCCGGCGCCGTCCGTCCGCCTGGCCGCGCTGCTCGAGCGCGACCCGGTGCGCCTCGCGCTCGGTGCGGCGGGCCTGGCCGGCCTGGTCGCCGTCGTGGTGGTCGTGCACGACGGCGGACCGTTCCCCGGCCTCCACGCCCTGCCCGTCGTGGCGGCCACGATGGCCGTCATCCTCGCCGGGAGCGGGACGGACACTGGACCGGTCGGGCGCCTGCTCGGCGTCGGGCCCCTGCGGATGGTGGGGGTGACCTCCTACTCCTGGTACCTGTGGCACTGGCCGGCGATCCTGCTCGCCGTCGACGCCACCGGCCGCGACGAGGTGTGGGTCCGGGGCCTCGCGGCGCTGGTCGCCCTCGGCATCGGCGCCGTGGCCTACCGCCTGGTCGAACGTCCGCTGCGGACCGCGCCCTGGCTCGTCGCCCCGGCGTGGCGCACCTACGCGGCGGGCGCCGTGGTGACCCTCGCCGTGGTCGGCGCCACCTACGGCATCGCCGCCTACGCCCGCCACGACCTGGCCCACGGATCAGGCGCGGACCTCGAGGACCTGCGCGCCTCGCGCCGCCGTGAGGTCTGCGACGAGCTCCTCACCACCGCCGGCGGCGTGCCGTACTGCACGGGTGGCGATCCCCACGGCACCAAGACGGTCCTCATCGTCGGCGACTCCCACGCACGCCACTGGGCGCCGGGGCTCGATGCCGCCGGTGACGCCATGGGCGTCCGACTCCTGATCCGCTGGCACAGCCGCTGCCCGGCGCCGGTGATCGAGATCAACGCTCCGAACGGCAGCGGTCCCGACCCCGGATGCGACGAGTTCCGCCGCGGCACGGCCTCGCTGATCCGCGAGCTCCGCCCCGACGCGGTGATCGTGACCGACAGCACCGGCTACGGGCCCATCGTGCTCGGTGACCACCCGAACCTCACCCAGGACGAGCGCAACAATGTCTGGCGCCGGGCGCACGCCGCCTACCTGCGCGAGCTGCGGGGGCAGGGCATCGCCGTGGGTGCCATCGTCGACACGCCCCGCCTGCCTGAGGACCCGGTCACCTGCATCGGCACCCGCGGGGTCGATGCCTGCGCCTTCGGCCGGGCCGCGGCGTTCTCGCCCGGTGACCCCTACCGCGCCGCGGAGGCCGCGGCCCGTGCCGATGTCGGCGACGTCCCCGCGCTCGACATCAACGACACCCTGTGCGGCCCGACGATGTGCCCCCAGCGCGTCGGCGGCGAGTACGCCTACGTCGACGTCGACCACCTCCACGACCGCTTCGTGCGCACCCAGTCGCCCGCCGTCCAGGCCTTCCTCGCCGACGTCCTCGACCGCTGACCGTCAGGGGGCCTTGGCCTCGCCGGAGTTCGCCGAGACCTGGAGCGAGGAGGCGTCGACGGCGATCAGGTCGCTGCCGTGGAGCCGGCCGAGGGCGTGGAGGGCGTCGTTGTCCCACCGCTCGTCGGGCACGCCCGAGAAGAACCACGCCGACCCGTTGTCGGCCACGATCGCCCCGTAGGTCTTGAGGGCGGTGATGATCGGGCGCAGCTGGGCCGGGAAGTCCGCCTCGCGCACCGTCGACCGCAGCCGGAACCGCTGGCCCATGGCGGGGGCGTCGGCGCTCGACGTCGAGCCCGCCTGGTGCCGGGCCGGCCACAGGGTGCTCGTCCGGGTCACCGGCACGGTCATGCGGATGGCGTGGTCGACCTTGCCCGCCGCGACCTCGTCGTAGCGGACCAGGCCGGGCAGGATCGGCAGGCCCGCCGCATCGGCCGACGTCCACGTCGCGGGACGCAGCGCGTTGGACCGCAGGTCCCACACCGCGCCCGAGCCGGCGTGCCAGCTCGTGGCCGAGAGCT
>CAZUYW010000468.1:0-1905 GCA_964624775.1 uncultured Iamiaceae bacterium
TCGATGCGCTGGCCCTGGAACACCTTCTGGCCCTCGGCGAGGGACTCCTCGGACATGCCGAGGTTGAGGAAGGTGTTCCCGAGGTCGAGCGCCTGGCGGCGGCTCAGCTCGCGGCCGGCCCACAGCGTGCGCAGGGTGGCCTGCATGGGGCCGGCGGGCGCCGACGCGATCGCGTCGGCGATCCACGTCGCCCGCTCCTCGAGCTCGGCCGACGGGCAGACCTCGGAGACCAGCCCGATCTCGAGGGCGCGGGCTGCGGAGAGGCGCTCGTGGTTGCCGAGCAGCGACACCCGCAGGATCTCGCCGAAGGGCATGCCGCGGTGCAGCATCAGCAGCGGCTCGTAGACGGCGGGCATGCCGTAGGTGACGTGCGGGTCGAAGAAGGTGGCGTGGTCGGCGGCGATCAAGATGTCGACCTCGCCGAGGAAGTAGAAGGCGCCGCCGCACGCCATGCCGTTCACCGCGCACACCACGGGCTTCCAGAAGTCGTTCGACTTCGGCCCGAGGTACTGGCCCGGGTCGTCGTAGGTGTACGGCGAGAAGTCGTACTCGACCCCGCCCTCGGCGGGCACGAACTCGCGGTCGATGCCCGTGCAGAACGCCTTGTCGCCGGTGGCGGTGAGCACGACCGAGCGCACCGAGTCGTCGGTGCGGAGCCGGCGCCACAGGCCCGACAGCTCGTCGCACATCACCTTGTTGAACGCGTGGTAGCGCTCGGGACGGTCGAGCTGGATCCAGCCGACGGCCCCCCGCTGCTCGTAGCGGATCGTCTCGTACGTCTCGGTCATGGGCGTGACGGTACCGGTCGGCGCACCGCGGGGATGCGCCGACCGGCCGCTCGGATCAGGCGTCGGCGGTGGTGGTCAGCTCGTCGAGGCCGTAGTGCACGGGCGTCGGGTCGGTCGACGGGACGTGGTCCTTGTCGAGGTCGAGCGACAGCATCTTGATGGCGTTGCCGCGCATCACCTTGTAGATCTGCTCCTCGGTGAGCCCGTCGACCATCGCCTCGGCGACGGCCTTGGTGTGGGGCCAGGTGGAGTCGGTGTGCGGGTAGTCCGTCTCGAAGGTGACGTTGTCCTCGCCGACGATGTCGAGGCTCTCGAGGCCGTGGCGGTCCCGGAAGAAGCAGCCGTAGATGTTGCGGTAGTAGTAGGTGCTCGGCGGCTCGGGGATGAGGTCCTTCACGCCGCCCCACGCCCGGTGCTCCTTCCACACGTCGTCGACGCGCTCGAGCATGTAGGGCAGCCAGCCGATCTGGCCCTCGCTGTAGGCGAGCGTGAGCCGGGGGAACTGGACGAGCTTGCCGCTGAAGAGCCAGTCGCTCATCGAGGCCATCGAGTTGTTGAACGACAGCGAGGCGGCGACGGCCACGGGCGCGTCGGGCGAGGTGGCGGGCATCCGCGACGAGGACCCGATGTGCATGTTGATCGTGGTCTGGGTGTCCTGGCAGGCGGCGAGGAACGGGTCCCAGAAACCCGAGTGGATCGACGGGAGGCCGAGGTGGGGCGGGATCTCGGAGAAGGCGACGGCGTGCACGCCGCGCTCGGCGTTGCGCAGGACCTCGGCGGCGGCGAGCTCGGCGTCCCACAGCGGGACGATGATCAGCGGGATGTGGGCGCCGTCGGAGTCGCCGCACCACTCCTCGACCATCCAGTCGTTGTAGGCCTTGATGCAGGCGAGGCCCATCTCGCGGTCGGGGTGCTCGGTGAACGCCTGGCCGCAGAAGCGGGGGAAGGTCGGGAAGTTGAGGGAGGCCTCGACGTGGTTGGCCTTCTGGTCCTCGATGCGGGCCTTCGGGTCGTAGCAGCCCGGACGCATCTCGTCGTAGGTCATCGGCGTCATGGTCATCTCGTCGCGGCTGTAGCCGACGGCGGCGACGTGGCGCTTGTGGATGTAGACGAGGTC
>CAZUYW010000469.1:0-1903 GCA_964624775.1 uncultured Iamiaceae bacterium
TGGCGAAGCTGCCGAGCCAGTCGATGCGGTTCACCAGGGTGGTGACCTGCGGGTACGTGCGGACCTCGGTGAGCTTCTCGTAGCCGCGGTGCATGTAGCCCATGACCGGCTCGGCCGACACGACCTGCTCGCCGTCGAGCTTGACGATGATGCGCAGGGTGCCGTGGGTGGCCGGGTGCTGGGGACCCATGTTGAGGGTCATGCCCTCGTCGGTCTCGAACTCCAGGTTCACCCGGCCGTCGGCGGCCGCGGCGTTGGCGTAGGCGAGCTTCTGGCGATCGCTGATGGCGGTCATTCCGCAGCCTCCGCGTCGGTGTCGTCGTCGCCCCCGGCGTCGGGCATGGGCTCGACGTCGACGATGCCCGGCCACGGCTTCACGTGGCGGGCGAGCAGCGGGAAGTCCTTGCGCAGCGGGTGGCCCTCGAAGCCCGACGGCAGGTAGAGCGACACGAGGTGCGGGTGGCCGACGAAGTCGATGCCGAACATCTCGTGGGCCTCGCGCTCGTGCCAGTTGACCCCGGCGTAGACGGGCAGCCAGGTGTCGAGGCGCAGATCGTCGTCGGGCAGGTCGACCTTGAGGGTGACGCCGACGTGCTGGGTGAGCGAGTGGGCCCGGGCGAACACCTGGAAGCGGGTGTCGCCGCCGGCGTACCCGGTGGTGATCTCCGAGGAGAGCTCGGGCAGCGGGTCGGTGGGGGCGTCCTCCATCTTGCCGAACGGGCTCGGGAGCCAGTCGATGGCCGAGAGGAACTCGAACGCCTTGCAGCCGAGCTTGTCCCGGAGGGCCAGGCCGGCGGCGCGCCACGACTCGCGGTTGACCCGCACCCACACGTCGTCGCCGGGGCGGATGTGGCTGCCGACGACGGCGTCGCCCAGCTCGTCGCGCAGCGCGGCGACGAGGCCCTCGCGGAGCTCGTCGACCTCGGGCGCGGCGGCCTCGGTCTCGGTGGTGTCAGCCGACGACAAGGGGATCACCCTTCCAGCGCTGGACCATGTCTTCCTTGCCGATCCGCTCCTGGAGCAAGACCAGGCCCTCGAGGAGCGCCTCGGGGCGGGGCGGGCAGCCGGGCACGTACACGTCGACCGGGATGACCTGGTCGACGCCCTTGGTGACCGAGTAGCTGTCCCAGTAGGGGCCGCCGCAGTTGGCGCACGAGCCCATGGAGATCACGTACTTCGGATCGGGCATCTGGTCGTAGAGGCGCCGGATGGCCGGGATCATCTTGTCGGTGAGGGTGCCCGAGACGCACATGAGGTCGGCCTGGCGGGGGCTGGCCGGCAGCGGGATGACCCCGAGGCGCATGACGTCGTACCGGGGGGAGCCGAGGGCGGCGCCCATCTCGATGGCGCAGCAGGCCAGGCCCCACTGGAAGATCCAGAGGGAGTACTTGCGCGACGTGTTCAGCAGGGACGTCAGCGGCTTCGGGAGCTTGCCGCTCTCCACCAGGCCCATGTCAGTTGCTCCTGTGGGCGAGGGTCGCCCGGCCGATCAGATCCACTGCAGCACCTTCTTGCGCCAGGCGTAGAGGAGGCCCAGGGCGAGCACGACGATGAACACGCCCATCTCGATGGCGCCGAACCAGCCGTAGGCCTCGAGGCGGATCGCCCACGGGAAGATGAACACGGCTTCCACGTCGAACAGGACGAAGAGCACGGCGAACACGTAGTAGCGGATCGGGCTCTGGGCCCACCCGTCACCGACGGGGTCCACGCCGGACTCGTAGGTGAGGTACTTGTCACCGTCGGGCTTGACCGGGCGGAACAGCTTGCCGACCGAGAGCACGACGGCCAAGAGGCCCACAGCCACGCCTGCGAAGATCGCCACCGTGAGGTAGTCGCGAAGGAACTGTGACACGAGGCCGAACCTTAGTGACGCGGCTCACGAGGGGCCAAAGGGAGCGGG
>CAZUYW010000470.1:0-1889 GCA_964624775.1 uncultured Iamiaceae bacterium
CGTCGGACCGGCCGTCGCCCTGGGCGCGGGCGGGTTCGCCGACGACGGCGCCCCGGAGGGTGCGCTCGTCGCCGTGCCCGACGGTGCCGGAGGGTGGGCCGTGGGCGAGACGCTGGCCGAGGCTCGGCGCCTCGCCGGCAAGGTGCAGGGCCGGCGCACGACGGTCGCGCCCGCGCCCCCGATCGAGCTGCCGCCGGGCCCCTGGGACGCGGCGCTGCGTACGGCATGGGTCGACCCCGCCTACCTGGAGACCGACGCGTCCTGGTGCGTCCCCGGCGGCGAGCCTGCGTCGGTCGCGGGCAACGGCGGTGCGTTCGGCGGCAAGGCCGACTCCCCGCTGCCCGCGGTCGCCCGACGCCTCGCCGACCAGCACGGTCGCCCCGTCCGCGTGCTGTGGTCCCGGGAGGACGCCGTGCAGCACGGCGCCAAGCGCCCGCCGGTCGCCGGGGGTGCTCGGGCCGACGGGACCGGCATCGTGCGGGTCGCGGCCACGCCGGGCATCGCCGCGGCCATCGCTCGCGTCGCCCCGGGCCTCGTGGTGGAGGAGGTGGCCGTGCCGGGCCCGCCCACCTCCTCGGCGATCCGGGCCGCGGGGTGGGCCGAGGCCGAGGTCCTCCTCGCCGGCGCCCGGCGCGCGCTGCGGCCCGTGACGGGCCCCGAAGGTGGCGTCGCCGAGGCGGCGGTGGAGGACGGGCGCATCAGGGTGCAGGTCGCGGCCGGTGACCCGCTCGATGCGGCTGTGCTGCGCGCCTACGCCATCGGTGCCGCCCACATGGCGGCGAGCTGGGTCACGAGCGAGGGCCTCGCCGTGGACGCCGACGGCGTCGTCCAGGACCTCACGGTCCGGTCGCTCGGCGTGCTGCGCGCCGTCGACACCCCGCCGATCGACGTCGAGATCGACCCGACCCCCGGCCCGCCCGTGAACGGCTCCGACGCCGTGTTCGCCGCGGTGGCGGCGGCGGTCTGGTTGGCGCAAGGCTGTCCCACCGACTGGCCCACCCGAGGAGCACTGCGATGACGAACCCCACCGGTCTGCCCTACACGCCTGCGGTCGCCGCGGGGGAGTGGGTCGTCGTGTCCGGCCAGCTCGGCCTGCGCGACGGCGCCCTGGTCGAGGACTTCGAGGGCGAGGTCGACGCGGCGCTGGCCAACCTGGCCGCCCGCCTCGCGGAGCACGGTCTCGGCCTCGAGCACGTCGTGAAGACCACGTGCTTCCTCACCGACCTCGATCGGTTCGGTGCCTTCAACGAGCGCTACGCGGCGGCGTTCGCCGAGCCGCGGCCGGCGCGGTCGGCCTTCGAGGTGTCGCGCCTGCCGCTCGACGCCCGGGTGGAGATCGAGGCCTGGGCGCGTCGCGGCTGACTGCCGCGAGCGCTCCCGAGGCTCAGAGCACCCGCACGCCCTGGGCCTGCTCGCCCTTCTCGGTGGTGGTCAGCTCGAACTCCACCTGCTGGCCCTCCTCCAGGTTCCGGAAGCCGGGCATGTCGATCGCGGAGTGGTGCACGAACACGTCGCTGCCCCCCTCGCGCGCGATGAAGCCGAACCCCTTCTCGGCGCTGAACCACTTGACGGTACCGGTCGGCATGACGCCCTCTCCCTGCTGACGGTCCCGGGCGCTGCCCGGTGACGGTCCCCCTCTCGGGGCGCACGGTACCGCAGCCCCGACGCTCAGGCCGGGAAAAAGCGTCGGGTCAGACGTTGGTCTCGATCAGCTCGCTGCCCTCGTGGCTGAGGTCGACGTCGCGCTTCACGAGCCAGCCGAGGATGCCCGCCCCGATGCCGCCGGACACCAGCACGGCGACGGGGATCACGGCGACCAGGACGATGACGAGGATGACGGCTCCGTACATGCGGGCAGTCTCGCGTGACGGGCGCCGTGCCTGCCAGCC
>CAZUYW010000471.1:0-1888 GCA_964624775.1 uncultured Iamiaceae bacterium
TGCACCTCGGTCCTGTGGTCGTCGCCGGTGGTCGGTCGTCGGGATCGTAGGCCGTTGTGGCCCAACGACCCTTCAGGTCAGGCGGGCGACAGGTGCATGCTGACGGTGGCTGGCCTTCGTGAAGGAGGTGCCAGATGATCACGGTCACGGCTCGGATGCGTGCGGGCGGCACTCGCGCCATGTTGGCGGTCGTCATGATCGGCTTCCTGGTCGCCGGTGTCGGTGGTCAGTCGGCATCTGGTCGCACGGGGCCCGGGGTGCCCGGTGCGGAGGCGTCGGCAGTCGTATCCACGAACCGGGTGACCGCCGTGGCCGCGGGTCGCCACCACGCGGCAGCCTTGGACGCGGGCAAGGTGGTCGTGTGGGGTGATGGCTCCAAGGGCCAGCGGGCGGTTCCCGCCGATGCGCTGTCGGGGGTCACCGCGATCGCCGCCGGCGGCTACCACACGTTGGCCCTCAAGGCCGGCAAGGTCATCGCCTGGGGAGACAACTCGGGCGTCGCGACGAAGGTGCCGGCGGAGGCCCAGAGCGAGGTGACCGCCATCGCAGCCGGCGACTCGCTGAGCTACGCGGTGAAGGCCGGCAAGGTCATCGCCTGGGGCAAGACGTGGAAGGGGGCGCCGGAGGTGCCCGCCGAAGCGGCCTCTGGGGTGACCGCGATCGCCGCCTTCGGCACGTCAGCAGTCGCCGTGAAGGACGGCGGGGTCATCGCTTGGGAGGCGGCGGGCGACTACACGCCACCCGTGCCGGTGGAGGCCCAGTCGGGTGTCTCCGAGGTCTCGATGGGCCAGGGGTTCTACCTGGCGCTGAAGGCGGGCAAGGTCATCTCGTGGGGCAGCTTCATCCCGGTGCCCGACGAGGCCCTGTCGGGGGTGACGGCGATCTCGGCCGGTGATGGCTTCGGCCTCGCCCTCAAGGCGGGCAAGGTGATCGCGTGGGGCGTGGGCTCTGACGGCCAGACGACGGTCCCGGCCGCCGCGACCACCGAGGCCACCGCGATCGCCGCCGGGCACTTCGGCTTCAGCGTCGCGGTGCGGCAGGGCATGGTCCTCGCCTGGGGGAACATCGCCTACGGCTTGACCACGGTGCCCCCGGCGATCAAGTACCGGTTCTTCGACGAGACCGCGCTGCGCATCGATCGCTCCTATGACCCGATCGACGGCGACTTCAACGGCGACGGGCTCACCGACGTGCTCTGGTACGCGCCGGGGAGCGGCGCCGACACGTTGTGGCTGGACACGGGCAACCGCACCTTCACGACGAAGGCGCTGATGATCAACGGGAACTACCCGGACTGGTTCACCGGCGACTTCAACGGCGATGGCGCCACCGACATCTTCTGGTACGCCGCGGGACCGACCCCGGACTACATCTGGTTCTCGAACCGCAACGGCACGTTCCGGTCGGTGGCGCGGCCGGTCTCGGGGTCCTACCAGGCCGCTGGCTCTTTCCACTTCGACGGCAACAGCACCAACGACATCTTCTGGTACGCGCCGGGCGCCGCGCCCGATGCGATCTGGCTGTTCAGGCCCGACGGCACCTACGTGACCAAGTCGAAGACCGTGAACGGCACCTACGACGGCTACGCGTTCGACCACAACGGCGACGGCCTGACCGACCTCATCTGGTGGACCGAGAACTCGGCCAACCACCTGACCTGGACCGCGACCGGGTCCGGCAACTTCCAGACCGGGTCCGTCCCGAGCCCAGGGGCCGGCTCGTTTCCCCTCGTCGGTCGGTATGACGCCGACCAGCGCACCGACATCCTCTGGTACGGGCCGGGTAGCGTTCCCGATGCTGTCGCCTTCGCCGACACGGGCCTCAGCCACCTCACCAAGCTGTCGATCAACGGCGACTTCGAGCCGCTCATCGGGAACTGGAACGGCGA
>CAZUYW010000472.1:0-1888 GCA_964624775.1 uncultured Iamiaceae bacterium
GGACAGGACGAGGCGGCCGTCCTTGTCCTCCTTGGTGAGGACCCGGGCCTCGATGAGCTCGCCCATCGACACGACCTCGGCGGGGTCGACGTCGTTGCGGATCGAGAGCTCACGGCTCGGGATCACGCCCTCGGACTTGTAGCCGATGTCGAGGAGGACCTCGTCCTTGTCGACCTTCACCACGGTGCCCTCGACGATCTGGCCGTCCTCGACGCTCACGAGGGTGCCGGCGATGGCCTCCTCGAAGGTGCCGTCGAGGTCGTCGGCGATGATCTGGCGGGGCACGTACGCCTCGGTGGCGTCGTCGGTGTCGGGGGCGGTGATCGTCTGGTCGGACAAGGGAGTGCTCTTCTCGGATGGATGGGAATCGGCGGATACGACGGGTCCGGGCGCGCCACACGACGCGCACACGGACCCCGAACGCTAGACGCGCTCCCCCGCCGCCACCAAGAGCCGCCCCCGATCAGGCCGGGCGGTGCGCCACCAGGAGGAACTCCTCGTGGTCGACGTCGGGCGGCGCCGTGCCGTACTCGCCGGGCCGGGCCGCCCAGATGGCGTCCACGGCGAGCCCGGCGCGGGCGGCGAGCAGGCGCAGCTCGCGCGGCGTGAAGCACGTCGTCCAGAGGTCGACCTCGGCGACGGCGCCCTGCTCGTCGCGGATCTCGGTGCGCTCGTGGTTCACGCCCCGCTCGGCGTCGAACGAGCCCCGGTCGGGGTCGAGCCAGCGCACCTGGAAGTAGGCGCTGAACGCGCTGAGGGCGACGCGCCCGCCGGGCCGCAGCGCCCGGGCGATGCCGTCGAGCACCACGCCGTCGGGGTCGACCGGCGTGCCCGGCGATCCCGGACCGCCGTCCGCGAGCCCGAACGCGCCCTGGCAGAGGGAGATGGCGGCATCGAACTCGCCGTCGAAGCGCAGGTCGCGAGCATCGAGGCGCTCGACGGTCACGCCGTCGGGGGCCCCGGTCCGTGCCAGCTCCACGAAGCGCTTGCTGATGTCGACGCCGTGCACGCTGATGCCCCGGCGCCCGAGGGCGTGGGCGTGGCGGCCCGGGCCGCAGCCGACGTCGAGCACGCGCATGCCGGGCTCGAGCCCGAGCGTGGCCACCAGGAAGTCGACCTCCTGCTCGGTCCCCTTGGTGAAGGAGTAGCGGAGGTAGGCCGCGCCGAGGTGGTCGGCGAGGTCCTCGAACCAGTGGTCGCGGGGCTGATCGTGGGGGCCGGGCACGGCCCGATCATGGCAGGCCGCCCGTCGGGAGCGATCAACAAGCACTGCGGACTGCGGTGCCGATGCGCTCACCCTCGGCCGACGCGGCCTGGACCCCGGCGACGTCGAGGCGGCTCCGCAGCTCCTCGGGTGTCGGGCTCGAGGCCACGGCGTCGAACAGCGACTTGTAGCCGCGCACGTACGTCGCGAGCGACGCGTCGAGGGTAGGCGGTGCCCCGACCTGCATCTTGGCCGCACCCGCCTCCCATGACGCTCGCGCCGTGGCCAAGCGGGCGCGCATCGACGCGAAGTCCTGGTCGAGCCGGTCGGCCACGCTGCGCAACTCGAACGCGGTCACCGCCCGCGCTCCCTCGCAGAACACGGCCGCGTTGCGCGGGATGTTCGGGGACGTGGTCGTGGTGGTGGTCACGGGCACCGTGGTCGTGGTCGTGGTCGTGGGCGGGGCGGCGAAGGTGACCGTGGTGGCGCTCTCGTCCTGGGCGCGGATCGCCTCCTGGCGGGCCTTGTCCGGTCCGGTGTTGAGGGCCATGAAGGCGAACAGGCCGACCACGAGGACGCCGACGGCGACGAGGGCCGCGATCTGGCCGCGTCCCATGCCCCGCCCGCCCGCATCGGGGGAGGCCGGACCGCCGGGCCAGGCGGGCGGCGGCGCGGCCGGTGCCG
>CAZUYW010000473.1:0-1886 GCA_964624775.1 uncultured Iamiaceae bacterium
CTCGATCCTGAGGGTGTGACGATCCGGTGCTTCCGGGTCCGCACCATCCCGTGGTCAGACGTGGCCGGCATCGGGGTCCGTCGGACGACCGGTTGGCGCGTCGCCTGGCACTGGTCGGTGGAGGTGTGGCCGGTCCTCATCACCGGCACCGGCGAGCGCATCGGCCTACCGATCGTGGCGGGGTACAGCCGGCGCGGCTACGAGCCAGCCTCCTTCTCGCACCTTCGACGACTCCTCGTCTCGCGCTGCGAGCAGTTCGGCGGGCACGTGCCGGCGGTCCACAAGGTCGCCTGGCGCACCGGCTTCTGACGAGTGCGGAGGTCAGCGGCCGAGGAGGTCGTCGTAGTCGCCGGGGGCGCGGCCACTGGTCTCGCTCGGGGTGACCTCGACGCACTGGCGCCAGTCGCGCACCGCCTGATCGTCGAGCAGGACGTTTGGCTTCGGCAGGAACGCCGTGAAGCACGCCTCCAGTCCGACGAGCCCGGCCATGGCCCGGGCGTACTGGGCGCCCCCGGTGCTCCAGCAGTAGAGCGTCGCACCCGACTCATGCAGATCCCGCACGTGCCGGATCACACCGGGCACCGGTATCTGCTTGCCGCCCAGGTGCCGGACGAGCGTGTCGTCGACATCCACGAACACCACGAGCGGTCTGGGCATGGCGCCAGTGTGGCAGCGACCCAGCCGGGGTGAGGTGAATCGGTGGGGCGAGGACAGGCGGAGGCTGGGGGATGCGGTGGTCCTCCATCTGTGGACGGGCGTTTCGTCCGGCATCTCGGTGGGTGATGGGTGGTGCTGGGGGCTATCGGTACAAACCATGATGTTTGCGAACATGTGTTCGATAGTGGTGGTATTGTGGGCGTCATGCTCCCCCCGACCGACACGCCGAACAGCGAGGCCCGCCACGATGCCGTGCGCGATGAGATCGCCGCCGCGATGGGTCAGGTCAACGCCGCCACCGTGCGCCTCCTCGAAGCGGTGGAGGTCGTGTTGGACGAGACGCACTGGGGTGGGGTCGGGCTGAAATCGCCGGCGCACTTCCTGGCCTGGCGCACCGGCCTGGCCCCGGGGCACTGCGAGGACCTGGTGCGCATCGCCAAACGCCGCCACGACCTGCCATGCATGTACGCGGCGGTGAAAGCCGGGCGATTGACCCTGGACCAAGCCGCGATCGTGGCCCGCCACGTCCCGGCCGCGTATGACGAGTCGGTCACCGAGTTCGCCCGGTTCGCGACCGTGACCCAGCTGCGCACCGCGCTGCCCGGCTACGGGTTCGAAGCCAAGAAGCCCAAGCCCTCCAACGGGATCTGCACGGGCAACGACGACGACGGCTGGTGGATCCGCGGCCGCGCGTCGGCTGAGCAGGGCGCGGTGATCGACCAGGCCCTCGCCGCCACCCGCGAAGACCTCTACCAACAACACCGCGCTGACGCCCCGAAGGGTGAGGGGGTGGCGCCGGTGTCCAACAGCGACGCCCTCACCGCCATCGCCGAAACCGCGTTGCGCACCGGTGAAGCCGCCCGACCCGGATCCGATCGCTACAAGGTCCACGTCCACCTCGAACAAGGCCCCGACGGCGACTACGCCCTCTCCACCACCATGGGCACCCCGCTCCCCGCACCGTTCCGGCGGGCCCTGCTGTGCGACTGCACCACCCAAGCCCTCGTCCGCACCGGGCTGTCCGATCTCTCCGTCGGGCGGGCCACCCACGCCATCTCCCGCAAGCTCCGCCGAGCGATCCTGCACCGCGACAAGGGCTGCCGCATCCCCGGCTGCACCACCAGCGTCGGCCACGAGATCCACCACATCGTCCACTGGGAAGACGGCGGCCCCACCGACACCGCCAACCTCATCACCCTCTGCTACCGGCACCACCAGATGCACCACGA
>CAZUYW010000474.1:0-1886 GCA_964624775.1 uncultured Iamiaceae bacterium
ACCGGTCCCTGGGAGCGCAACGACCACGAGCGCTACGGCCGCACCGTCGGCCCCGGCGACGCCCGCTGGGAGGACGAGCTGCGAGGCCTGCTCCGCAAGCGCCTCGACACGCTCACCAGCACCGGCGCCCGGGCGGCGCTGTGGGCCGAGCCGTGCCCGCGCACCGCGGACCAGCGACGGCGGGAGCGGTGGTTCGTCGACGCGATCCTCACGCCGGTCGCCGAGGAGCGGCCCGATGCCGTGGTGGTCGACGGGAGCGACCTCGTGTGCCGCGATGGGCGGGCCCGCACCGACGTGCCTGGGGTCGGCGACCCCCGCCCCGACGACGGCCAGCACTGGTCGCCCGCCGGCGCGGCGTGGCTGTGGCGCACCTGGCTGGGCTCCGAGCTCGCCCGTGTGGGTGCCGGCGAGGACTGACCGGAACCTGTCCCGGATCGGTGCGACGCCGTAGGCTGGTGCGTCGACCTTCCGGAGTCCCGCGTGCGCCGTCGCCCCCTCCTCCTCGCCATCCTGCTCGTCGCGCTCCTCGGCGCGGCCGCGTGCGAGCCCCAGAAGCCCGGGCTCGGCACCGCGGGCCTCGATCCCGCGCCCGCACCCACGCCGCCCGCCACCGACGCCGCCCCCGACACCTGGCGGGCCGACGCCGAGACCTGGATCCGCCTCGGCGTGTACCCCAAGGTCCTCGGCCGCACCCCGAGCGACGCCAGCGTGCGCTCCTGGGCCGACCGTGCCGTGCGCACCTCCACCGCCTCGGTCACCGCGTCCTTCGCCGCCACCACCGAGGCCCGCCAGCGCTCGGTGGGCTACGCCTTCGACCGCGTGCTCGGCCGGGCGCCGTCCAGCGCGGACAGCACCTACTGGGCCGGTCAGCTCGCCAAGGGGTGGACCGAGGACCGCCTCATCGCCTTCCTGACCGCGGGCGGTGAGTTCACCCGCGCCCACCCGTCGAACACCGACTGGGTGAAGGCGGTGTTCACCCGCCTGCTCGGGCGCACCGCCGACTCCGGTGCGATCAGCTACTACACGGGCCGCCTCGCCAAGGGCGAGAGCCGCACCCAGGTCGCCGGCTCCGTGCAGACCTCCACCGAGGGCCGCCGCCGGGTGCTCGCCATCCACTACCCCGAGGTCGTGGGCATCCCGCTCACCACCGACCGGCGCGACTTCTACGTGGCCCGCCTGGCCAGCCTCGGCGGCGACGAGTCCGCCCTGCGCGCCGACCTCGTCCTCGCCTTCGCCCCGCGACCCCTCCGGGCCGGTGTGGTCGGCGACTCGGTGGCCTGGGACCTCGCCGCCCACGTCGGCTCCGAGAAGCTCCCGGCCATCGTCGGCTCCACCTTCCTGCGCAACGGCGCCGCCCTCGGCTGCGGCGTGTTCGGCCCCGAGAAGGGGTACCTCTACCGCTACAGCGACGGCACCTGGTACTCGCCCGGCGACGGCTGGTGCGCCAAGAACCTCCCGCCCCGCGAGCAGGCCATGCTCGACCAGGGGGTCGACGTGCTCGTGTGGCCGCTCGGCGCGTGGGAGCAGGGCGACGTCCGCACCCCCGGCGGCACGGTCCTCCCGGCCCGCAGCGCCGCCATGCGCACCGCCCTCGTCGACGAGATCGTGAAGCGCATCGACGGCTACCGGCTCCGCGGCGTGAAGCGGGTCGTGTTCCCCGAGTTCGCCTGCATCCGCCAGCAGGGCGTGATGGGCACCGACGACTACAGCCGCTTCATCCGCACGGTGATCGACGGCGTCGTCGCCGACCGGCCCTCGCTGGCCTCCGTCGGCGAGACCACCCCGCAGGTCTGCGTGGGCGGGGACCCGCTCGCCGAGTCCACCCTCGACCACGCCAAGGCCCGCGACGACGACGGCGTCCACTGGCGGGTCGGCGCGGTGGGCGC
>CAZUYW010000475.1:0-1886 GCA_964624775.1 uncultured Iamiaceae bacterium
CCGACACCGTCGTCGACGAGATCGGACAACGCATCCATGAACACCGAGCAGCTCGAGAAGGTCCGCAGCGGGAAGGGCTTCATCGCCGCCCTCGACCAGAGCGGCGGCAGCACCCCCAAGGCGCTGAAGCTGTACGGGGTCGATGAGGACCAGTACACCGGCGACGCCGAGATGTTCGATCGCATCCACGAGATGCGCAGCCGCATCATCGTGAGCCCGAGCTTCACGGGCGAGCGGGTGCTCGGCGCCATCCTCTTCGAGATGACCATGGATCGCCAGGTCGAGGGTGAGGACACCGGCGCCTACCTGTGGAACAAGAAGCAGGTCGTGCCGTTCCTCAAGGTCGACAAGGGCCTCGCCGACGAGGCGAACGGCGCCCAGGTGATGAAGCCGATCGACGGGCTCGACGAGCTCCTCGAGCGGGGCGTGGCCAAGGGCATGTTCGGCACCAAGATGCGCTCGGTCATCAAGCTCGCCGACGCCGCCGGCGTGGGTGCCGTCGTCGACCAGCAGTTCGAGGTCGGCCGCCAGATCCTGGCCGCCGGTCTCGTGCCGATCATCGAGCCCGAGGTCGACATCCACAGCCCGCAGAAGGCCGAGGCCGAGGCGCTGCTCAAGGCCGCGATCCTGGCCCAGGTGGAGCAGCTGAGCGCCGACCAGCCGATCATGCTCAAGCTGACCCTCCCCGAGGCCGACGGCTTCTACCAGGAGCTGGTCGACCACCCGAACGTGCTGCGCGTGGTGGCCTTGTCGGGTGGCTACACCCGGGAGGACGCCAACACCCGCCTCGCCGCCAACCCGGGCGTGATCGCCTCGTTCTCCCGTGCGCTCACCGAGGGCCTGTCGGCCCAGCAGAGCGACGCCGAGTTCGACGCCACGCTCGACGCGGCCATCGAGAGCATCTACCAGGCCTCGATCTCCTGATCCGCAGGTGGGGCGCGCCGTCCGTGCGTCGGCGGCGCGCCACACCGATCCATCCCAGGCGACGGTGACCGACGGAACCCCCTCGGGGGTGTCCACGGCGCGGGGGATAACGCTCGCTATCGTGGCGCACCGGAGGCCAGAGCCTCCCGTGGAACCTACAAAGGGGCACCGTGGCCGACCTTGACCACTCCACCCACCCGGTCGAGATCGACCAGGTCATCATCCGCTTCGCCGGGGATTCCGGCGACGGCATGCAGCTCACCGGCGATCGCTTCGCCAGCGCCAGCGCCATCTTCGGCAACGACCTGGCGACGCTGCCCGAGTTCCCCGCAGAGATCCGTGCCCCAGCCGGCACGATCGCGGGCGTCTCGGCGTTCCAGGTGCACATCTCCGATCACGAGATCACCACGCCCGGCGACGCGCCCAACGTGCTGGTGGCCATGAACCCGGCCGCCCTGCGCGCCGAGCTCGACGCGCTGGCGCCGGGCGGCACGATCCTCGTGAACGTCGACGCCTTCGAGGAGCGCAACCTCGCCAAGGCCGGCTACGAGGCCAACCCGCTCACCGACGACAGCCTCCACCGCTACAAGGTCTACGAGATCCCGATGACCTCGCTCACCAAGGACGCGGTGGCGCCCCTCGGCGTGAAGCCCCGCGACGCCGAGCGCTCGAAGAACTTCTTCGCCCTCGGCCTCATCAGCTGGATGTACACCCGGCCCTCGGCGCCCACGCTCAACTGGATCGACGAGAAGTTCGGTTCCAAGCCCAACGTCGCCGCCGCCAACCGGGCCGCGTTCAACGCCGGCCACGCGTTCGGCGAGACCGCGGAGCTCTTCGAGAACGCCTACTCGATCAAGCCGGCCCAGCAGGCGCCGGGCACCTACACCAACATCACCGGCAACGTCGCGGTGGCGTGGGGCCTGGTTGCCGCCGGCCAGCTGGCCAAGCTGCCCGTGTTCCTC
>CAZUYW010000476.1:0-1877 GCA_964624775.1 uncultured Iamiaceae bacterium
GATCTTCGGCCCCATCGACCACGTGGGGTGGGCCAGGGCGTCGGCGATGGTGACCGACTCGAGGTCGGCCCGCGTGCGCCCCCGGAACGGGCCGCCGCTGGCGGTGAGCACGATGCGGGCGAGGCGCTCGGCGTTGTCGTTGGCCCGCAGGCACTGGTGGACCGCGCAGTGCTCGCTGTCGACCGGGACGAGCTCGGCGCCGGCGGTGGCGCGGGCCCGGGCCACGACCGGGCCTGCGGCGATGAGCGACTCCTTGTTGGCCAGCGCGAGGCGCTTGCCCGCCTCGAGCGTGGCCAGGGTGACCGACAGGCCCGCGAAGCCCACCACCCCGTTGACCACGACGTCCGCACCGGCGCACGCTGCCGCGAGGGCATCGGGCCCCGCCAGCACCTCGGTGCCCGGGGGGACCCCGTCGCGCACGGCGCCGGCCCGGGACTCGTCGGCGATGGCCACCACCGCCGGGCGCACGGCCTTGGCCTGCTCCACGAGCAGCTCGACGGAGGTCGCGGCGCCGAGGGCCACGACCTCGTAGTCCCCCGCCTCGGCCGCGACGACCTCGAGGGTCTGGGTGCCGATGGACCCCGTCGAGCCCATGACCGCGACGCGGGTGGTCATGGCTGCAGGCTAGAGGCTGCGGCCGGTGCGGTCGGGGTCGGCGTCAGTTGACGTTGGCCACCATGTCGAGCAGCCAGTACACGAAGTACGTCGCCGGCAGCACGAACAACAGGGCGTCGAAGCGGTCGAGCAGGCCGCCGTGGCCCGGCAGGATCGAGCCCATGTCCTTGATGCCGAGGTCGCGCTTGAGCATCGACTCGCACAGGTCACCGATGGGCGCCACGAAGGCCACGACCAGGCCGAGGACGAGGGCGTCGGAGAACGACCACGGGAACAGGCCCGGGAAGCCGCCGAGCAGGATGGCGGACAGCACGACGGCGGCGGCACCGCCGCCGACGAGGCCCTCGATGGTCTTGTTGGGGCTCGACGGCGACAGCGGCGTCTTCCCGAACTGGCGACCCACGAAGTAGGCGCCCACGTCGTAGGCGACGGTGGCGACGACCGCGCCGGTGAGCACGCCGATGCCGTGGGGCAGGGCGAGGAGCAGGCCGGCGAACGAGCCGAGGCCGCCGATCCAGAGGACGCCGAGGAGCGTGATGCCGATGTTGGCCACGGCCCGCTCGTGCTGGAGGCCGAGGACGTACCAGAGCATCAGGACCATCACGGTGAGGAACGTCACCATGAGGAAGCCGTCGCCGCCCTTGTAGTGCATGGCCAGCACGTAGCAGCCGGACGCCACCAGGCCCGGGAGCACCGCCGGGTGGTACCCGACGCGGCGCACCGCGTTGAAGAACTCGATGGCGCCCATGACGATCACCACGACCGCGAGCAGCGTCACCGCGGCCGTGCCGATGAAGCAGAGCACGACGTAGCCGATGAACAGGCCGACGCCCACGCCGATGGCGGTGGGCAGGTCCCGGCCGGCGCCGGTGCCGTCGTCGTGGTGGCCCAGGTCGCGCCGGCGACACGTCACTGAGGCTCCACCGGTTCCCATCCTCTGCGCAGGTTTACGCGGGACTCCCATAAGTCTTTGAATCTGATTGTTTTCGCAGGGTGGGCGGGTAGCGTTTCCCCCATGCGAAACGTGCCGACAAACCCACAGCGGGGTTCAAACCCGCTGCCGCCCGACCAGATGACTCCCGCCGAGCGCCGCGGCGAACTGTGCGGCCTGCTGGCGCTCGGGCTGGTCCGGTTGCGGCTGCGCGAGCGCGGCGAGGCTTCTGACGATACTGGAGAAATTCGCCTACACTATCCGCCCGACCAATGCCGTCATGCAACTCCAACTCACCGGAGAACCGCATGAACAAGCACGATCCCATCCC
>CAZUYW010000477.1:0-1874 GCA_964624775.1 uncultured Iamiaceae bacterium
ACGGCGTCGGCGCCTGAGCCGACCCGCCCCCGCCCATCACCAAGCGTCATCGCCCTCGAGCCGATCGGCCCGGCGGCGCAGCCGCGCCTCGATCGTGGCGTCCTCCCGGAGGTCCAGGAACGCCCAGCGGTCGGGCGCCACCGCGTGGAGCACCGCTGCGGGCAGCAGCCCGACGAGCTCCCCGCCGGCGAGCGCGACGTGCTCGGCCACCCGATCCGCGGCCGTCGCGGGGCCCACGATGTCGGGCGCGATGAGGTTCATGGACACCTGGACCCGATCGCCCACCTGCAGGCCCAGGGCGCGCAGGTGCGGGCCACGGACCGCGCCGGCGGCCGCCCGCGCCGCGTCGAGGTCGGGCTCGGCGAGCCACACGTTGTAGGCCACGAGCACCGGGCGGGCGCCGACCGCGATGGCCCCCGCCGTCGGGTGCGGTCGGGGCGGGCCGGTGTCGGGTGCCAGTGCGGTGAACGCGCCGCGCCGCACATCGGGGAGGGAGCGTTCCGGGCCGTAGCCGAAGCACGGGACCTCGAGCTCGGCCGCCGCCCACGCCGCAAACGCGTCGCGGGCGGCGAGGGCGTCGGCCATGGTCGACCCCTCGAGCGGCACGAAGGGCACCACGTCGACCGCGCCGATGCGGGGGTGCACGCCGGCGTGGGCGCGCAGGTCGATCGCCGCGATCGCAGCGCGGGTGATCGCGCGAGGCGCCTCCTCGCCCACGAGCGTGAGCACGCTGCGGTGGTGGTCCGGGTCGCGGTGGATGTCGAGCAGGTCCGCGCCGGCGGCCTCGGCGATCGCCTCGATGACCGCGACGTCCCGTCCCTCGCTGATGTTCACCACGCACTCGAGCACGCTCCGAGCCTGCCAGAGCGGCGAGGCGGCCTCAGCGCCGCGGCGCCCGGGCCGGTCCGATTCGGCGGCCGCTGCCCGTTTCGGACACCAACAGGACTACGGTGGACCCCATGGCAGGCCTTGGAGCTCCCGAACTCATCGTCGTCCTGATCATCGTGCTGGTCCTCTTCGGCGGGGCGAAGCTTCCCAAGCTCGCC
The DNA here is from genome assembly GCA_964624775.1 of uncultured Iamiaceae bacterium. GTDB lineage: Bacteria > Actinomycetota > Acidimicrobiia > Acidimicrobiales > Iamiaceae > Aquihabitans. Next base: position 1,047 of record CAZUYW010000477.1, read on the forward strand.
AAGTCCCTCGGCGAGGCGCAGCGCGAGTTCAAGAAGGGCAGCGAAGAGGGCGCGTCGTCCGACACCAAGCCGTCCGCCGACGCCGACAGCAACAGCTGACCCGACGATCGCGCTGACGCCTGGTCCGGGCGCTTCGACGCGCCCCGGCCAGGCCGATCAGGCCATCAGAGGCTGACCGCGGTCTCCTGGCGGCGCCGCTTCAGGATGCGTCGGCGCTCGCGCTCCGAGCAGCCGCCCCACACGCCGTGGTCGATGCGGTTGGCGAGGGCGTACTCCTTGCACGGCTCGATGACCGGGCAGGTGGCGCAGATCTTGCGGGCGGCGTCGACACCGACGCCATCGCTGGGAAAGAAGACCGAGGGGGGATAGTCGCGGCAGTTGCCGTTGCGCATCCAAACGAGCTCGATCTCGTCCATGGTGTGTTCCTCCCGAGGCCTGCGCCTCGACGTTGGGGATGACCGGCGGGGAGACCGATCACCGGTTCGACGCACGAACCGGGGCAATCGTTCCCCACCTGCTGTGCAGGTTTCGTGCAGATGCCGTGGAGATCCGACGAAAACCTGCTTGCATGACCCCCATGGAGCGCACCCACCCCACCGAGCCGCCCGTGGCGAGCGGCCCGTGGGATCCCTGGGCGCCCAGGTCAGGCACCGGGTCGGCCCGTCCCGATGCGATCCCCGACGCGCCGCCCACGCACTTCCCGAGCACGGTCGCGGCCTCGCCGCTGGAACCGAGCGGCCCGCCTGGTCACCTGCTGAGCGCGCGCCTCCCGACCAGCCCGCCCACCGCGCCGCCGGCCCCCGGCCCCGGAGCCGGTCCGTTCGGCAC
>CAZUYW010000478.1:0-1869 GCA_964624775.1 uncultured Iamiaceae bacterium
CGGAGATCCACCCCGGCTCGAGGGCCTGGATCCCGTAGTCGCCGAAGGTGACGGCCGTGCCGCCCTTGGCGGCGCCCGTCATGCGGCCGCGCTGCTGCTTGCGGTGCTTGACCTTCCGTGGCATCAACATGTTCAGTCACCATCCCCGGGGCGGAAGTGGGGGGTCTCGTGGTGGTCGCGCACCGAGCGCTCGATCGCCTCTTCCTCTTCGAGGAGCTTCTCGATCTCGGGGTCGGCCTCCTGGACCAGGGGCTTGGCCTCGTCGGCCGGGTCGGCCACCGTGGCGGGGTCGACCGGGGTGGCCTCGGCGCGGCGGCGGCTCGAGGACACCACGGCGGCGGGACGCTGATCGCCGGAGGTCTCGCCCACGGCCATGGCGGCCTCGCGGGAGATCTTGTCCTCGACGGTCGACTTGTAGGGCAGGATGTCGCCCTTGTAGATCCAGACCTTCACGCCGATGCGGCCGGCGGTGGTCTTGGCCTCGCGGAAGCCGTAGTCGATGTCGGCGCGCAGCGTGTGCAGCGGGACCCGACCCTCGCGGTACCACTCGGTCCGGCTCATCTCCGAGCCGCCGAGGCGGCCCGAGCACTGGACCCGGATGCCGAGGGCGCCGGCCTTCTGGGCGTTCTGCACGGCACGCTTCATGGCCCGACGGAAGGCGACGCGGCCGGCGAGCTGGTCGGCGACGCCCTGGGCGATCAGCGCAGCGTCGAGCTCGGGCTGCTTGATCTCCTGGATGTTCAGCTGGACCTTGTTGTTGCCGGTGATCTCGGTGAGGCGGGCGCGGAGGCGGTCGGCCTCGGAACCGCGGCGGCCGATCACGATGCCGGGACGGGCGGTGTGGACGTCGACCCGGAGGCGGTCACGGGTGCGCTCGACCTCGACGCGGCTGATCGCGGCGTGGGGCAGCTCGGTCATCAGGAGGTTCCGGATCTTCCAGTCCTCGATGATGAAGCGGCTGTAGTCCTTGCGGTCGGCGAACCAGCGCGACTTCCAGTCGGTGGTGATGCCCAGGCGGAAGCCGTAGGGATTGACCTTCTGACCCATTACTGCTCGTCCTCGTCATCGGTGGTGTCGGTGTCGGCCTCGGCGGCGGGCGCCTCGTCGGCGACCTCCTCGGTGGCCTCGGCCTCGGGGGCCTCCGGGGCCTCCTCGACGACCTCGGTGGCGTCGGCCTCGACCTCGGCGACCTCGGCCTCGGCGACCTCGTCGTGATCGTGATCGTGGTCGTGATCGTGATCGTGATCGTGGTCGTGATCGTGCTGGGCCGACACCCGCTCGCGGCGGCTGCGGGCCACGCGCTCACGACGGGAGGCGGCACGGGCGGCGCCACCGCCGCCGGCGCGACCGCTGCGGGCCTCGCGCTCGGTGCGGATCTTGAGCTCGGCCTCGCCCATGCGGCTCACGATGATCGTGATGTGGCAGGTGCGCTTGCGGATGCGGGTGGCGCGGCCGCGGGCACGGGGGCGCCAGCGCTTGAGCGTGGGGCCCTCGTCCGCGTAGCAGGCCGACACCACGAGGGCGTCGGGGTCCTGGCCGTCGTTGTTGGCGGCGTTGGCCACCGCCGAGGCGAGGCACTTGCGGATGATGGTGGCGATGTCGCGCTCGACGAACTGGAGGATCTCGTCGGCGTCGGCCACGTGCTTGCCCCGGATGAGGTCGAGGACCTCGCGGGCCTTGTAGGCCGAGACCCGCACGTAGCGGACCTGGGCACGGGTGCCGGGGCGCTCGTTGGTCTTGTGGATCGTGGCGCCCTTGCGCGTTGCGCGGACGGCGGCGATCTTGGTTCCGCTCTGGGCCATGGGTTACTTCCTCCCCCGAGCGTTCTTCTCCTGCCCGGCGTGGAACTTGAAGGTCCGGGTGGGAGCG
>CAZUYW010000479.1:0-1845 GCA_964624775.1 uncultured Iamiaceae bacterium
TCGCCACGCTCCTTGGGGCTAACGTCCGATTTGGGACGTTCAGGTCCCCGCAAGGAGTGTTCCCATGCGACGGGTCGTGCTGGCCGGACTGCTCGTGATCGGGACGGTGCTGTCGGCGATCACCGCCGGGGGCGTCGGGTCGGCCACGGGGGTGGAGCGGGGCACGGACGCGTCCGCAGGCCTGCCGCTCGGCTTCACCGACGGCGTGCCGGTCGGCCGCGGCGACGAGCCGACGTCGACCGCCTCGACCCAACCCGCCGCCGACACCGCGGCGGCGCCGACGCCCCGGTACTTCGGTCGCGGTCCCTACGAGGCGCTCAGGGCTGCGGTGACCGCCACCGCGCGACCGTGCAGCCTGAGCGACGACGGCCTCACCGCCCTGGCCCTCGCCCCGGTGTTCGGCGAGTCCTCCGCCGCAACCACGCCGTCCACCGCCCCGTCGCCCATGACGCTCTCGCGCTACGACGAGTGGACCGGGAGCTACCCGCCGCCGCTCGGCAGCGCGACCGACACCAACCGCAACGCGAACTACGGGCTGTACGCGTTCCGGGATCCGACCACGTCCTACCGGCGGGCCTACTGGAACCCCGGCATCGGCATCTGGCAGTACGACTCCGCGGGCGTGGGGGCGCCCTTCACCACCATCGAGGCCATGGACGTGGGCGTCGTCGGCGCCGACGTGGCCGCCGGCATGATCGGCCGCTACTGCGCCGCCCCCGACGGGTCGACCCCAGCCCAGCGGCGGGCCAAGGCGTGGGCGCCGTGGGGCGCGTGCGTCGGGTGCGAGGACCGCTACCAGGACCTCACCGGCACCGACCCGACCTTCAGCGCGCTCCACCTCGTGGATGGGATCTCGGCCACTGGCGGGGCGTCGGCCCGCACCTGCACGGTCCCCTCGTCGGCCGAGCCGGTCACCTGCTGGTACGTGCGCCCCGAGCTCGACGCGATCCAGGGGGCGACGGCCTGGGCCACGCTCGCCCCGCGCGACGGCGGCGATCCCACGGTCGCGCCGACGCCGATCAGCGCGGCGTTCTACGTGATCGACCGCGGCGCCACCGAGGAGCGCCACTGGCTGCGGGCCGACACCGGCTACACCACCGACATCAGCGCGTCCCGCGCCATCGGCGAGAACGCCCGCCCGCGCGGCGCCGAGCCGGACTCGGGGCTCACCTGGTCGGCCTCGTCGGGCCTGTGCGACCTCACCGCCGGACGCGGCGCCTGCCGGCCGGTGCCGCCGGCCGGGATCACCAGCACGAACCTGTCGGTGGGCGGGACCTTCCGACCCGTCGCCCTCGACGCCGACGGCGACGGCCGGGGCGACGTGCTCTGGTACGCCCCGGGTGCCGCGCCGGACTACCTGTGGCGAGGGCAGGGGAGCGGCGCGTTCACCAGCAGCCGGCTCTCGATCTCGGGCACGTTCGACGTGGTCCTCGCCGGCGACATCGACGGCGCACCGGGCGACGACGTCCTCTGGTACGCACCGAAGACGGGCACCACCTACCTGTGGCGGGGCAGCCCGTCGGGCACCTTCACGTCGTCGGTGTTCCACCACCGGGCGAACCTCCAGCCGCTGCTCGTCGACCTGGACGGCGACGGGACCAAGGAGGTGTTCTGGTACGGCGGGGCCGCGGGCACCGAGGAGGTGTGGCACGTCGGACCGTCCTCGTTCGTCGGCGAGGTGGTGGCGCGCTACCAGGTGTCGGGCACCTACACGCCGATCGTCGCCGACGTCGACGGCAACGGTCACGACGACATCTTCTGGTACGCCCCGGGCCCGGCCGCCGATCACCTCTGGCGGTTCGGCGACTCCGGCGCGTTCACCAGCTCGGACCGCTCGGTCTCGGG
>CAZUYW010000480.1:0-1836 GCA_964624775.1 uncultured Iamiaceae bacterium
GGTCGGCGCCGTCGGTGTCGCCGCCGACCGCGTCGCGGGCCGCGACGGCGTGGTGGGTGAGGCGGCGCAGCGCGGTGGCGGCCGCCTCCACGAGCTCGAACGTGAAGGCCTGCTGCTGGCGGTAGTGCGCCTGGAGGAAGAAGTACCGGAAGGCCATCGGGTCGAGGCCGCGCTCGACCAGCGAGTCGACGACGAGCACGTGACCCTTGGACTTCGACACCTTCTCGCCGCCGACGTCGAGGAACTCGTGGTGCATCCAGATGTTCACCCAGGGGTGGAGGCCGAAGGCGCACTCGCTCTGGGCGATCTCGTTGGTGTGGTGCACGCGGATGTGGTCGACGCCACCGGTGTGGATGTCGAACGGGTGGCCGAGGGCGTCGTCGGCCATGACCGAGCACTCGACGTGCCACCCCGGGAAGCCGGGGCCCCACGGCGAGTCCCACTCCTGCAGGCGCGTGACGCCGGGCGGCGTGAGCTTCCAGAGGGCGAAGTCCGCGGGGTGGCGCTTGTCGGCGACGTTCTCGACTCGACCGGTGGCCTCGAGCTCGTCGAGGTCGAGGCCGGCGAACTCGGCGTAGCGGGGGAAGGACGCGACGTCGAAGTAGATGCCGTCGTCGATCCGGTAGGTGTGGCCCTTGGCCTCGAGGGTGGCGACCATCTCGATCTGGCCGGGGATGTGGTCGGTGGCCTTCGGGTTGGCGTGGGGCTCGAGGCAGCCGACGCGGCGGCGGTCGGCGCGCCACTGCTCGGTCCACCGCCCGGTGATCTCGGCGACGGTCTCGCCGCTGCGGGCCGCAGCGGCCTCGACCTTGTCGTCGCCCTCGTCGGCGTCGCTCACCAGGTGGCCGACGTCGGTGATGTTGATCACGTGGGTGACGTCGTACCCGGACGCCTCGACGACCCGCCGCAGGAGGTCGGCCATGAGCTGGCTGCGCATGTTGCCCAGGTGCTGGGGGCCGTACACCGTGGGGCCGCAGGTGTAGATGCCGGCCTTGCCCTCGTGGATCGGCTCGAACGGCACCACGGCGCGGCGCCGGGTGTCGTGCAGGTGCAGGGGCAGGTGGCTCACCCCTCGATCATGGCCGATGGGCGACGCTCGCCCCGTCCTCGTTCCGCGCTGCTCACCCCGGCCGGCGGGCGGCCACGAACAGCGTCGGGCCCTTGCTGCCGGAGTGCTGGGACACCGCCGCATCGACGAAGCCGCCGGCGCGCAGCAGGTCGGCGAAGCCCTCGGCCTGGGCCTCGGACCAGCCGTGGCTCTCGAGCCCGTCGGCCAGCGGGTCGGCGACGCGCTCGACGGCGACGAAGCGCCCGCCGGGCCGCAGCACGCGGGCCACCTCGGCGACGGCGGGCTCGAGCGCCGGCCAGTGGTGGACGGTCGCCAGCGCGATCGCCGCGTCGACGGTGCCGTCGTCGACCGGCAGCGCCTCGGCCCGGCCGACCCGGTACGTGCCGCCCCTCCGGTCGGCGAGGCGGGCGACGCGCAACATGACGGGCGCGGGGTCGACGCCGATCGCCCGGCAGCCGAGGGCGCCCGCCCGCCGGACCGCATCGCCGGGACCGCAGCCGATGTCGAGCACCACGGCGCCGGCGCCGGCCTCGGCCAGCTCGAGCGCCCGGTCCACCTCCAGGGTGCGGCTGTGGCGCATCGACAGGGCGGCCACCAGGCCCGAGAACCCCGAGAAGCCCGGGTGGTGGGCGTGGTGGTTGGGCGGGACGGCGGTCGGTTCGGTGTCCATGGACCGACCTTGGCAGGTGAACTGCGGTTCACGTCAAGCGCCACCGGCGCCTCGCCGGGGCGCCGCAGCCCCGAACGGGTTCGAAGGCCCTGGCAGG
>CAZUYW010000481.1:0-1832 GCA_964624775.1 uncultured Iamiaceae bacterium
AAGATCACCTGGGTCGAGCCGGGCGGCGCCGCGGCGGCGAGCTCGTTGGCCTCGTCGAGGTCGCGCACCATGCCGGCCTGGTCGCGCAGCCACAGGAGCGCGCCGCCGCCGACCTCGTGCTCGTTGGCGAGGAAGTACCGGCCCGGCACCGCGGAGGGGAGGGCGGCCTGGTTGTTGAGCAGGTCGGTGCGCTTGGTGGGCAGGTGGCACGACAGCCACGACGAGGTGCCCATGTACAGGTGGCCCTCGAGGTCGCCCAGGGCGCCCGAGCCCACCACCGCGGAGTGGACGTCGCCGGTGGCGGTGGCGACCTTCGTGCCCTCGGCGATGCCCCACTCGGCGGCGACCGCGGGCAGCACCTCGCCGACGATCGACGCGGACGGGACGAGCGGGGGGAGCTGGGACTCGGCCAGCCCGCACCAGTCGAGCAGCTGGCGGTCGTAGCGCACCGCGCCGAGGTCGCGGTTGTCGGTGAGCCAGTGGGCGACGATCGAGTCGAACGAGGCGACCTGGCGGCCGGTGATGCGGGCGTTCAGGTAGTCGCACGGCTCGAGGAACCGGTGGGTCGCGGCGTACACGTCGGGCCGCTCGTGGCGCAGCCACAGGATGTGGCCGATCGGGTCCTTGCCCGAGTGGCTCGGGATGCCGCCCGTGCGCGAGATCCAGTGCTTGAGGCGCCGCGGCTCGTAGCCCGCGACGTTGATCCGGCCGGTGACCAGCTCCTCCACGTAGGGCGCGCCCCGGGAGTCCATCCAGATGACGGCGGGGTAGAGGTGGCGACCCTCGGCGTCGACAGCGACGGTGCCCGACCACTGGGAGGTGACCGACACCGCGACGATGTCCGCCACCGGCACGTGACCGGCGCCCACGAGGCGGCGGACCGCGGCGGTGATCGCCGCCCACCAGGCGTCGGGGTCCTGCTCGGCGCCGCCGTCACCCAGCAGCTCGATCGGCGTCGGCTCGAACTCGTGCGCCGTGATGTGGCCGGCGTCGTCCACCAGGGCTGCTTTGGGGCCGCCGGTGCCCAGGTCGATCGCCAGGATGTGCTCGCTTCCCATGGGCGCCGACCCTAACGGTCGGCCCGCAGCCGCACCCCCGACGCGGCGGTGCCGGCCCCTCCGAGGAGGAGCCGGCACCGTGGTTCCCGGTGAGGAGGCGTTGCGACGCTCAGGTCAGGCGTGACCGTCCTCCACGCTGGTGACCGTGAAGGACGAGTCGAGCTTGACGGTGACCTGGGAGCCGTCGGACTTGGTCATGTGGGCCTCGTAGGCGGCGCCCTCGGCGTCGGTCTCGACCCGCTCGATCGTGGCGCCCGGCACCTTGGCCTTCGCCGCGGCGGTCACCTTCTCGGCGGTGGTGCCGGTCAGGATCTTCTCGGTCTTGCCGTTGGCCTGGTGGCCGCCCTTGCTCGGGTCGGGCCGGCCCTGCGGGGTCTGGCCCTGGCCCTGCGGCGGGGCGGTCTGCTGGCCCTGGGTCGGCGCGGCCTGGGTGGAGGAGCCCTGCGCCGGGGTCGACGCCACGGTCGCCGTGGTGGTCGAGGACTCGGCGCCGGCCGAGCCGACGAAGCTGGCGCCGAGGGCGCCGCCGAGCACGGCGGTCCCGACGAGGGCGGCACCGAAGGCGGTCTTGCGGAGGGGGTTCATGGTGGTGGTTCCTTGCTGTGGGTTCAGGGGAGGCTCGGACCGGTGCGGCTCGAGCAGGACCCACGATGCGGGACCAACCTGACAGGACGCCGTGAGCGGGCGCACAGGTCCCCCAGACCGAGCGTCCCGTCGCCGACCGGTCCGCGAGGCGGCCCCCTAGGCTGCGCCGCCATGGAGCGCACCCCGTCC
>CAZUYW010000482.1:0-1832 GCA_964624775.1 uncultured Iamiaceae bacterium
GGGTCGCACATCGTCTCGTAGCGGGAGCCCAGGTCGGAGTCGAGGATCTCCTCGGCGCCGCCGAGGCACTCGGTGACGTCGTCGCCGGTGAGCTCGACGTGGACGCCGCCGGGCCAGGTGCCCTCGGCGTCGTGGGCGGCGAAGAACCCGGCGATCTCGGCGAGGATGTCGTCGAAGCGGCGGGTCTTCTGGCCGCCGGCCGCGGTGATCGTGTTGCCGTGCATCGGATCGCAGGCCCACACCACCGGGTGGCCGGCGTCGCGGGTGGCGGCGAGCAGCGGACGCAGGGCGTCCTCGACCTTGTCGGCGCCCATGCGGCTGATGAGGGTGAGGCGGCCGGGGATGCGCTCGGGGTTGAGCGCCTCGCACAGCTCGAGCACCTCCTCGGGGGTGGCGGTGGGGCCCACCTTGGAGCCGATCGGGTTGTGCACGCCCCGGAAGAACTCCACGTGAGCGCCGTCGAGCTGACGGGTGCGCTCCCCGATCCAGATCATGTGGGCCGAGCAGTCGTACCAGTCGCCGGTGAGCGAGTCCTGGCGGGTGAGGGCTTCCTCGTAGCCCAGGACCAGCGCCTCGTGCGACGTGTAGAAGTCGACCTCGTGGAGGTTGGGGGTCGCCTCGGGGTCGATGCCGCAGGCCCGCATGAAGCGCAGGGCGCGATCGATCTCGTCGGCGATGCGCTCGTAGCGGCGGCCCTCGTTGGACGAGGCGACGAACTCCTGGTTCCAGGTGTGGACGCGGGCCAGGTCGGCGAAGCCGCCCTTGGTGAACGCCCGCAGGAGGTTCAGGGTCGAGCTCGACTGGTGGTACGCCTGCAGCAACCGCTGCGGGTCCGGGAGGCGGGCCGCCTCGCTCGGGGCGATGTCGTTGACCATGTGGCCGCGGAACGAGGGCAGCACGAGGTCCCCGACCTGCTCGGTGGGCGAGGAGCGGGGCTTGGCGAACTGGCCGGCGATGCGTCCGACCTTCACGGTGGGCACGCCCGACGAGTAGGTGAGCACCACGGCCATCTGGAGGATGACCTTGAGCTTGTCCCGGATGGCGTCGGCGCCGAACGCGTCGAACGACTCGGCGCAGTCGCCGGCCTGGAGCAGGAACGCCTCCCCCTGGGCGACGTGGCCCAGCGCAGCGGTGAGGTCACGGGCCTCTCCGGCGAACACCAGCGGCGGCATGGTGGCCATCTGCTTGAGGACGGCGTCGAGCGCGCCCTCGTCGGGCCAGTCGGGCTGCTGGGCAGCCGGCTTGTCGCGCCACGAGGTGGGCGACCAGGGAGCAGACGTGGTGGTCACGGGAAAAGGGTGGTCGACCGGGGACCCCGGCGCCAAGTCGATTCGGCTGCGGTCGGCAGGCTCAGGCGGCGGTGATGCGGGACTCGGCCTCGGTGCGCACCGCGTTGACCGCCCGCTTGACCATCCGTCGGGCGGCCTCGGCGGTCACGCCGAGCTCCTCGCCGACCTCGCGGTAGGACCGCTTGCGGCCGTCGTGGAGGCCGAAGCGCTGCTCGACGGCGTACCGGGCCCGGGCGTCGAGCACGTCGAGCAGATCGGTGACCATGCGGTCCTGCTCGCTGGCGACGGCGAGGTCCTCGGGACCGGGCTTGTCGTCGGCGAGGAGGTCGATCAGCTCGGAGCCGTCGTCGTCGCCGACCACGCGGTCGAGCGAGGTGGGGGTGGCGAGGCGGTGGAGGCGGGCGTGCTCGTCGTCGAGCTCGTCGCCGTCGCCCGACACCTGGCGCAGGGCGGCGCGGAGGCTGGCCGAGCGATCGCCGGGGAGGCGCACCAGGCTCGCCTTCTGGTCGAGGGCCCGGCCGATGGCCTGGCGGATCCAGAAGG
>CAZUYW010000483.1:0-1823 GCA_964624775.1 uncultured Iamiaceae bacterium
ACCGACTCGAGTTCCAGCGGGGCCGGTGGTACCTGAACGGCTTCGACGAGACGCGAGGCGAGGACCGCTGGTTCCGCATGAGCCGCATCCAGGGCACGGTCGAGATCGGGGCGGAGGCCGGGGCCTTCGATCGTCCGACGGAGGCCGTGCCCGGGCTGCGGGTGGAGCCGTGGCAGCTCGGCGGTTCGGCCGAGGCGGTCACGGCGACGGTGTGGTTCGACCCTGCGGTGGCCTCGGCGGCACGGGCCGAGATCGGTGACACCGGACGCGTCGTCGGCGACGACGACCGGGGTCTGGTGGTCGAGCTCCCGGTCGCCAACCGGTCCGGGTTCCGGTCGTGGGTCCTCAGCTACCTCGAGCGTGCCGAGGTCCTGGAGCCGGAGGCGCTGCGCGAGGACCTCGTCGCCTGGCTGGCGGCGCTCGCGGGGGAGGAGGCGCCGTGAGCCGGCCCCGCATCACCGCGGCCGGGCGGATCCAGCGGCTCCTGGCCATGTTGCAGTGGGCGTCGACCCACCCCGACGGGGTGCCGATCGAGGACCTGTGCGCCCGCTTCGCGGTGGCGCCCGGCGATCTGGTCAAGGAGCTGGAGATGGCCTCGATGATCGGCGCCGACTCGCCCCACTACGACGACATGCCCTTCGAGGTGTTCGTCGAGGACGGTCGCGTGTACGTGCGGCTGTTCTCCTTCGACCGGCCGCTCCGACTCAGCCCCGCCGAGGGCCTGGCCCTGGTGGTCGCTGCCGACGCGCTCACCGATCCGTCCGAGCCCGACGCGCCGCTCGGACGCGCCCTCGCCAAGCTCGGCGCCGTGCTCGGCATCGCTCCGGGCGAGGCGGTCGACGTCGACCTCGACCCCGACGGCGGCCGCACCGGCCGTGCCCTGCGGGAGGCGATCGCGTCCGGCGGGCGGGTGCGGTTCCGGTACTGGACCTACGGGCGCGACGCGGTGGCCGAGCGCGAGGTGTCCCCGTGGCAGCTGTTCGCCGAGGAGGGCACCTGGTACCTCACCGGCCTGGCTCACGACCGCGACGCCGAACGCCGGTTCCGCCTCGACCGGATGGAGGAGGTGCAGAGCGCCCCCGGCGAGGCGGTGCCGCCACCGGCCGAGCTCAGCGCCTCGATCGACCTCCCCGACGACGGGCCCCGGGCGGTGCTGGACCTGGCCCCCGACGCGCGCTGGGTGGCCGAGGCGTACCCGATCGAGGCCGCCGAGGAGATCGGGGAGGGTCGCCTCCGGGTGACCATCGTGGTCGCGGGGCCGAGCTGGCTGGAGCGGCTCCTCGTGCGGCTGGGGCCCTCGGTGCAGATCCACGCCCTCGACCCGGAGCTCGGTGGGCCGGACCTCTGCCGCGCGGTCGCCCGCCGCATCCTCGACCGCTACCGCGACGGGGCGTCGCGCACCCCGCGCTAGCGTCGCCCCGTGCCCGAACCCGTCGATGACCCCCGCGCCCCCGACCTGAGCGGGCTCGATCGGCGGATGGAGCGCGATGCGGCGGCGGTCGCGGCGAGCTCCGGGGTGTCGGTCGCCCCGGGGGAGCCGCCGAGCACCGGGACGCCGCCGCTCGGCCCGCCGCCCAAGTCCTCGGCCCGCAACATCGTCGAGTGGAGCGCGGTCATCCTGGGCGCGCTCATCATCGCCGTGGTCATCCGCACCACGCTCTTCCAGACCTTCTGGATCCCGTCGCCGTCGATGGCCACCACGCTCGTCAAGGACGACCGCGTCCTCGTCAACAAGCTCAGCTACAAGTTCCACGACCCGAACCGGGGCGACGTCGTGGTGTTCCGCCGGCCGCCGAACGAGCCCCCGTCGGACATCAAGGACC
>CAZUYW010000484.1:0-1821 GCA_964624775.1 uncultured Iamiaceae bacterium
CGGGCCTGCGCCTCGAGCAGACGTACTTCGTCGAGGCCTTCCGCACCGAGGACGCCGTGATCGGGGTCGAGTCGTTCAAGGCCAACGGCCCGGGTCACGCGACCTTCACCGGCCGCTGACCCACCCGATCCGCACGGCCATGGGCGCCCAGCAGGAGACCGTCAACACCTACGAGGTGGACGACCACGGCCTGGCCCTCCTGCGCGCCGAGCGGGACGGCATCGTCTACGAGGAGGTCGACGGTCACGACCGGTTCCGCTGCGCGGAGGGTCCCTTCGAGCAGTACGAGCGCGCGCTCGAGGTGCGCACCGACGAGGCCACCGGGCGCCACCACGTCACCGAGACGGTCCGCTGGCAGCTGGCCATCCCGATCTGGGGCGGCCTGTTCCGGCGCCTCGTCGCCCGCCAGCTCCGCCACGACCAGCCACCGGAGCCGTCCCGCGACGACGATCAGGCGCCGTGGTGGTCCCCGCCCGCCCGCCTCGACGCCCGCAGCGCCCGGGTGCTGGCCCTGCTCTGCACGATGTCGATGCTGGCCGGCTACCTCGGCACGATCATCACCCAGACCATCACCTTCGCCGCGGACGAGTTCGGGGCGTCGAAGTCAGCCCAGGGCACCACGCTGTCAGCGGTCCGCATCGGGATCCTCCTGTCGCTCGTGGTGGTCACCCTCTCGGACCGCAAGGGCCGCAAGCAGCTCCTGCTGCTGAGCGCAGTCGGGTCGGTGGCCTTCGCCGCCGCCGGCGCGCTGTCACCCAACCTGGCGGTGCTGGGCCTGACCCAGACGTTCTCCCGGGCGCTGTCGACCTCGCTCGCCCTGCTGATCGCGGTGGTCGCCGCGGAGGAGATGCCGGCGGGCGGACGGGCCTACGCGGCCAGCGTCGTGTCGATGACGGCGGCGCTGGGCGCGGGCGGCGCGGTGCTGCTGCTCCCCATCGCCGGCATGGGAGGCGAGGGCAGCCCCGCATGGCGGATCGTGTACGTGGTCCCGCTGCTGCTGCTCCCGAAGTTCCTCCGGGTCGCGCGGGCCCTGCCCGAGAGCCGCCGCTTCACCCGGCCCCACGGGAAGGCCACCATGGCCGGGCACCGGGGCCGACTGCTGATGCTGTCGACGGGCGCCTTCCTCGGCCTGTTGTTCTTCGCCCCGGTCACGCAGTTCCAGAACGAGTTCCTGCGCACCGAGCAGGGCTTCGCCGCCTGGCAGATCACGCTGTACACGATCAGCACGGGCACGCCCGGCGGCATCGGCATCGTGGTGGGTGGCCGCCTGGCCGACCTGAAGGGGCGGCGCATCGTCGGCGCGGTGGGCACGATCGGCGGCGCCGCGTGCTTCGCCCTCGCCTACCAGTCGCACGGCATCACGATGTGGCTCGCCGCGGTCGTGGGCAGCATCGTCGGGGCCATGACGGTGCCGGCCCTCGCCGTGTACGGCCCGGAGCTGTTCCCCACCGCCCTGCGCGGCAAGGCGAACGGGTGGATCACCGCCGCCGGCGTGGCGGGCAGCAGCGTCGGCCTCTACGTGGCCGGGCACATGGCCGACCACTTCGACCGCCTCGGCCCGGGGATCGGGCTCCTCGCGCTGGGCCCGCTCCTCGTCGCCGTGCTCGTGGTGACCTGCTACCCCGAGACGGCCAACGTCGAGCTCGAGGAGCTCAACCCCGAGGACGCCGCCTTCGGCTTCAGCCCACCCCTCACCTGACGACCCACCGTTCTTCGCCGCGAACGGGCTCACCAACGACCAGAACGCGGCGAAGAACGGTGGATGGGTCAGGGGCCGAGGAGGATGCGGCGGGCCTCGGTGAGCTCGCTGATGCGCTCGGC
>CAZUYW010000485.1:0-1814 GCA_964624775.1 uncultured Iamiaceae bacterium
CGGGCGTCGGCGATGGTCTGATCCATGCGCTGGGACGTGGCGAGCTGGGCCTCGAGCGCGGCGATGGTGGAGGCCTGGGTGGGGGTCGGCTCCCCGCCCTGGGTGACCGCGTAGTGGGCCTGGGTGAGCTCCCAGTTCACCTGGCGGTCGTTGAGGCGCTTCCGGGCATCGGTGAGCAGCTGGCCCTGCTGGGCGATCTTCCAGCTCTCGTCGACCGCCTCGTCGAGCCGGTTGCCGACCTCGGTGAGGCTGTCGCGCAGCGGCCCGGGCTTGAAGCCCTTGAGGGCGTCGGCGAAGCGGTCGCGAGACGCCACGGCATCCATCACCGCGTGGCGCCACGGCTCCTCGACGGCGAAGGCGTTGATCTTGGCGCCCTTGCCCGCCCGGGGGATGGCCAGAGCGACCCGGGCGCCGTAGCCGAGGGCGCCCCCGATCACCGCGCCGAGCACGGTGAGGGGCAGGGCCGCGGGCGCGGCGATCACGCCGAGCGCCATCCCTGCGCCGGCGGCCAGGATCCCGCTCGGAGAGGTGACGGCGTGGGCGACGGGCGGGGTGAAGAACCGGTCCCGGAAGCTCAGCGCAGCCATGGTCCGTTTCTAGCGCCTGGTCCGGTCACGGCTCGGCCTGCCCGGTCAGAAGTTGGAGACGACGGCCGTGAACACCTTCGAGATCGACTCGGGGTTGCTCGCGTCGTACGCGGCCGCGTTGGACGCCTCGGCGATCTGGCGCAGCGTGTCGAGGTCGGCGGCCTTGCCGTAGGCGATCGGGAAGATGCGGATCGGCTTGGCGTTCTCGCCCTCGGTGGCCCGGCGCAGCGCAGCGATGAGGTCCTGGAGCTGCTGGGGATCGTCGGACTCGTCCCCGTCGTCGTTGACGCCGTCGGTGAGCAGCACGACCGCGTTGATCCGGGTCTTGTCGAACGCGGCCGCCTGGTCGTTGAGGGCGTCGCGGGTGACGTTGTAGAGCGGGGTGCCGTTCTGCGGGTACTGGTCCCGGATGGTGGACGCCAGGCGCTCCCGGTTCTGCGACATGGGGGCGATCGGCACGAGGTCGAGGAAGTCCTTGTCGCCGCTCGGGCCGAGTCCGTTCGTGAAGATGCGCAGGCCGACCTCGTCGTCGCCCTTGAACTCGTCGAGCGCGTCGATGGCCGCGCGCTTGGCGAGGTCCAGCTTGGTGGGGCCGTTGGGATCGTCGGGATCCGCGGGCTCCTTCATCGAGCCTGAGACGTCGAGCACGAGCAGCACCCGGGCGCCCTTCCGGATCTGCTTCCACTCGTCGAGCAGCGACACCATCACCGTCGGGGAGGGCACCTGCAGCAGGGTCTTGGGCTGACTCGGATCCACCCCGTTCGCCTTGGTGATCGGGGCCCCCACGGCCACCTTCGGATTGCCGGGCCGGAACCCGTACTGGAGGACCTTGCGCTGGTTGTCGGGCTGCTGCACGAAGTCGATGAACGCCTTGGCGCCGGCCTTCTCCTTGCCGTCGACCCACGGCGCGTCGAGCACGAACAGCGGGTTGTCGCTGTAGAGCGTGCCCTCCTTGGGGTACACGGCGACGAGCGGCACGCGAGGCGCACGGGGCTTCTCGCCGGGCTCCAGGACGCCGTCGGGGTTGCCGCGGTTGTAGTCGATGATCGACTTCTCCTCGACCGCCACCGCCGATGCGTACTGCAGGGACGTGCCCTCGCGGTCGGTGCGGAACCAGTTGTTGAGGAAGGTCATCGTGATGTCGCCGTAGTGGACCACCGAGGACTCGACCTGCTTGGCGAAGGCGACCGTCTGGGGATCGTCGAGGTCCTCCTGGGTGAGGTCGCG
>CAZUYW010000486.1:0-1792 GCA_964624775.1 uncultured Iamiaceae bacterium
TCCCCGACGGCGCCACCATCCAGGCCGGCATCGGCGCCACCCCCACCGCCATCCTGCGCCAGCTCGGCGGACACCGGGACCTCGGCGTGCACACCGAGGTGCTGGCGGACCCGATCATCGACCTCATCGAGCGGGGCGTCGTCACGGGCGTGCACAAGGTGCGGCGACCCTCCAAGGTCGTGACCACCTTCGCGCTGGGGACGCGCCGGCTCTACGACTTCCTCGACGAGCACCTGGCGGTCGAGATGCTCCCGGTCGACTGGGTGAACGACCCCCGCGTCATCGCCCAGCAGCCGCGCATGGTCTCGATCAACGCCACCACCGAGGTCGACTTCCTCGGCCAGTGCGCGTCGGAGACGGTGCACGGCCGCTACTGGTCCGGGTCGGGCGGCCAGGCCGACTTCGCCCGCGGCGCGCTCTACGCCCGGGAGGGCCAGGGCTTCGTCGTGCTCCACGCCACCGCCAAGCAGGGCAGCGTCAGCCGCATCGTCCCCCGCCTCACGCCCGGGTCGGCGGTCACGACCATGAAGAACACGGTCGACAAGGTGGTCACCGAGCACGGGGTGGCCGAGCTGCGCGGCAAGGGCATCCGGGAGCGCACCCGCGCCCTCATCGCCGTGGCCGAGCCCGCCTTCCGCGACGACCTCGTCCGCGAGGCGCAGGCCATGGGCTACTGGTGACCGAGCCCGCCCCCGACGCCTCCTGGCCGTTCGTGGGCCGGGCCGCCGTCGTGGCCGAGGGCGTCGCCGCCCTGCGGGCCGGAGGCCTGGTCCTCGACGGTCCCCCCGGGATCGGCAAGAGCGCGGTGGCCGACGCCGTCGCAGCCACGGCCGGATGGACCCCGGATCGAACGGTGCGCGCCCTCGGCACCACGCTCGACGCCACCGCCCTCGACGCGCTGGCACGCGGCGGACCCGCCCCCACCTGGCTGCGCATCGACGACCTGCACCTGCTGGCCCCCGACACCGCCCGAGCGCTGGTCCGCGCGGTCGCCGACCGACGGATCCACCTCCTCGCGACCCTGCGGACGTCGCCCCGACCGACGGGCTCGGCCACCGGTCCGCTCGACGCCCTCTGGCGCGAGCTGGGCGTCCGACGCCTGACGGTCGACCCGCTGGACGAGGACGAGGTGGGCGACCTGCTCCACCAGGCGCTCTGCTCGCGCATCGACGGACGAGCCTCACGGGAGCTCGTCGCCCTCGCCGAGGGCAACCCGGGGCGGCTGCGCGACCTCGTCGAGGCCTCGCAGCGCGCCGGTGCGCTCGTCGAGCGGGACGGCGTGTGGTCGCTCGACGGCCCGCCCCGTCGCAGCCCGGCGCTCGACGAGGAGCTGCTCGCTCCCGTGCACCACCTCGCCCCCGAGGCGCTCGACGCGCTGGAGGTCCTCGCGGTGGCCGGGCGCCTCCCGCTGCCGACCTTCGAGTCCGCGCTCGGGCCCGATCCGCACGCCGACGGCGCGCCGGTCGACGCGGCGCGGATCGCCGAGGACCTCGAGCGGGCCGGGGTGGTGGAGGCGGCCGAGCACGAGGGCGAGGTGCAGCTCGACCTCACCACCCGGCTGCTGCGGGCCGCGCTCCTCGACCAGCTCCCGCGGCTCGCCCGCCGGCGCCACACCGCACGGCTGGCCAGCGCGGCCGGACCGTCGGCACCCGACGCCGACCTCGCCCTGCGCCAGGTGACCTGGCGGGCGGACAGCGGCAGCGCCATCACCGGCGATGAGCTCCTCGCCGCGGCCCGCGCCGCGATCGACGCCGGCGATCCCGGGCTCGGCGGACGGCTGGCCGAGCAGGCC
>CAZUYW010000487.1:0-1789 GCA_964624775.1 uncultured Iamiaceae bacterium
GGCTACCCGTACGTGAACTACACGACCGTCGAGAACGGGGCCACCGTGCGCTACGCCGCCGGCGCCGCCGACTACTCGACCGACCGCTACGCGGCCGACATCCGCTCGTTCCTCCGCAAGGCGGACCCGAACCGGCCCGTCTTCACCTACCTCGCCCCCGTCGCCCCCCACTTCCCGGTGCGCCCGGCGGACCGGCACGCGACGGCGTGCGCCTCGACCCCCCTCCCCGATCCGCCCACGCTCAACGGCCACGACCTGCGCAGCGAGCCGTCCTGGATGGCCGACGTGCACCAGGTCGACCCGGCCTCGATGCGCAGCAAGCGCCTCGCGACGTGCCGGGCGCTGCAGTCCGTCGACGAGGCGGTCACGTCCCTGTTCGCCGAGCTCAAGGCGTCGGGCCGCCTCGCCAACACCTACATCGTCTACACCTCGGACAACAGCTACTCGTTCGGCGAGCACCGCCTCACCGGCAAGGGCCACCTCTACGACGAGTCCACCCACGTGCCGCTCCTCATCCGGGGACCGGGCGTGGTGCCCGGCACGCACACCCGGTTGACGAGCAACGTCGACCTCGCCCCCACGCTCGCCCAGGTCGGCGGGGCCAAGGCGCCTGACGGCTTCTTCAGCGGCGCCTCGTTCGTCACGGACCTGAAGAGCGCCACACCCGTGCCCGGCCCGTCATCGATCCTGCTGGTCGGGTGCCGCACCCAGGCGGGGCCGGCCTCGAACTGCGGCGGCGACCGGGACTTCATGGGCATGGCGTGGGGGCTGCGCTCCAAGGCGTACCTCTACGTCGTGTACGCGCAGACCGGCGAGACCCAGCTCTTCGACCTGGTGAAGGACCCGAACGAGACCACCAACGTCACCGCCGACCCCGCCTACGCGACCGCCAAGGCGGCGCTCGCCCAGGAGGTGGCCACCCGCACCGCGGGTCTCGGCACCCTGCGCGGCCGGGTGACCGACGCGGCCACCGGCAAGCCGGTCGCCGGGATCATCGTGCACCTCGAACGGGAGGACGGCGTGTTCGTGCGCGAGGTCGCCACCGATGCGAACGGGCGCTACGCGTTCATGCCGCTGCGCCTCGTCGGCTACAAGATCCGCTTCGAGGACGCCAAGACCACCCTGAAGTGGTACGGCCCGGCGGGCTCCCGGGACACCGCCACCGTGGTCCATGCGGTGTCGGGCACGCGCACGCTCGACGTGGCGCTCGACCGCACCGCCTGAGCGACCTCGCCCACCGCGACTTGTCGAGCACGGTTCGCGTTGTTACGTTTTCGTGACGCGACCGGTCACCGGTCCGTCATCTCCCGGAGGAACCACCCCGTGCGTCGTCCCACTCGAGCCCTGATCCTCGCCCTGGCGGCCGTGTCGATCAGCCTCGTCGCGCCCAGCCAGGTGTCGTCGTCCGCCCCTGCCAACAACCCCCGCGCCGAGCGCGAGCGGGTCCGGGCCGAGAAGGCCAAGCTCGCCGGCCAGATCGACGTCAACAAGGCGTCGCTGTCCGAGATCGACGACGCCCTCCAGGCCATCGAGGCCAACCTGCGCACCCAGCAGGCCGCCCTCGCCCGCACCGAGGCCGAGGTCGCCCAGGCCGAGCAGGACATCCGCGACGCCGAGGCCGCCTCCTCCCGCCTCGCCACCCAGCTCACCAAGCTCAAGGCCGAGATGCGCCGCCGGGCCGTCGCCGCCTACGTGAGCCCGCCCACCGACGACGTCCTCACCGTCCTCGACACCCAGGACTTCACCACCGCCTCGAACCGCAAGTTCTACATCCAGCTCCGCAGCCTCG
>CAZUYW010000488.1:0-1786 GCA_964624775.1 uncultured Iamiaceae bacterium
CTCGCGGCCCGCTGGCCGGCTAGTCGCCCTTGAGCTCGGCGGCGGCGCCCTCGTCGCCCGAGGTCGCCTTCGACGTCGGGGCGGGGACGGGCTTGCCGAGGTCGTAGCGCTTCCGGACCGCGGAGCCGGCGCAGCCACCCGAGTCCTTGCCCGACCGCTCGCCGAGCTGGCGGTCGAGGACCGGGCTGGCGGCGCTGAACACGCCCCACGGGCTCTCGCAGCCGGGCACGACCCAGGCGTGGCTCATCCACGCCTTCGAGCCGTCGTCCTTCACGCCGCCGCGCGCCGCGCACTCCTCGACGGTGGTCGTCGAGTCGCCGATGACGCCGCCCTTGCCGACGCACAGGCCGATGTGGCGGTGGCCGTGGTCGTTGGCGCCGGTGAAGCCCTGCGTCGGCTCGAGGGAACCGTCGTGGATCAGGTAGTAGCTGAGGCCGACGACGTGGGCGTCGGGGCCGTTGCCGTCGTACAGGATCATCTCGGGCTTGGTCAGCTGGAACTTGTCGTCCACCAGGCCGAAGTTCATGTAGTGGGCGGCGATGCCCGGCACGTAGGTGGTGACCCGGTGCCAGCCGGCCTTCATGGCGTCGGCGGCGGTCGGGTAGGTGAGGGCGACCTTGCGGGCGGTGGCGAGCTCCTTGGTGAGGCGGTCGCAGTCGGACTGCTTGGTCATGGCCGCCCAGGGCTGGGGGCCGACGTGGCCGCCGTGGCCGCCCGTGTCGTCGACCGCGCCCGACGAGGCGCTGTGGCTGTGCCCGGCGCCGACGGTGCCGCTGGCCCGCAGCCACCACATCCAGTTGTCGTACTCCTGCTGGGAGGCCCGGCCGAGCGCCACGACGAGACCGGCAGCCGCGCCCTCGCCGCCGCTCGCGTTGGAGGTCAGGCCGATGAGGCGATCGAGCGTGGCCGAGCCGCGGCCGTCGGTGGGATCGGGCTCGGTCGTGGTCGTGGTGGCCCCCGCGACCGGGGCTGCGGCGACGGCGCCGTGGCTGTGGTTGTGGCCGTCGCTCGCCGTGGTGGCCGTGGCCGTGGCGGCGGGCGGGTTGCCGCCGTAGATGGTGTCGACCCCCAGGTACTTGGCTTCCTTCCAGTACGCCGGGATGTTGATCGCCTTGTCGCAGCGCTTGGCGGTGATCGCCTGCTCGGGGGTCGGCGTCGTCGGGGCGCTGTGGCTGTGGTTGGCGGCGTCGGGCGAGGTGATCACCGCGGCGGCGATGGCCAGCGCGCTCACGGCGAGCAGGGCGGGTGCGACGCGGCCGGCGCGGCGGGGCTCGGTGGGGTGATCGTGGGCGACGAGGAGGCGGACGCACAGCACGATCAGGGCCACCTCGAGCACGGCCGTGGTGACGTCGACCACGCCGTAGGACTCGACGATGCCCCGGTGGGACCCCCACGGCATGCCGTAGGTGCGGCTCCACCACCAGATGCCGAGGGTGGCGGCGTTGACCGCGATGCTCGCCGCGTAGGTGAGACGGCTCGCCCGTCCGCTGAGGATGGCGCCGGCCACCAGCAGCTGGAACAGGCCCACGAGGGCGAAGCCGAGGGGATCGATGAGGCCCGCCCCGCCGTGGATGGGCGTCATGGCGATGTGGATCACACCGGCGGCGGCCGACAGGCCCGCGACCACCCAGCTCAGGTCGGGCTGCGTGACGGGACCGGAGGCCCCGCGGTCGGCAGCCGACGACGGATCGACGGTGACGTTGCTCATTGGTCCGTTCCCCACGACGGCGTTTGTTGGTGGCAGGCTACAAGTCCTTGCACCGAACATGCGAGAAGTCGGGCCCGA
>CAZUYW010000489.1:0-1774 GCA_964624775.1 uncultured Iamiaceae bacterium
CGACCAGACCGGTGGCGGTGGCGGTGCGTGCCGTCGCCGCGACCGTGATCGGCGGGTCGGCCGTGGTGCCGCGGTGCGGCGTGACCCGGTAGGCGGTGATCGCGCTGCCGCCGGAGTCGGCCGGTGCGGTCCAGGTGACCTGGATCTGGCGGTTGCCGGCCGTGGTCGCGGTGATCGTCGGCGCGCCGGGGGCGGGCTGTGGCGTGACCGCGGCGGAGGGGCTCGAGGCCAGGCCGCCGCCGGTCGCGGTGAGCGCGGCGACCTGGAAGGTGAACGCGACGCCGTTGACCAGACCGGGGAACGTGGTCGAGGTCGCAGGACCCGTGGTCCGGAGGGAGTAGGCCGGCGCGCCACCGATCGAAGCCACGATCGCGTAGCCGAGCACCTCGCCGGAACCGACCCCGGGCGGCGCGCTCCAGCTCAGGGTGGCCGAGGCGTCGCCCGGGGCGGCCGTGACCGAGGTCGGGGCCGCCGCGGCCGGGCCCGTCGCGATCGGGACGGGGGCCATCGCCTCCTCGAGCACGCGGGTCGCCAGCTCGCCGTGGCGGCCCTCGCCCCAGCACCATCCGCCGGTGCCGGTCGTCGCGCAGGCCGAGTCCATGCCCACCGAGATCGACGTGACCCCGGCGTCGAGGCCTGCGACCGGTGCCGCGCCCCCGATCTGCGATGTCCGGGTCCAGCCGCGGCCGAGGACGCCGGCCGCGTTCATGCCCCAGCACCACGCCCCGCCGCCATCGATCGCGCAGGTGGCGTACGTGCCGACGCTCACGGCTGAGGCGTCGCCCACCAGGCCGGTCACGGCGACGGCGGTCGAACGGCTGGTGGTGGTGCCGTCGCCGAGGCCGCCGTACGTGTTGTCGCCCCAGCACCGGACCGTCCCGCCCTGGAGGACCGCGCAGGTCGATCCACCGCCCGATGCGATCGAGGTGGCCGGTGCGTCGAGGCCGATGACGGCCTCGGGCGTGGGGTTGGCCTGGAGGGTCTGCCCGTTCCCGACCTCACCGCCCCTGCCGTCGCCCCAGCACCGGACCGCACCGGTGTCGAGCAGGGCGCACGCGGTGTGCTCGCCGGCCGAGATCGCGGCGACCCCCGCACCGAGTCCGGTGACGTTGGTGGGGTGCGTGGCGATGGCGTCGTCGGCCACGCCGTCGCCGAGCTGGCCGTAGCGGTCCGAGCCCCAGCAGAGGACGGCGTGCGCGCTGGTCAGGGCACAGGTGAACGAGCTGCCGACGGCGACCGCGGTCACCGGCCCGGGGAGCCCGTCGACGGGCACGGGGGTGGCCCGTGAGGTGGTCGTGCCGTCGCCGAGGGCGCCCGAGCCGTTCGCGCCCCAGCACCGGACGCCGCCGTCGTCGGTCACGGCACATGCGTGGCTGGTGCCGGCGGCGACCTGGGTGACGCCGGCACCCAGCCCCTCGACCGTGGTCGGTTCCAGCTGCACCGGTGGTGCCGAGGCACCGGGGTGTTCACCCCAGCAGGCGGCGCCGTCCGTGGTCGTGCGCATGCAGGCGTAGCGGTTGCCGACGGTGAACGCCTGGGGCTGGGGGAGGGTCGGCGTCGCGCTCGCCGGGGTCGGGCCGATCGCCACCAGGCCGAAGGTGACCACGGCGAGCGTGGTGGCGACGCCGCGCCTGATCCTGGTCCCGCCCCGCGCCGATCGGCTCACCGGTTCCCATCGGCGCCGTGGGTCGGATCTGGAGTGCTGGGCCCCAGATCTCCTTGATACTGCAAGTTGCAGTATCGTGCCCGGGTCCGCGGGTGCGGACCGACGAGA
>CAZUYW010000490.1:0-1771 GCA_964624775.1 uncultured Iamiaceae bacterium
CCTGGCCCGATGTGCCCGAGCACCACCGGACCCGCATGCTCAACGGCGAGCTCGGCGCCTGGCTGGATCACCGTCGCCGGGCCACCACCAAGGTCCGCCGCCCCGGCACCATCGCGGAGCTCGCCGAGCGCCGGGGGAAGATGAACCCCCGGCACGATCCCGCCTGGCTCGAGTACCTCGTGCCGATCGGCGCGTTCGAGCAGCCCGACGGGTGGCGGTGGAAGATCGACGCCTCGATGCGCATGGGCGGCTTCGGCCCCTGGCGCCCCGAGTGGTCGATGTCCCGCCTGCCCTCGCTCGGCATGCCGGTGCTGTGCGTGCTCGGCCTCGACATCGAGGTGATGGGCTGGGGCACCCTGCCCGAGGACGTCATCGCCCACCTGCCCCCCACGGCGCGCTTCGTGCCCCTCGACGGGGTGGGTCACTTCGTGCACATCGAGCGCCCCGACGTGGTCGCCGACCTCATCTTGGACGTGCTGGCATGAGCGGCCCGTTCGAGCCCGGCACCACCACGGTCCTGACCCACGTGCGCAACCAGCTCGCCCTCCACCACCTGCGGGCGGGCGCGGGCCGGCCCCTGCTCCTGCTGCACGGCCTGGGCGAGGCCACCCCCGCATCGGTGCCCGAGGAGCTCGCCGCCTGGCCCGGCCCGATCCACGGCCTCGACCTCACCGGCCACGGCGCCTCGTCGCTGCCCCGCGGCGGCGGCTACACCGCCGAGATCTTGATGGCCGACGTCGACCACGCCCTGGAGCACCTTGGCGAGTGCACGATCGTGGGGCGCGGCCTCGGCGCCTACGTCGCCCTGCTCATCGCCGGTGCCCGCCCCCGCCTCGTGGCCGGGGCGATCCTGCGCGACGGGCCAGGGCTCGCCGGTGGCGGGCCGAGCCCGACCTCGCCATCCTCCGTGCGCCCGTGGGCACTCGGCGAGCACGGCACACCACCCACCGGCACCCCCGACCCGTTCGCGCTCGCCGAGCTCGCTCGCGACATCCGTCCACCGGACTACGCCGGCACCTACCTGCGCCAGGCGCTGCAGTTCTCGGGCCTCGAGAACCCGATCTACGTCACGTCGGTCGTCCGCCCGCCGTGGCTGGCCGCCGTCGCCGCCGAGCCCGGCGTGGTCGACACCGATCTCGACGCCGCCCTGGCCGCGGCGGCCGTGGCCGAGCGCGGTCCCGTCGAGGAGTGAG
Organism: uncultured Iamiaceae bacterium; assembly: GCA_964624775.1. GTDB lineage: Bacteria > Actinomycetota > Acidimicrobiia > Acidimicrobiales > Iamiaceae > Aquihabitans. The sequence goes on from CAZUYW010000490.1 coordinate 1,194, forward strand.
GCCTGCGCCGTCGCCAGCGGTCAGGTGTCGCGGGCGATCACGAAGGCGGCCAGGTCGACGAGTGCCGAGCGGGCCTCCTCGGTGATCGCCACGTCGCCCAGCGCCTCGACCGCCCGCCCGGCCAGGGCGGCGATCTCGTCCTCCACCACCGCGAGTGCGCCGGTGGCGACCAGGACCTCCTGCACGGACGCGACCCCGGTGGCGTCCAGCTCGGGATCGCCCACCCGGGCGAGCACCGCCCGCTGGGCATCGTCGGCCCGCTCGCGGGCGACGGCGAGCAACAGCGTCGGCTTGCCCTCACGGAGGTCGTCGCCGACCGGCTTGCCGGTCCGGGTCTCGTCGCCGAACGCACCGAGCACGTCGTCCCGGAGCTGGAAGGCCTCGCCCAGCGGGTCCCCGTAGCGGCCGAGCGGCTCGGCGAGATCCCGCCGGCGACCGGCCAGGGCGGCGCCGACCTGGAGCGGGCGTTCGATCGTGTACTTGCCGGACTTGTAGCGGGCGATCCGGCGGGTGCCGACGCGAACGACCGCGCCGGCGGCCGTCCCGACGAGGTCGAGGTACTGGCCGATGTTCAGCTC
>CAZUYW010000491.1:0-1770 GCA_964624775.1 uncultured Iamiaceae bacterium
ACCTTCGAGACCGCGCCGGCCTCGGTCACCGAGCTGCTGCCCGAGCCGCTCCCCGAGGCGGGACGGTCGGCGGGCGGGGAGCCCACCCTCCTGTCGCCGGTCGTCCGCCGCCTGCTCGAGGAGGCCGGCGTGTCGGCCGATGCGGTCCGTGGCACGGGCGTGGGCGGTCGGATCACCCGCAGCGACGTCGAAGAGCACCTGCGCTCGATCGGTGCCGCCACGACGCCGGCCGCCCCGGCGCCAGCCCCCGCACCGGCACCGGCACCAGCTCCGGCACCGGCTCCGGCACCAGCTCCGGCACCGGTGGCGTCGACCGCGATGGACGCCGGGCACGGCACCCCGGTGCTGGCCCCGGGGGTCGACACCGTCGTCCCGCTCAACAAGATCCGCCAGATCACCGCGGCCCACATGGTCCGCTCGAAGGCCACGTCGCCCCACGTCTACGTCACGACCGAGGTCGACTACGAGCGCGTCGACCGGGCGCGCCGGGGGGCGAAGGACGCGTTCATGGCCGAGGAGGGCGTGGCCCTCACGTTCCTGCCCTTCGTCGCCCGGGCGCTGGTCGACGCCCTCGCCGAGTTCCCCCACGTCAACGCCTCGATGGGGGAGTCCACCGAGCTGGTGGTGCACGGCAGCGTGCACCTCGGCGTGGCCGTGGACCTGGAGCACGAGGGTCTGATCGTGCCGGTCGTGAAGGACGCCCAGGACCAGCGGCTGCGTGCCCTGGCCCGCAACGTCGCGGAGATCTCGGCGCGGGCCAAGGCCCGTGACCTCACCGCCGACGACATCAGCGGCGGCACCGTCACCATCACCAACGTCGGCCGCACCGGCTCGTCGGTCCTGCTCCCGATCATCAACCAGCCCCAGGTCATGATCCTCTCCACCGACGGCGTGGCCCGCCGCCCCGTCGTGGTCATCGACGAGTTCGGTGCCGAGGCGATCGCCATCCACTCGGTCGGCAACCTCACCCTCGGGTGGGACCACCGGGCCTTCGACGGCATGTACGCCGCGGAGTTCCTCGCCCGGGTGAAGGAGATCCTCGAGACGCGGGACTGGGCCGCGGAGCTCTAGGCATGGAGGCCCCGGCCGGCGGATCGCCGCGCCCGCTGCACGTGCGCTGGCTCGGCACCGTCCGCTACCACGACGCCCAGGCGCTCCAGCACGGGCTGCTCGCCGAGGCGGTCGACGACCACCTGCTGCTGCTCGAGCACCCGCACGTCTACACCCTCGGCGTGCGGGCCGATCCCGCCCACGTGCTCGTCGAGCCGGCCGCGGTCGGCGCCGAGCTGATCCGCACCGACCGCGGCGGTGACGTCACCTACCACGGCCCCGGTCAGCTCATCGGCTACCCGTCGCTCCTCCTGCCCGGCAAGGGTGGCGGTGACCGCCCCGACACGGTCGCCTACGTCCGGTCGGTGGAGCAGGTCCTCATCGACGCCCTCGGCGACCTCGGCCTGGCGGCCGATCGCCTCCCCGGGTACCCGGGCGTCTGGGTCGACGCCGCCGGGCCGGCCCCGCGCAAGATCGCCGCGATCGGCGTCAAGATCGTCCGCGGTCGCACCCTGCACGGCTTCGGTCTCAACGTCGACCCCGACCTCGCCATGTTCGGCCACATCGTCCCGTGCGGCATCCCCGACAAGGCCGTGACCTCGGTGCGCGCCGAGGGCGTCGACGCGTCGATGCGCGACGTGGTCGACGCGGTCGTGGCCCGGGCGGCGGAGGCGTGGTCGTCGGGCCCGGTCGACCGCCACGACGTGGTCTGGCGCACCG
>CAZUYW010000492.1:0-1768 GCA_964624775.1 uncultured Iamiaceae bacterium
CGGGCCTGCGCCTCGAGCAGACGTACTTCGTCGAGGCCTTCCGCACCGAGGACGCGGTGATCGGGGTCGAGTCGTTCAAGGCCAACGGCCCGGGTCACGCCACCTTCACCGGCCGCTGACCCAACCCGGCGCACACGACCATGGGGGAGCTCCAGGAGACCGTCAACACCTACGAGGTGGACGACCACGGCCTGGCCCTGCTGCGCGCCGAGCGGGACGGCATCGTCTACGAGGAGACCGACGGTCACGACCGGTTCCGCTGCGCGGAGGGTCCCTTCGACCAGTACGAGCGCTCGCTCGACGTGCGCACCGACGAGGCCACCGGGCGCCACGCCGTCACCGAGACGGTCCGCTGGCAGCTGGCCATCCCGATCTGGGGCGGCCTGTTCCGGCGCCTCGTCGCCCGCCAGCTCCGCCACGACCAGCCACCGGAGCCGTCCCGCGACGACGATCAGGCGCCGTGGTGGTCCCCGCCCGCCCGCCTCGACGCCCGCAGCGCCCGGGTGCTGGCCCTGCTCTGCACGATGTCGATGCTGGCCGGCTACCTCGGCACGATCATCACCCAGACCATCACCTTCGCCGCGGACGAGTTCGGGGCGTCGAAGTCAGCCCAGGGCACCACGCTGTCAGCGGTCCGCATCGGGATCCTCCTGTCGCTCGTGGTGGTCACCCTCTCGGACCGCAAGGGCCGCAAGCAGCTCCTGCTGCTGAGCGCAGTCGGGTCGGTGGCCTTCGCCGCCGCCGGCGCGCTGTCACCCAACCTGGCGGTGCTGGGCCTGACCCAGACGTTCTCCCGGGCGCTGTCGACCTCGCTCGCCCTGCTGATCGCGGTGGTCGCCGCGGAGGAGATGCCGGCGGGCGGACGGGCCTACGCGGCCAGCGTCGTGTCGATGACGGCGGCGCTGGGCGCAGGCGGCGCGGTGCTGCTGCTGCCCATCGCGGGCATGGGGGGCGAGGGCAGCCCCGCCTGGCGGATCGTGTACGTGGTCCCGCTGCTCCTGCTGCCGAAGTTCCTCCGGGTCGCGCGGGCCCTGCCCGAGAGCCGCCGCTTCACCCGACCCCACGGGAAGGCCACCATGGCCGGGCACCGGGGCCGGCTGCTGATGCTGTCGACCGGAGCCTTCCTCGGCCTGTTGTTCTTCGCCCCGGTCACCCAGTTCCAGAACGAGTTCCTGCGCACCGAGCAGGGCTTCGCCGCCTGGCAGATCACGCTGTACACGATCAGCACGGGCACGCCCGGCGGCATCGGCATCGTGGTGGGTGGCCGCCTGGCCGACCTGAAGGGGCGGCGCATCGTCGGCGCGGTGGGCACGATCGGCGGCGCCGCGTGCTTCGCCCTCGCCTACCAGTCGCACGGCATCACGATGTGGCTCGCCGCGGTCGTGGGCAGCATCGTCGGGGCCATGACGGTGCCGGCCCTCGCCGTGTACGGCCCGGAGCTGTTCCCCACCGCCCTGCGCGGCAAGGCGAACGGGTGGATCACCGCCGCCGGCGTGGCGGGCAGCAGCGTCGGCCTCTACGTGGCCGGGCACATGGCCGACCACTTCGACCGCCTCGGCCCGGGGATCGGGCTCCTCGCGCTGGGCCCGCTCCTCGTCGCCGTGCTCGTGGTGACCTGCTACCCCGAGACGGCCAACGTCGAGCTCGAGGAGCTCAACCCCGAGGACGCCGCCTTCGGCTTCAGCCCACCCCTCACCTGACCGACCGCGCCGCGTCAGGGGCCGAGGAGGATGCGGCGGGCCTCGGTGAGCTCGCTGATGCGCTCGGC
>CAZUYW010000493.1:0-1759 GCA_964624775.1 uncultured Iamiaceae bacterium
TCGGGTTGAGGAGCGCCTTGGTCTCCTGGAACAGGTAGCTCTTGTTCGCCGAGCCGCCGCCCTTGGCCATGAACAGGAACTTGTAGGCGTCGCCGTCGATCGCCGAGATCTTGATCTCGGCGGGCAGGTTCGTGCCGGTGTTCTTCTCGTCCCACAGGTTGATCGGCGCCATCTGCGAGTACCGCAGGTTGTCGCGCTGGTAGGTCTCGAACACGCCGCGGGCGAGGGCCTCCTCGTCGCCCCCGCCGGTGAGCACGAACTGTCCCTTCTTGCCCTTCACGATCGCCGTGCCGGTGTCCTGGCACATCGGGAGGATCCCGCCGGCGGAGATGTTGGCGTTCTTCAGGAGGTCGAGGGCCACGAAGCGGTCGTTGGCCGACGCCTCCGGGTCGTCGAGGATCTTGCGCAGCTGGGCGAGGTGGCCGGGGCGCAGGTAGTGGGCGATGTCGTGCATCGCCTGCGCGGCGAGCGCGGTCAGCACCTGCGGCTCGACGGTGAGGAACGTGTGGCCCGCCGCCTCCACGGTGGACACGCCCTCGATGTCGAGCTTGCGGTACGTGGTGGCGTCAGGGCCGAGCGGGAGCAGTTCGGTGAAGGCGAAGTCAGTCATCGCGTCCCACGGTAGGACCCCTGCCCGACGGTCGGCCATCCGGCGCGGTCCCCGGCGCGCTGGTAGCGTGCGGGCGTTGCAGTCCTGGGGAGGGCGGACGATGGCGGTCCAGCAGCGAGCGTGTGGCCATCTGGTGCCGGCATCGATGGTGCGGTGCCCGACGTGCGGCGCCACCATCGGCGCTCCCGTGCACGAGCAGCCGCCGAAGGTCGCGGCCCGCAACCGTCCGATCGTCGCGGTGATGGTCCTCGCAGTGGTCGCGTGCACCGCGCTGGTCGGCGTGCTGGGACTGGTGATCGTGCGCAACCGTCCCGAGTCCCTGGAGCGGCATCGGGTCGGCGACGGCTGGATCGCCGGCGCGGTCGTGCCGCTCGAGGACGTGGGGCTCGCCATGCCGGATGACGGCCTGCCGATCCTCGGCACGGAACAGGAGCTCCGCCTCGGGCCGCCCGTCGGCAACGAGCGTGAGCGGGTCACCGACGAGGCCACCGGCGTGTCGCTCGCACCGTTCCTGCGCACGACGATCGTGCACCCCGACGGCGCCGCGGCGACGGCCGACGGTTGGTGCCGTCGCCTCGCGTGGTACGTCCGGGCGTCGCGCAACGGCTACGTGGAGGCCGCCCAGCTGTGCGCGCCGGCGGGGGCGGGCTCGACCCGGTCGCTGCTCGCGCTGGCCGTTGCCGGGCGCGGCGTGACGATCGGGACCTATCGCTCGGTCACCGTCGACGGCCATCGGGGGGCGGCGGTCACCGTCCTCGCTCCCACCCCGTCGGACTCAGATGCCGGCGTCCGCGCAGCCCAGGTGGTGCAGAGCCACGTCATGGTCGACACGGGCAAGGGGATGCTGCACCTGGCCGTCGAGCTGCCCCTCGTCGACGAGGGCGGCGCCCCGGACCCGATGCCGTTCGTGGACACCGTCCGCATCCCCTGAGCCCGCCCAGATTCCCTTTCAGTCAAATGGGCCGAAAGGGATGGTGAGGCACCTTCGTTGTCAGTGGGGGTGCGGATGATGGTGGGCATGGAAGCAGCGACCCATCCCGAGCGCAGCGCAGCGCTGGCCAAGGTGCACGAGGGCCTGGGTGAGTTGCGCGCGTCGGGGTTGGTGCCGTCGGATCCTCGGGATGCGATCCAGCTGGTGCGGGATCTGGA
>CAZUYW010000494.1:0-1755 GCA_964624775.1 uncultured Iamiaceae bacterium
GGCCTGGACGACCTCGGCGTTGCCCACCAGGTACGCCACCCGCCAGCCGGCCATGGAGAACGACTTGGTCATGGAGTACAGCTCGACCGCGCACTCCTTGGCCCCCTCGGCCTGCAGGATGCTCGGTGGCTCGTACCCGTCGAAGCCCAGCTCGGCGTACGCGTTGTCGTGCACGACGATGACGTTCTTCTCGCGGGCGAAGTCGACCACCTGCTGGAAGAAGTCCACGTCGACACAGGCGGTCGTGGGGTTGTGCGGGAACGACAGGACGATCACCCGGGGCTTGGGCCACGAGTACTCGTAGGCCTCCTGGATGTTCTCGAAGAAGTCCTGGTCGGTGCCCATCGGGATCTCGCGCACGTCCGCGCCGGCGAGGTGCGGGCCCCAGATGTGGATCGGATAGCTCGGCGAGGGCACGAGCGCCGCGTCACCAGGCTGCAGGAGCACCCACATGAGGTGGCTGAAGCCCTCCTTGGCACCGATCGTGGCGATCACCTCGCGCTCGGGATCGAGGGTGACCCCGAACCGGCGCAGGTACAGGTCGGCCACCGCCTCACGGAGCTTCGGGATGCCCCGGCTCGACGAGTAGCGGTGGTTGCGGCTGTTGTGCGCCGCCTCGGCCAGCTTCTCGACCGCCACCTGCGGGGAGGGCAGATCCGGGTTGCCGAAGCCCAGGTCGATCACGTCGACCCCTGCGCGCCGTGCCTCCACCTTCAGGCCGTCGATGATGGTGAAGACGTACGGGGGCAGGTTCGTGATCCGGCGGAACTCCATGGCGCCGACCCTACCCGCGCCCCTGGGAGCGACCGGGAACCGGTTCGGGCCTGCCAAGCTGGGGACATGTCCGAGCCACTCCCCTACGTCCCCGTCGTCGTCGAGATCCCCCGCGGCAGCCGCAACAAGTACGAGATCGACCACGAGACCGGGGAGATCTGGCTCGACCGGCGCCTGTTCTCGGCCACCGTGTACCCCGCCGACTACGGCTACGTCGACGAGACCCTCGGCGAGGACGGCGACCCGCTCGACGCCCTGGTGATCCTGGAGGAGCCGACCTTCCCCGGCTGCCACGTGCGGGCCCGCCCGGTCGGCGTGTTCTGGATGGTCGACGACGCCGGCCCCGATGCCAAGATCATCTGCGTCCCCCACGGCGACCCCCGCTGGGACCACGTCCAGGACATCGACGAGCTCCCCGATCACCTCACCGACGAGATCGAGCACTTCTTCGAGGTCTACAAGCAGCTCGAGCCCGGCAAGTTCGCCAACACGCGCGGCTTCGAGGGCCGGGACAAGGCGCTCGCCGAGATCGAGGAGAGCCGGGCGCGGGCGCTCGCCGAGGGGCACTGAGCCCCGCACCGCTCCGGGACGCCGCCGCCGGGCTCAGATGCGCGCCGAGGCGAGCAGCGCCGCGCCCCACGCGCCCGCCCGCTCGCCGAGCGCGGCGGCCACGATGGGCACCGGCTCGCGGTGGTCGGCGCCCATCGCCAGGCGCTGGTAGGCGGCCCGGACCGGCGCGAGCAGGAGCTCGCCCGCCTCCACGAGGCCGCCGCCGAGCACCACGATCTCGCAGTCCAGCAGGTTGACCAGGTTGGCCACGCCCAGGGCCACCCAGCCGCCGAAGTCCTCCAGCACGGCGAGCGCGGCGGCGTCGCCGTCGGCCGCCGCCGCGGTGACGTGCTCGCCACGGATCGCCACCACCTGGCCGCCCGCGCGCTCGACGAGCGTCGGCGCGCCGCCCGCCTCGGCGGCGAGCCGGCC
>CAZUYW010000495.1:0-1754 GCA_964624775.1 uncultured Iamiaceae bacterium
ACGCCAAGGCCCGCGACGACGACGGCGTCCACTGGCGGGTCGGCGCGGTGGGCGCGGCCTGGGCCTGGCGGGCCTGGATCGTCCCCGCCATCGCCGACACCCCCGGCATCACCGGCTGAGTCGTCCGGCCGGCCGGTGGGCGCCCTGGCGCCCCGGGGTTTCGGTGCGCGCTGGTTCCCGTACCGGGCACAGGCGCGCCCCGAAGACCGATCCCTTACCAAAGAGCAAGACATGGGTTGTGCGATCCACATGAACTACTAAGCTATATCTATGCGAAAGTCGGAGCGAGCACGGTTGGCCAGGCAGGCGCTGGACCATCGGTTCGCGTCCCGAACCCTGGATGCGCTCGGGGATCGACCCCGATCGGGCTGGGTGGCGGCGATCCGGGGCGGCCTCGGCATGAGCCAGGCCGATCTGGCGCGGCAGCTCGACGTCACCCCGGCGGCAATCGCCGGCCTCGAGCGCAGCGAGCGGGAGCACACCATCACCCTCGGGCGTCTGGATGACCTCGCCGACGCGCTGGACTGCACGCTCGTCTACGCGCTCGTCCCGCGCACGACCCTCGCCGACACGGTGCAGCGGGAGGCCACCCACCGCGCCACCGAGTCGATGCGCTACGTCGGTCGCACCATGGAGCTGGAGGCTCAGGGCCTCGCACACGGACCCGCCGCCGCGCTCCTCGAGCGCGAGACGGCGCGGGTGATCGACCAGCACCGGGTGTGGCACGCGCCGTGACGATCGCCGGCGGCGACCCCGAAGGAGCGACCCCGCTCACCGACGAGGAGCTCGACGGCTTGATCCCGGACCACGTCGCCACCAGGGCCGAGCTCGATGTGGTCGAGTTCGAGGGCATCATCGAGGCGCTGCCGTGGGCACGCAACGTCGCCCGGCGATCACACCCCACCGATCTGCTGACGGTCAGCTTCCTGATGGCCCTGCACCGCCGGATGTTCCGGGACGTGTGGCGCTGGGCCGGGATGTTCCGCCGGCGGGAGACGAACATCGGCGCCGACCCGGGGCTCCTTCCCGGGCGGGTGAAGGTCATCCTCGATGACGCCTCCTACTGGCACGATCACGGGACCTTCGATCGCGCCGAGATCGCCGCTCGGCTCCACCACCGCCTGGTCGCGGTCCACCCGTTCCCGAACGGCAACGGTCGCTGCACCCGCCTGCTCGTCGATTGCTACCTGGCCGCGTGTGGTGCACCGCCCCTGACGTGGGGCGGCGCCGCCGATGGGGACGCGCCCGAGGTGGTGCGCGCCGCCTACCTCGCCGCGCTGCGCGCCGCCGACGGCGGGGACTACGAGGCGCTCCTCGCTTTCGTGCAGGCGGAGCGGCAGGTGGCGCATGCCCAGCACGATGTCGCCATCGACGCGGCCGCCGAGGAGGTCGCGCTGGGTGCGGTTGCCTCGGGCGGGGGCATCGTCACCACGGCACTCGATGAGCGGGGACGGCTCTGCGAGTTCCACCCCGACGGGACGATCACGCCGCTCGCATGACCCGGCCCGACCTCGTCATCGGGTCGAACGGTGCTGGCAAGACCTCGTTCGTCACCAGCGCTCCGGCCGATGCGATCATCCGGTGCGACGTGGCCAGCTGCTGGGACAACTCGGCGCATCGGGGACCAGACAAGGTCGCGGCGTTCACGTGCGGCGAACCGGACCGGCCGCCCGCCTGGCCGGCGTGGACGCCCGAGGAGCTCGCGGCCCGCTGGCCGGCTAGTCGCCCTTGAGCTCGGCGGCGGCGCCCTCGTC
>CAZUYW010000496.1:0-1720 GCA_964624775.1 uncultured Iamiaceae bacterium
CGGTGTCGGTCACGGTCCCGCGCACGGTGTGGACGCCGGCGAGCACGAGCTGGACGTCCTCGCCGTCGGTCGCGGCGTCGACGACCACCGAGGCGCTGCCGCCGGTGTGCCCGGCGAGGAGGCGGACCTGGCCGAGGGGCACGTCGGGCACCGTGAACGAGCCGTCGGCGGCGGTGGTGACGGGCGGGAGGACTGCGCTGGTCGTGATCGACGAGGCGATCACGCTGGCGCCCTCGACCGGGTCGCCGGTCGTGCCGTCCACGACGGTGCCGGTCACGGCAACGCCTGCCTGCAGGGCCAGATCGAGGGTGTCGGTCCCGGCGAGCGTGGTGGTGCCGGTGGCCGACGAGCCGCCGGAGCCGCTCGCCACCACGTGCACCTCGGCCCGCGGCAGGCCGCGGAGGGTGTAGGTCCCGTCGTCCGCAGCCGTCGTGGTCCCGAGCGGCGTGCCGTCGGGGCGGGCCACGACGACCCTCGCCCCCGAGCGGCCCGGTCCGGTGATGGTGCCGGTGAGCGTGGCGCCGGGCGCGAGGGCCCGGTCGATCACGACGGGGTCGGCGTCGACCGTCACGGTCTCGGCAATGACCGACGCGAAGCCGTCCGCACGGACGCCCAGGCGGTAGGTGCCGGCCACCAGCCCGTCGGTGCGGAAGCGACCGTCGGCCCGCGTCGAGGCGACGACGGGCTGGCCACCCGCGGCGTGGATCGGCGTGAGGGTGACCTGGGCGCCGCGGATCGCGGCCCCGCCGGCCGACGCCGTGATGCGCCCGGAGGCGGCGATGCCGCGCTCGACCGCGACCGCCAGGTCGCTGACCGGTGCATCGGGGTCGACCGCCACCGTGGCCGGCGAGGCGACGAGGCGGCGATCCACGATGATCCGGTACGGCTCGCCCGACAGCGGGTCGGCGCCCGCGACGCGGAGCAGGTTGAACCGTCCGTCGGGCGCGGCCTGGCCCACAAGGGTCGGACCGGTGCCGTCGACGGGCACCGCGCTCACGTCGAGCGGCTCGCCCGGCGGATCACCGGCCTCGGCCAGGGTGCCCGAGATCGGTGCAGCCAGATCAGCCGTGGCCAGCGCGGTGTCCACGAGCGCGGCGCGCACGTCCTCGAGCGAACCCGCGTCGCGGCCGGCGTCGTCGAGGGCGCGGGCAGTGCGGTCGAGGCCGAGCACGAACCCACCTGGGGTGGGCCACGGCCCGTCCGCCGACGCCCCCGGATAGGTCGGCTTCGCCGGGTGGGAGGTGACGGTCTCGAGCGCGGCCTGGATCGCCGCGGCACCACCGGCGGGGAGCTCGTAGGCGGCGGCGAGCCCGGCGGCCTCGTCGCTCCAGTCGAGCTCGCCGGACTGGTCGGACCCGGCCCACACGCCGACCTGGACCTCGTAGGTGCTGTCCAGCGTGGCGAACACGCGGAACTCGATGGTCACCGACGCACGCGCCGGGATGGTGTCGACCGGTCCGCCCGGGACGGTGGCGAGCATGGCCAGGGCCTTGTCGCTCCCGGGTGCCTCGAGCGGCGAGACGGTGCGCTGGCCCGACGCGACGTCGGGCCAGTTGAACTCGAGCCCCGAGCCGGCGATCCGCAGGTAGGGGGCGGGGAGGTCGCGCCCGGTGCGGTTGCGGAGGACGACGCGGGCCGGGTAGCTGAGGCGGGCCGTGTCGCTGTGGCGGCGCATGCGCGCCGGGAGCGAGACCGAGACCTCGAACTCCTTGGCGTTCGG
>CAZUYW010000497.1:0-1716 GCA_964624775.1 uncultured Iamiaceae bacterium
ACCTGTCCCAGCACCACATCGAGCCGCACCTGCGCGACGAGGTCGAGGCGCGCGGGGTGCTGGTCCGCTACGGCCATCGGTGGCTCGGCGCCGAGCAGCACGGGGACTCGGTGACCTCGACGATCGAGGGCCCCGACGGCCTCCAGCACGAGGTGACCGCACGATGGCTCCTCGCCTGCGACGGGGCCGGCAGCCCGGTCCGTCGCTCGGCGGGCATCGAGCCGATCGGTCCCCACCACCTCCAGACCTTCCTCATGGTGCACCTGCTCGGCGACCTCGGCGCGGTGCAGGGCGACCGGCCCGCCGTCCTGCACTGGGTGTGCGACCCGCGTGCGGCCGGCACGTTCATCGCCCACGACGTGCACCGCGAGTGGGTGTTCATGGCACCCGTCGACGCCGACCTCGACCCGTCCGCGCTGACGCCCGACGACGGCGCCGCGCTCGTGCGCGCCGCCATGGACCCGTCGTGCCGCGAGGTGCCCTTCGAGGTGGCCCGGATGGGCACCTGGGTGATGACCGCCCAGGTCGCCGAGCGCTATCGGGAGGGGCGGATCCTCCTCGCCGGCGACGCCGCGCACCGGTTCCCGCCCACCGGCGGCATGGGCCTGAACTCGGGCGTCCAGGACGTGCACAACCTGGCGTGGAAGCTCGCGGCCGTGCTCCGGGGCAGGGCCGACACCGGCCTCGTCGACACCTACGAGGCCGAGCGCCGCCCCGTCGCCGAGCACAACGCGGCCACGAGCCTCGCCAACGCCCTGCGCCTGATCGAGGTCCCCGTCGCGCTCGGGACCGACGATGACCTCGACGCCTCCGCGGCCCGGATGACCGCCACGCTCGCCGACCCCGAGGGCCGCACCCGGGTCCTCGCCGCCATCGCCGACCAGGCGACCCACTTCGACATGCTGGGGCTGCAGCTGGGCTTCGCCTACGACTCGGCGGCCGTCCTCCCCGACGGGAGCGACGCCGACCCGCCGGCGGACCCGGTCCGGACCTATCGGCCCTCGGGTCGGCCGGGCGGCCGGCTGCCCCACACCTGGCTGGACGGGGCGCGGCGGTCCGCGCTCGACCTGATCCCGCTCGACCGGCCCGTCCTGCTCGCCGACCCCGCGGGTGGCTGGCCCGACGCCCACCCCGTGACGGACGTGGTGGCCGTCGACCCGGCCGGCCCGCTCGCAACCTGGTGGCGCGACGCCCTCGGGTTGGGCGCCGGCGGGGCCCTCCTCGTGCGACCCGACCAGCACATCGCGGCCCGCTGGGCCGTCGCGCCGGATGATCCGGCGGACGCGCTCGACGGAGCACTCGCGGTCATGGCCGGCCACGGCGCGGCGGTGGCACGGTGAAGCTCGCGAACCTCGACGGACGCGCCGTCCTCGTCACGCCTGCCGGTGCGGTCGACGTGCACCGGGCCTCGGGCGGCGAGTTCGGCCCCGACCTCGCCGCCGTGTACGACGACTGGGAGCGGTTCAGTGCGGCCGCACCGCGCCTCGTCGCGGCCACCGGGTCGGGCGTCGAGCCGCTCGACGAGGCGCGCCTCGGGCCTCCGAGCCCCGCGCCGCGCCAGGTGTTCGCCATCGGGCTCAACTACGGACGCCACGCCGAGGAGGCCGGGCTGGGCGTGCCCGAGGTGCCGGCCGCGTTCACCAAGTTCCCGGCCTCGCTCGCCGGGCCGTTCGCCACCGTCGACCTGGTCACGACCACCGTCGACTGGGAGGTCGA
>CAZUYW010000498.1:0-1715 GCA_964624775.1 uncultured Iamiaceae bacterium
AGGAGCACCGCGATGTCGTCGCCGTCGACGGTGCTCGGCGCCAGCTCGGCGGCCGACGGCCCCTCGGCGGTTGCCGCCAGCCAGCCGGCCGGGTCGAGGATCTCGACCGCGTCGACGCCGAGCGCCCGCACCCGGTCGACGTCGTCGGCCACGACCACGACCCCGGGGTGGTGGGCGAGGAGTGCGGCGAGCTGTTCGTCGGACAGGCGGTAGTTGAGCGGGATGAAGGGGACCCCGGCCCAGGCCGCGGCGAAGATCGCCACGGGGAAGGCGAGGTCGGTGGTGCCCAGGTACACCAGCCCGGCGGCACCCATCTCGGCGAGGTGGTTGCCGCCCCGGGCCGAGCGGTCCAGCAGCTCCTCGTAGGTGAGGCCGTCGGCGGCGGTGCCGACGCCGAGCCGGAACCCGAACGCCGATGCCACCATCTCGAGCAGCATCACGAGCGTCATCGGCCGTCCTCCCGGACGAGCAGGAGCGACCCAGCGACGGGCCCGCCGCCGTTGGCGACCGCGGCCACCTCCGGGCGGCCGGCCACCTGGCGGTCACCGGCCTCGCCCCGCAGCTGGAGGACCGCCTCGTGGATGAAGCCGTACCCGTGCAGGCGCCCGGCCGACAGCTGGCCACCATGGGTGTTGAGGGGCAGCTCGCCGTCGAGCGCGATGCGGGTGCCGTCCTCGATGAAGGGGCCGGACTCGCCGTGCCCGCAGAAGCCGAGCGCCTCGAGCCACACCATCGCCAGGAAGCTGAACCCGTCGTAGAGCTCGGCGACGTCGACGTCGGCGGGGGTGAGCGAGGTCCGCTCCCACAGGGCGGCGCCGGCGTCGCGCGCGGCCATGGTCGTCATGTCGTCGAACTGGTCCCAGGAGGGGCGGCCGCGCAGGGCGGTGCCGACCGCCTCGAACCGGGCGACGGGATGGTCGACGGCGCTCGCGTGGGAGGGCGCGGACACGATGAGCGCGGTCGATCCGTCGACCGGCGCGTCGCAGTCGAACAGCCGGAACGGCGTGGTGATCATCCGGGCGGCGAGGTAGTCGTCCATCGTCATCGGGTCCCGGTACACGGCCTTCGGGTTGCGCTGGGCGTTGCGCCGGCCGTTGAGCGCGATCTGGGCGAGCTGCTCGGGCGTGGTGCCGAACTCGTGCATGTGGCGCTGGCAGTTCATGGCGAGCCAGTTGGCGGCCGAGTACGCCCGCATCGGGATGGACCACTGGAGGGTGCCGCCCATCTTCGGCGGCCCGCCGCCGGACAGGCCGATGCCCTCGCGCCCGTTGGCCTGGGCCGAGGACTCGGTGACCGTGCGGTACACCAGCACGTGGCGGGCGAGGCCGGCGTGCACCGCGGCGGCGGCGTCGACCACCGCCGACAGCTGGGCCGCGCCCTCGATGCCGCCCCGGTGCCAGTCGACCTCGAGGCGCAGCGCGTCCTGCACGTCGGGCGTGCCGGGTCCCGAGAAGCCGGGCGGGCCGGGGAAGGCGCCCGGGTAGCTGGCGAGGCCGTCGATGTCGGCGACGGTGAGCCCGGCGTCGGCGATCGCCTCGAGGGCGGCGTCGATGGTGAGGTCGAGCGCGCCGCGGCCGAGGCGGCGGCCGACGGCGGACTGCCCGATGCCCGAGATGACCGCGTCCATCAGGCCTCCCCATCGTCGGGGTCGGGCTCGAAGAGCGGGTACCAGATGCCCTCGCGCTCCTCGAAGCACACCCGGACCCGCATGCCGA
>CAZUYW010000499.1:0-1705 GCA_964624775.1 uncultured Iamiaceae bacterium
CCGAGCTCGGCCTGGTCGAGATGACCCGCAAGCGGATCGGCGAAGGGCTCATCGAATCGCTGTCCGTGGCCTGCCCGGTCTGCGAGGGGCGTGGCCTGCAGTTCGACACCGGCCTCATCGGCCGCTGAGCCCCGGCCGGCCCGCCGGCTTGGCCCGATGTCGGGCCGGCGCCTACCATGGTCCCTCGGCCTCGAAGGCCCCTGAACGAACGCGCGAAGGCAGAAGCATGTACGCAGTCATCAAGACCGGTGGGAAGCAGTACCGGGTGACCGAGGGCCAGCAGCTCGAGGTCGAGAAGCTCGGCGTCGCCGAGGGCGAGGTCAGCCTCACCCCCGTGCTGCTCGTCGACGGCGACACCGTGGTGTCCGCCCCCGATGCCCTGGCCAAGGCCTCGGTGACCGCCAACGTGATCGGTGCGGCCAAGGGCCCCAAGATCACCGGCTTCACCTACAAGAACAAGAGCAACCAGCGGCGTCGGTGGGGCCACCGCCAGCAGTACGCCACCATCGAGATCACCGGCATCACGAAGGGCTGAGCCATGTCGAAGACCAAGGGCGGCGGTTCCACCCGGAACGGCCGTGACTCCAACGCACAGCGACTCGGCGTGAAGGTGTACGACGGTTCCGTCGTCACCGCCGGCTCGATCATCGTCCGCCAGCGCGGCACCCGCTTCCACCCCGGCGACAACGTCGGCCGGGGCGGCGACGACACCCTCTTCGCGACGGCCGACGGCCGGGTGAAGTTCGGCCGCCGTGGCGGCCGCAAGCTGGTCGACGTCCTGCCCGACGCCGACTGAGCCTGCCGGCTCAGGCCGTCCGGGGCAGCGCCTCGACGGACCACCCCAGCAGCTCCACGCCGGCCCGGTTGGCGAACCGGTCCGTCATCCCCGACACGTACCGCACCGCCTCGGCGGTCGCTTCGGGCGTACCCGCGCACAGCCCGGCACCGTCGGGCAGCGCCGCGGGGTGGGTGCAGTAGTACTCGGCGAGCCCCCCGATGAGGCGGGCGGCGCGGTCGGCCTGGTCGACCGAGTCCGGGCGCAGGTAGATCCGCTCGTAGTTGAAGGACCGGAACGCCGCCAGGGCATCTGCCTCGGGGGAGCGGAGCCCGACGACCCCCGCGTCGCGGATCGATTCCACCATGGCCGTGATCAGCCGGTGGAGCTGGGTGCGACGATCCGAGCCGATCACCTCGCGCACCTCGGTGGGGAGCTCCTCGGGGGTGACGATGCCGGCCGCGACCGCGTCCTCGAAGTCGTGGCAGCAGTAGGCGATGCGGTCCGCCCAGGCCACCACCTCGCCCTCGGGGGTGAGCGGCGCCGGACGGTTCCAGGAGTGGTTGCGGATGGCGTCGAGCGTCTCGACGCACAGGTTGAGCGGGGCGAGCACGACGTCGGCCCCGTGGACCGCGTGGTGGAAGCCGCCGTCCACGAAGGGTGACAGCGCGCCCTCCGAGGCGTGGCCAGCGGGACCGTGGCCGCAGTCGTGGCCGGTTGCGGCGGCGGCGGTGAGGGCGACGTTGAGGCCCACCGGCCGGGCGATCGACACCGCCACCTGGCACACCTCGATCGCGTGGGTGAGCCGCGTCCGGAGGTGATCGTCGTCGGGGGCGACGAAGACCTGGCACTTGCCGGCGAGACGGCGGAAGGCCTTGGCGTGGTGGATGCGATCGAGGTCGCGCTCGAAGCAGGTGCGGAAGCGGTCCG
>CAZUYW010000500.1:0-1689 GCA_964624775.1 uncultured Iamiaceae bacterium
CCCTCTTCGAGGCGCTTGGCCGCCACCGCGTGGATGTCCCGCTCGCGCAGGATCAGGTAGTCGACGCCGCGGACCTCGACCTCGTAGCGGTCCTCGGGGTTGAACAGGACCTGGTCACCGGCCTCCATCGAGCGCACGTTGGGGCCGACGGCCACGACCTCGCCCCAGGCCAGGCGCTTGCCCATCTGGGCGGTGGCGGGGATGAGGATGCCGCCGGTGCTGCGGCGCTCGCCGTCGGCCTCGAGGTTCACGAGGATGCGATCGTTCAGCATCTTCACCGGCAGCTTGTCGGCGCGGCTCGAGGCGAACGTGTGGTCCTCGGCGGGGGCTGGCGCGGGGGCCGGGGCGGGGGCGTCGGGCTCGCTGGTCATCAGGGCGACGGTACCGGGTCCGGTGGGCGGACCGTGATGCCGCGGGCGGCCATCACCGCCTTCGCCTCGGCGATCGTGTGCTCGCCGAAGTGGAAGATCGACGCGGCCAGCACGGCGTCGGCGCCGCCGTCGAGCACGCCGTCGGCGAGGTGGTCGAGCGTGCCCACGCCGCCGCTGGCGATGACCGGAATGCCGACGGCGTCGCTGATGGCCCGGGTGAGCTCGAGGTCGAACCCGTCGCGCGTGCCGTCGCGGTCCATGGAGGTGAGGAGGATCTCGCCGGCGCCCAGGCGCTCGGCCTCGATCGCCCACGCCACGGCGTCGAGCGGCGTCGGGTTGCGGCCGCCGTGGGTGAACACGCCCCACCCGGACTCGCCATCGTGGGCGGGGCGGCGGCGGGCGTCGATGGCGACGACAGCACACTGGCTGCCGAACTCGTCGGCCACCTCCGAGATCGTCTCGGGGCGGTTGATGGCGGCGGTGTTGAGCGACACCTTGTCGGCGCCGGCGCGCAGCATCCTTCGGGCGTCGTCGACGGTGCGGATGCCGCCACCGACCGTGAGTGGGATGAACACCTGCTCAGCGGTGTGGGCGACGACGTCGACCATGGTGTCGCGCTCGTCGCTCGACGCCGTGATGTCGAGGAACACGAGCTCGTCGGCGCCCTCGAGGTCGTAGCGAGCGGCGAGCTCGACAGGGTCGCCCGCGTCGCGCAGATCGACGAAGTTGATGCCCTTCACCACCCGGCCGGCGGTGACGTCGAGGCAGGGGATGACCCGGGCGGTGCGCACCCGGCGACGGTACCGCTCCCCCTCCGGACGGCCCAACCCGTTCAGCGACCCGAGGCCACGGATCAGCCGGTGAGGCGCCGCGACGGCCAGGTGCTGGCGACCGCGGCCGCGACGATGACGAGGCCGCCGATCACGAGCGCGGTCTGGCGCCGCTCGCGACGGGGTGCGTCGCACGAGTGCTCGAACTCCTTGGCCAGGGCCTGGGCATGGGGACTGGTCCCGAAGGTGACCTCGGCGTCGCAGTCGATGACGGTGCCGGGACCGCTCACGGCGTGCGCTCCCACCGGATAGGGCACTGCGACCACCCAGACCCCGAGGGCGACCAGCGCGAGCACCGCGGCGCCCAGCGCGAGGGCGATGCGGCGCTGACGAGGATCATCCATCGCACGGCGCGAGCCCGAGGTGGAGGAGCCGGGAGCCTCCGCAGGCCCGGCCGCGCCTGGGGTCGGCACGCGCCGTCGCTCGTCGGGCCCGATCGGGTCCGGCTCGCCGGGGCGGGGCCAGTGCGTCGCCGGGGTCATGGCGCC
>CAZUYW010000501.1:0-1688 GCA_964624775.1 uncultured Iamiaceae bacterium
CCATCAGAGCCACCGGCGAACCATACGGGTACACCGGAAACAACCCCCTCAACGCCACCGACCCAAGCGGGAAGATCGGGATCCAGATCGGCCCGGTGAAGCTCGGCGATGGCTGCCCCCTTGGCAAGAACCCCGACGGGAGGTGCCGTGGCGCTCGAGCGATCGAGAAGTACGCCGACGACGTTTCGAACTACGCGGGCGGTATCGCGGCCGCGTGCTCGGTCGCTGTTGTGGTGACCGCTGAGACAGGTGTGGGACTTGCCGTCTTTGGGTTCTGTGCGGAGACCGCTGTGCAGGTGGCGGTGGTCAGCCAAGCAGTTCACACGGCCGTTACGTGCAACGGCGGCATCGATGACTACGGGACTGCCGCGTGATCCGGTGACATCTGATCTGTGGCGCCGAGAGGTGCCGCTGGAAGGATGTTCACCATGCCCAAGCCCTATCCCGATGAGTTCCGCGAGGACGTGATCCGGGTGGCTCGCAACCGTGGGCCCGGCGTCCGGTTGAAGGACGTCGCCCGCGATTTCGGGATCTCGGAGTCGTGCCTGACCGGCTGGTTGAAGACCGCGGATAGCGAGGACGGGATCAAGCCCGGCACGACCGCCGCGGACAACGAGGAGCTGAAGGCGGCCAAGCGCCGGATCCGGTTGCTCGAGCAGGAGAACGAGGTCCTGCGCCGAGCCGCCGCGTACCTGTCGCAAGCGAACCTGCCCCCAAAATGATGTTCCCGCTCGTCCGAGAGCTGGCCGGCGACGGGATCCCCGTCACGGTGACGTGCCGGGTCCTCAACCTCTGCCGCCAGCACTACTACCGCTGGCTCAAAGAGCCGGTCACCGACCGAGAGCTCGCCGAGGCCCACCTGGCCAACGCGATCTTCGACGCCCATCGCGACGACCCCGAGTTCGGCTACCGGTTCCTCGCCGATGAGGTCCGCGCCGCCGGCCACACGGCATGCGACCGCACGGTGTGGGCCCGTTGCGCGGAGAACGGCTGGTGGTCCCGGTTCGGCAAGAAGACCAGGGCCAAGGCCACCAAGGCGGGCACCGCGGCCCACGACGACCTCGTGCGCCGCCAGTTCACCGCGGAGCGCCCCAACCAGGTGTGGCTCACCGACATCACCGAGCACCGAACCGACGAAGGCAAGCTCTACCTCTGCGCCATCAAGGACCTCTGGTCCAACCGGATCGTCGGCTACTCCATCGACGCCCGCATGGAAGCCCGCCTCGCGGTCAACGCCCTCGAGAGCGCGGTCGCCCGCCGAGGAGATGTCGCCGGGTGCATCCTGCACTCGGACCGCGGCAGCCAGTTCCGCGCTCGGAAGCTGCAACGAGCCCTCACCGCCCATTCGATGGTCGGCTCGATGGGCCAGGTCGGCTCCGCAGGGGACAACGCGGCGATGGAGTCGTTCTTCGCGCTCTTGCAGAAGAACGTCCTCGATCGTCAACGCTGGGCCACCCGTGACGAGCTCCGCCTCGCCATCGTCACCTGGATCGAGCGCACCTACCACCGCCGACGCCGCCAAGCCGCACTCGGCCGATTGACCCCGATTGAGTTCGAAACCATCATGCCCACCACCGCCGAACAGGCCGCCTGACCCCACACCCAACCTGTCACCGGATCACGCGGCAGTCCCGCCCGCTACGCAAGTCGGTTCCAGGTCGGGCTGTACCTTGCGATCGGGACCGTCG
>CAZUYW010000502.1:0-1684 GCA_964624775.1 uncultured Iamiaceae bacterium
AGCTGGTAGCGGTCGACCCCGCCGTCGGCGTCCGCGCCGGGGACGGTGGCCACGCCGACCGCGACCGCGGGCCGGGTGGCGAGCGGCACCGCGGCGAGCGTCACGTCGCCCGCCTCGGGCCCGGGCGCAGAGGTGTACCAGCGCTGGTCGCTGAGCCAGCGGGCCAGCGCGCTGGGCGACTGCGGTGCGGCGGCGCGGCGCGGGCTCACGGGCGCACCACCGCCAGGATGTGGCCGGGACGCTCCGCCGGGTCGAGCCGCACGTAGTTGCGGCCCAGGCGCCACTCGAAGTGCTCGCCGGTGAGCTCGTCGCGCACGGTGAAGACGGGGGGCAGCCCGAGCGAGGCCGGCACCACGCAGATGCCCTCCTGGGGTCCGGACGGGTCGAGGAGGGTGATCGCGATGACGACGTCGTCGTCGCGGCGGCGGGCGTGGGCGAACAGCGCGGGGTTCTCGGTGTCGAGGACCTCGGTGCCCTCGAGGTGCTGCAGCGCCGGGTGGGCGCGCCGGATGGCGTTGAGGTGGGCGATCAGCGGCAGCAGCGGCCCGTCGAGCGCGCGCCGCTTCGCCTCGTACTTCTCCGAGTCGAGGTACTCCTCGGATCCGGGACGCACCGCCACCGCCTCGTAGGACTCGTAGCCCGAGTACACGCCGTAGGACGGTGACAGGGTCGCGGCCAGCAGGAGGCGGCTCACGAACATCGCCGGCCCGCCGTGCTGGAGCTGCTCGGTGAGGATGTCGGGCGTGTTGACGAAGAAGTTGGGGCGGAAGTAGGCGGTGGAGCCGACCAGGTCGCGGACGTAGTCGCGCAGCTCGTCGGCGGACTGCTTCCACGTGAAGTACGTGTAGCTCTGCGAGAAGCCGAGCTTGCCGAGCTCCTCCATCATCGCCTGGTAGGTGAACGCCTCGGCGAGGAAGACCACGTCGGGGTGCTCGGCGCGGACCGTCTCGATGAGCCACGCCCAGAACGGCAGGGGCTTGGTGTGGGGGTTATCCACGCGGAACACGCGCACGCCGCGGGCGACCCAGGTCTGCACCACGTCGGCGAGCGCCTGCCACAGCCCGCGCCAGTCGGCGCAGTCGAAGTCGACGTTGTAGATGTCCTGGTACGCCTTCGGCGGGTTCTCCGCGTACTTCAGCGTCCCGTCCGGGCGGTGCTGGAACCACTCGGGGTGCTCGGTCAGCCAGGGGTGGTCGGCCGAGCACTGGACGGCGAGGTCGAGGGCGACGTCGATGCCGAGCGCGCGGGCCTCGGCCACGAGCGCCTCGAAGTCGGCGACCGTGCCGAGCTCGGGGTGCACCGCGTCGTGCCCGCCGGTGGCGTCGCCGATCGCCCACGGTGACCCGGGGTCGTCGGGTCCGGCGACGAGCGCGTTGTTGCGACCCTTGCGGTTGGTCTGGCCGATCGGGCTCACCGGCGGCAGGTAGAGCACGTCGATCCCGAGCTCGGCGAGGGCGGGGAGGCGCCGGCGCACCCCGTCGAGGCCGCCCCACGATCGGGGGAACAGCTCGTACCAGCAGCCGAAGCGGGCGAGGGCCCGGTCAACGTCGATCGTGGCGGGCGCGGCGAGGCGGCCCGCCCGGCTGCGGTCGGGGAAGCGGTCGGCGGTCGCCGCGAGCTCGGGGTCGAGGCCGGCGGCGATCCGGTCGGCCTGGGCGACGGCGGGGTCGCCGACGCGGTCGGC
>CAZUYW010000503.1:0-1675 GCA_964624775.1 uncultured Iamiaceae bacterium
CCTCGACGTCGCGGGCCGCCACCATCATGAGGTCGGCGAGCTCGTCGATCACGACGAGGATGAACGGCATCCGCTGGTAGGTGGTGACCGACTCGGCCCCCTCCCCCAGCAGCTCCGCGTTGGGGTCGACCAGGTCGCCGCGGTCGAACGCCGCGTTGTAGCCGGTGATGTCGCGGAAGCCGCACTCGGCGAGCAGGTCGTAGCGGCGCTCCATCTCCCGCACCGCCCACGCCAGCGCGTTGGCCGCCTTCTTGGGGACGGTGACGACCTCGGTGAGCAGGTGGGGCAGGCGGTTGTACTGGCCCATCTCCACGCGCTTGGGGTCGACCAGGATCATCCGGACCTGCTCGGGGGTCGACCGCATGAGGATCGACGTGAGCAGCGAGTTGAGGCAGGACGACTTGCCCGCACCGGTGGCACCGGCGATCAGGATGTGGGGCATGGCGGCGAGGTTGGCGAGCACCGCCTTGCCGTCGATGTCGCGCCCGATGGCCACCTCGAGCGGGTGGCTCGCGGCACGGGCCTCGGCGCTGGTCAGGATGTCCCCGACCGTGACCAGCTGCTTGCGCACGTTGGGGATCTCGACGCCGATCGCCTGCTTGCCCGGGATCGGCGCCAGGATGCGCACGTCGGGGGTGGCCATCGCGTAGGCGATGTCCTTGTGGAGGCTGGTGACCCGGGCGACCTTGACGCCGGGACCGAGCTCGAGCTCGAAGCGGGTGACGGTGGGGCCGACGGTCATGCCCACGAGGCGGGTCTCGACGCCGTGCTCGGCCAGGGCGTGCTCGAGGCCACGCCCCGTCTCCTCGACCTCGGCGCGGTCGACGGACTGGCTGCCCGAGCGGGTGAGGAGGGTGAGCGGCGGGAGCTTCCACGCCGAGGGCTGGGCGCCGGGCGGCAGGGCGATCTCGAGCTGCTCGGGCGGGCTGTCGGGGTCCGGCGGGGTGACGGCGGCCTTGGGCTTGCGGGTGCGCTTGGGCTTGGGCGGCGCGGCGTCGGGATCGGCGTCCTGGTCGTAGAAGGCGGGGGCCACGCCGTCGCGCAGGTCGATGGCGGGGCCGTTGAACGCCACCTCGTCGCCGGGCTCCTCGTCGGTGACGTTGAAGAGCTGGCCCACGGCCCGGCGGGCCGCACCGCCGACGGGCCGGGCACCGGCCGCCACGCCCGCGGCGGTGCGGCTCATGACGGCCGCGACCGTGGTGCGGGCGATGACCAGGCCGCCGGCGCAGCCGACGGCGATCAGCACGACCGCAGCACCCGCCCCCGAGAGGGCACCCGAGAGGGGCTCGGCGATCAGCGCGCCCACGTAGCCGGCTGCGTCGGCGAGCGCGTCGCGCCCCTCACCGAAGGCGGGGCCGCCCCGGGCGAGGTGGAGCAGGCCGAGCAGGGCGACGCCGAGCAGGGTGCTGCCCAGCGCGAGCCGGGCGTAGGGGTGGGCGACGGCGTCCGGGTCGAGCTCGCCGTCGACCAGGGTGGGATCGTCGGCGGCGGCCGCTCGCGCCGCCCGGGGCGCCAGGCCGCCGCGGATGAGCAGGGCGCCGGCCAGGACCAGGGCGACTGGGACCAGCACACGGGCCGCCCCGAACAGGGTGCCGAACAGGTCCGCGACCCCGGAGCCGACCGGCCCGGCCGAGCGGCCGTAGATGCCCAGGGCGGCCACGATGCCGAGCACGAC
>CAZUYW010000504.1:0-1671 GCA_964624775.1 uncultured Iamiaceae bacterium
GCCGACGAGTGGGTCGCCCTCGCCGCAGCCGAGGGCGCAGCGCGCGAGGCGGTCGGCCTGGCATCGCGGCGGCGCCAGGAGCTCGGTCGCCGGTCCCGCGGTGCGGTCAGCCAGCTCCTCACCGCCCTGCGGGCCAGCCGGGCCAAGCGCCGCGTGCTCCTCGCGGCGATCGACGCCGATGCGCTCACCGCCGCCGTCCCCCTCTGGATCGGCACCCTCGGCGACATCGAGGACCTGCTCCCCGCCGTCGCCGCCACGTTCGACCTGGTGATCCTCGACGAGGCCGCCCACATCGACCAGCCGACCGCCGCCCCCGCCCTGCTGCGAGCCCGCCGGGCGGTGGTGGTGGGCGACCCGCGCCAGCTGCGCCACGTCTCCTTCCTGGCCGACGACGGGGTCCGCGCCGCCTACGCCACCCACGGCCTGGCCGAGCTCGCCGACGAGCACGACCTGCGCCGCAACTCCGTGTTCGACCGCGCCGCCGCCGTGGCCCCCGTGCACGACCTGCGCGAGCACTACCGCTCGGTGCCCCACCTCGTGTCGTTCCCGCTGCGCGAGTTCTACCGGGACGCCGTCGACGTGATGACCCGCCATCCCGCCAACGATGCGCTCGACGTGATCGACCTGGTGACGCCCGCCGAGCCGGGCGCCGAGGCGGAGATCGCGGCAGCGCTCGACCTGGTGGCGAGCTGGGACCCGGCCCGCGGGTCGGTCGGGATCGTCACGCCGTTCCGCGAGCACGCGGAGGCGATCGAGAAGGCTGTGCTCGCCCGCTTCGACGAGGCGGCCATCCGGCGGCTGGGCCTGCGGGTCGGCACGGTGCACGGGTTCCAGGGGGCCGAGCGGGACCGCATGGTGCTCGCCCTGGGCCTGCGGCCCGGGGACCCGCCGGGGCGGCTCGCGTTCCTGGAGAACCGGAACCTGTTCAACGTGTTGATCACCCGGTCGCGGAACCGCAACGTCATCGTGACCACGGCCGCCCCCGAGGACGGCCTCCTCGCCCGCTACCTCCGCCACGGCGAGCAGCCTCCGGTGCCGCTGCCCGATGAGGGCAGCACCGACGCCTGGACCACCTCGCTCGCCGCCGAGCTGGAGCGGGCCGGCGTGGCGGTGCGCCTCGGCTACCGGGTCGGCCCGTGGGTGCTCGAGCTGGTCGCCGGCACGGGCCTCGGCGCGGTGGCGGTGGAGACGACGGTCGCCGGCGGCGATCCAGATGCGTACATCGAGCGCCACCTGGCGCTCGCCCGCCTCGGCTGGCGCTTCGCCGAGGCCTACCCGAGCCGCTGGGACCACGACGTCGCCCGCGCCGCCCTCGACCTGGCGGCCGAGCTGCGGACCTGACCTCGCCCCGCTCGTCCTCCGCTGCTGCCGCCGCGTGGCGCGAGGATGCGGGGATGGACAGCGTGCGCGTCGATCGCTGGCTCTGGGCGGTGCGGGCCACCAAGACGCGCTCGGCCGCGTCCGACGCCTGCTCGGCGGGCCACGTGACCGTCGGCGGCCGGCCGGCCAAGCCCGCCACCAAGGTCAGCGTCGGCGACATCGTCGAGGTCTCGGGTCGCGGACCGCTGCGCGTCTACGAGGTGGTCCAGCTGGTCGAGAAGCGCGTCGGTGCCCCGATCGCCGCCCAGGCCTACGTCGACCGCTCTCCCCCGCCCGTCGAGGCCGACCTCG
>CAZUYW010000505.1:0-1668 GCA_964624775.1 uncultured Iamiaceae bacterium
GGCCGGCGCGACGCGCTCGTCGCCGTGCTCGACGCCCTGGTCGCGGGCTACGAGGCGCACCGCGCGGTTGCCGTCGGTCCGGCCGATGCGCCCACCGCTCGCACGCTGCGCGAGGTGCTCACCGACCTGGCGGCGGTGCGCCCTGCGGGCGACGCCGATCCCGACCTGGCCGCGCGCATCGCCGGGCTCGGCGGGCTGCCGTAGCCGATCCGGGCGAGCAGCCTCAGGTGTCCTTGAGGCGGACGTAGCGGCGGTGCTCGGGCCGGTACACCCACTCGCCGCTGCCGGCCTGGAACACCTCGACCAGCGCCGGGTACCGGGCCACGAGATCGGCGAGGGTGAGCGCCTGGCTCACGGTGCGCGGATCGGCGGTGAAGAAGTCCTCGGGCTCGTCGCCCGCCGTGATGGACCAGCCCGAGTCGGCGGCGTCGAGCGGCTCGTCGAAGCCGGCCCAGCCCGGCGGGCCGTGCAGCGCCAGGGCCCGGTTGCTCACCACGGCGAGCGCGGTGGCGTCGAAGGAGACCTCCTCCTTGCGGAGGGCGATGCCGGCGACGTGCCGCGGCTCGAAGGCCACGACCGCACCGGGCTCGAGGGCGGTGATCACGACCGGCCGGTTCGTGAGCCAGCCCTCCACGGTGCCGTCGGGCCGGTTCGCCCGCACCTCGACCCACATGCGCTCGGCGTTGGGGCCCGAGGGGGGCGGCGGATCCAGCACGAAGACGAGCTTCACCATGTCCCCGGCCCGGAGCGCCTCCCGCTCGGCGCGCGTCGGGATCGGGAAGGCGTCGGGGAACGCGTCGTGCTGGGACTCGGCGTCGAGCAGCCCCCAGTGGCCCGGAACGACCTCGACCACCCCGCTATCAGCGGGCTGACCTGCGGGTTCGTGGGTGATGCCGGTGTCAGGGGTGGGGGTGTCGCTCATGGCTCGCTGCCGCCGATGTTGGTGCCCTTGACCCGGTCGGTATCCTGGGACGAGGCCCAGAACGGCCGAAAGTCTAGATCCACCTCCGTCGGGGGTGGAGGATAGTGCGGAGCGGCACCGGCACAGTACGGTGAACGCCTCCGGTCGACCAGAAAAGGTGCGTGATGGCCAAAGAGCGAGTCGAGCGTGACGAAGAGGATCTCGTCCGCCTCTATCTCACCGACATCGGCCAGTACCCGCTGCTCACCAAGGACGACGAGGTCCGCCTGGCCCAGGCCATCGAGGTGGGCAACGCGGCTCGAGCCGAGCTCGAGGCCGGGGGCAAGGAGCTGACGGCCGCCCGCAAGCGCGAGCTGCGGCGCCAATCGCGCGAGGGCGAGCGGGCCGAGCGCACGTTCGTGCAGTCCAACCTGCGCCTCGTGGTCTCCATCGCCAAGAAGTACCAGGCCTCGGGCCTGCCGCTCCTCGACCTGATCCAGGAGGGCAACCTCGGCCTGATGCACGCCGTCGAGAAGTTCGACTGGCGCAAGGGCTTCAAGTTCTCCACGTACGCCACGTGGTGGATCCGCCAGGCCATCACCCGCGGCATCGCCAACACCGGGCGCACCATCCGCCTCCCCGTGCACGCCGGCGACACCCTCGCCCGGCTGCAGAAGGCCCGGGCCCGCCTCGAGCTCAAGATGGGCCGCCCGGCCACCCTCGCGGAGCTCTCCGCCGAGGTCGAGATGCCCGAGGACAAGGTCACC
>CAZUYW010000506.1:0-1665 GCA_964624775.1 uncultured Iamiaceae bacterium
CCGTTCGTCGGGATGCGGGCGAGGATGGCGCCGGTGCGCCGATCGACCTGGAGCAGCTGGTCGCCCTTGATGCTGGCGATCCAGAGGGTGGGACCCTGCACGGTGAGCCCGTTGATCGAGGGTGGCGCGGTCTGGTCGTCGAGCGGCTCGGGCACGGCCGAGGTCGTGGTGGTGGTGGCCGGAGCCTTCGTGGTGGTCGACCGGGTCGTCCCGTCGGCGTCCGAGCCGGCGCAGCCGCTCGCCCCGAGGGCGAGGCCTGCCGCCACCACCAGTGCCAGGAGTCGTCGCATCCCCGGACGCTAGGCCCCACGACCGGACTGGTGCTTGACCTGCACGGGGCGCGGGCGTACCGTCACGCCAACCCAGCAGCCCCATCCCCCGGATCACCCGGTCGGGGTTGGCATCGCGCGGCGATCCCCCCTAGGATCGCCCGTTGCCGTGGCGTCGTGGGTGCAGCTCCAGAAATGGTTGATCGGAGCAGCGCGTCCAGCCATGGGCATCCACGCGTGATCACCGCTGCCGAGGAGCTGGCTTTGTCCACCCGTTCAACCATCCGGGACCGTTATTCGTTCGCGAACCTCACCGAGGCGCTCGATCTGCCCGATCTGATCGCCATCCAGCGGGAGTCGTTCGACTGGTTCTTGGATCAGGGCCTCGCGGACACCTTCCGCGACATCTCCCCGATCAAGGACTTCACCGAGACGCTCCAGCTCGAGCTCGAGTTCGACCCGAACGACGAGGACCTGCGCCCCACGCCGAAGTTCACGGTGGAGGAGTGCAAGGAGCGGGACATGACCTACTCCGCGCCGATCTTCGTGCGGGCCCGCTTCATCAACGCCAACACCGGCGAGATCAAGGAGCAGACGGTCTTCATGGGGGACTTCCCCAAGATGACCGACAAGGGCACGTTCGTGATCAACGGCACCGAGCGCGTGGTGGTGTCCCAGCTCGTGCGCTCGCCCGGCGTGATCTTCCAGCCCGGTGAGCGGTTCCGCCTCCGCAACCTGGCCAAGCACCAGCTCGTCACCGGCACCATCCACCCGTACCGCGGCGAGTGGATCGAGTTCGACGTCGAGCAGAAGCCCGGCAAGGACGTCACCGCCGGTACCCGCGTCGCCCGCAAGCGCCGCCTCGGCATCTTCGTGCTGCTGCGGGCCCTCGGCTACGACGAGGAGAACGCGCCCGGCTTCCTCGACGCCTTCGTGCGCCACTTCGACTTCCTCGAGGGCCAGTGGGAGAAGGAGCGCGACATCGCGCCCACCCAGGACGAGGCCCTGGTCGAGATCTACAAGCGGGCCCGGCCGGGCGAGCCGCCGTCGGTCGAGTCGGCCAAGGCCTACTTCCGCAACGCCTTCTTCGAGCCCCGTCGCTACGACCTCAGCCGGGTCGGCCGCTACAAGCTCGATCGCAAGCTGGGCGCCGAGATCGAGAAGATCGCCGAGCTGTTCCCGATGCTCGACGGCCGGGGCAGCGCCGCCGAGGCCGCCGGCGAGTCCCTCCTCGACCGCCCGGTGCCGGGCCAGCCGGTGCTCAGCCGCTGCGAGGTCCTCGCCTCGATGACCTACCTCCTGCACCTCGTGCAGGCCACGCCGGGCTACCGCCTCGACGATCAGGACCACTTCGCCAACCGCCGCATCCGCTCGGTCGGCGAGCTGATCCAGAACC
>CAZUYW010000507.1:0-1654 GCA_964624775.1 uncultured Iamiaceae bacterium
GCCCGGCCCGGCCGCCGCGCCGGGCCCGCCCGCCCCGGCCCGAGCCGGGCGTGCACATCGGCGAGGACGGCCACGAGTACGTCGAGCTCCGTCCCGAGCGGACCGGTTCGCGCGGCCTCGGGGTGGTGGCCGTGCTCGGGCTCATCGTGGTGCTCGTCGTGGGCGGCGCGTGGTTCTGGTACGACCGCCAGCTGCACCCGTCGGGCGGGCCCGGCGAGGTCGTGAGCGTCACCGTGCCGGCGGGCTCGTCGCTCGGCGAGATCGCCTCGATCCTCGACGACCAGGGCATCGTGGCCAACGCCACGATCTTCGAGTTCTACGCGAACCGCAAGGGCGCCGGACCGTTCCAGGCCGGCACCTACCGCCTCGCCCGCAACTCCGACGCCGACGAGGTGCTGGCCCGGCTGGCCGACGGGCCGTCGGCCCCGATCAGCGAGCCGGTCACCAAGGTCACCATCCCGGAGGGCTTCACGGTCCGCCAGATCGTGGCCCGCATCCACGCCAAGGTGCCGCGGATCAGCGAGGCCGAGCTGCAGGCGGCGCTCGACGGCGGCAAGGTCCCCACCTCGCTCAAGCCCGCCGGCTCCACGTCCTACGAGGGCCTGCTGTTCCCCGCCACCTACGAGGTCACCGAGAAGGACACGGGGCTGCAGGTGCTCACCAAGATGGCCGCCGAGATGGAGTCCCGCGTCACCACGCTCGGCATCGACGAGGCCCGCGCCCACATCAAGCGCCAGTGGGGCCTCGACCTCAGCGCCTACGACATGGTGAAGGTCGCCTCGATGATCCAGTTCGAGGCGGCCGTGCCCGAGGACGCCCCGAAGATCGCCGCGGTCACCTACAACCGGCTGAAGCAGGGCACACCCCTCGGCTTCGACTCGACCTCGATCTACGAGGCCGAGCTGAAGGGCCTCGGCGAGCCGGACTTCAGCGCCGACTCGCCCTACAACACCCGCACGCGCGCCGGCCTCCCGCCGACGCCCATCGCCGCGCCGGGCGAGTACGCGCTGACGGGGGCGATGGAGCCGGCCGACGGGCCGTGGCTGTACTTCGTGCTCACCGACACGAAGACCATCACCTTCACCGAGTCCTACGACGACTTCCTCGCCGCCAAGCAGCTCTGCAAGGAGCGGGGGCTCGGCTGTGGCTGAGCCGACGGTCGTGCCGACGGTGTCGGGCACGACCCGCCTCGCCGCGGTGATCGGCGATCCCGTCCGGCACTCCCGCTCGCCCCGTCTCGCCAACGCCGCGTTCGCGGCCGCAGGGCTGGACTGGCTGATGGTGGCCCTCACGGTCGCGGAGGGCGACGGCGCGGCCGCGGTCGACGCCGCCCGGGTGCTCGGCCTCGGCGGGCTCATGGTGACCATGCCCCACAAGGCGGCCGTCATCCCCGCCCTCGACGACCTCACCCCGGCCGCCCGGGCGCTCGGTGCGGTGAACTCGATCGCCTGGGACGGGGAGCGGCTCGTGGGCGACAACACCGACGGCCCCGGCCTGGTCGACTCCCTCCGCGCCGACCAGGGCCTCGACCCCGCCGGCCTCCGCTGCGTCGTCGCCGGCGCCGGGGGTGCGGCCCGCTCGGTCTTCTGGGCGCTGGCCGACGCGGGCGCCGCGTCGGTCGTCGTCGTGAACCGCACCGTCGAGCGGGCCGAGG
>CAZUYW010000508.1:0-1652 GCA_964624775.1 uncultured Iamiaceae bacterium
GCCGGTGGAGCATCGGGGGTGATCCGAGGGGAGGCCGCAGATGGATCGCCTGAGCGCACTCGACGCCGAGTTCTGGTACCTGGAGGACGGGATCTCGCACCTGCACATCGCGGGTGTGTCGGTCTTCGAGGGACCCGCGCCCGGCATCGACGAGGTGATCGCCCTGCTCGCCTCGAAGATGCACCTGATCCCGCGGTACCGCCAGCGGGTCCAGGAGGTGCCCTTCGAGCTCGGCCGGCCGGTGTGGGTCGACGACCCGCACTTCAACCTCGAGTTCCACGTGCGCCACACGTCGCTGCCCGCGCCCGGTGACGAGGCGGTCCTCACCCGCCTGATGGCTCGGCTGATGTCCCAGCCCCTCGCCCGGGATCGTCCCCTGTGGGAGTCCTGGCTGGTCGAGGGCCTGCCCGACGGCCGGTGGGCGATGATCAACAAGGTCCACCACTGCATGGTCGACGGCATCGCCGGCGTGGGCCTGCTGACCGCGCTGCTCGACCTCGACCCCGACGCTGTCGTCGCCGAGCCCGAGCCCTGGGAGCCGACCCCGGCGCCGTCGGGCGCGGCGCTCGTGCTCGACGCCTGGGGCGGCCTCGGGCGGGACCTGGCCGGTCAGCTCGCCGCCGTGCCACACCTCGTCACCGACCCGGCGGCGGCCTGGCGGACCGTCACCGGCACGATCGGCGGCGTCGTCGAGTTCGGCAAGCACCTCGGCGCGTCGCGGCCGCTCAGCATCGAGGGCACCATCGGCCCGCACCGGCGCTGGGTCCACGCATCGGTGGACCTCGCCGACGTGAAGGCGGTGGGCCACTCCATCGGCGGCACGGTGAACGACGTCGTGCTCACCGCCATCAGCCGCGGCTACCGCGACTACCTGATCCACCGGGGCGACGCCGTCGACCACGCCACGATCCGCACGCTCGTGCCCGTGTCGGTGCGCCACGAGGACGGGTCGGGCGTGCTGGACAACCGGGTGTCGGCGATGCTGCTCGAGCTCCCGGTCCACCTCGCCGACCCGCTCGCCCGCCTCGCCCGCGTCCGCCAGCAGATGGGCGAGCTCAAGCGGTCCCACATGGCCGAGGCGGGGGAGTGGGTCACCGCGATCGGCGACCTGGCCCCGCCCATGGTGATGGGGGCCGCGTCGCGGCTCGCCATGCGCACCATGCACAAGCTGCCGCAGCGATCGGTGAACACCGTGACCACCAACGTGCCCGGCCCGCAGTTCCCGCTGTACTGCCTGGGCCGGGAGATGCTCGAGTACCGGCCCTACGTGCCCATCACCGAGGGCATCCGGGTGGCCACGGCGATCCTCTCCTACAACGGGCGCCTCGAGTTCGGCGTCACCGGGGACTTCGACACCGCGGAGGACCTCCACGTCCTCGCCGAGGGCATCGCCCACGGCGTCGAGGAGCTCCGGGCCCTGGCCCCGGCCGACGCCTGAGGCCCGCTCGGGGTCGTTCGGCACTGGTCATCTCGGGCTGACGGGTGTCCACTGGTGGCATGACCGACACCGATGCGACCCCGTCCGCGCCCGACGACGATGGGGGCGCGGCGCCGAACCGTCGTCCGCTCGTCATCGGCGGCATCGTGGCCCTCGTCGCGGTGCTGGCCCTGGTGGGCTGGCTCGTGCTGCGCGGGGACGACGACGACGTGAG
>CAZUYW010000509.1:0-1643 GCA_964624775.1 uncultured Iamiaceae bacterium
ACCGCTTCCATGCCCACCATCATCCCCACCCCCACTGACAACGAAGGTGTTCGACAGTCCCTTTCGACCCATATGACCGAAAGGGAATCCTCGCGATCAGGCCAGGCCGAGCTCGCGGCGGAGCGCCTGGAGGGCCCGGCCGCGGTGGCTGATGGCGTGCTTGGCCTTGGCCGGCACCTCGGCGAAGGTGCGGCCGTCGCCCTCGTCCGGCACGAACACCGGGTCGTAGCCGAACCCGCCGGCGCCGCTGGGTGCCAGGGCGATCGAGCCGTCGACCGTGCCGTCGACCACGACCTCTTCCCCATCGGGCGCGCGGAGCACGAGGACGCAGCAGAACCGGGCCGACCGCCCGGGACCGGCCGGCACGCCCTCCAGGGCGGCGAGGAGTGCGGCGGTGTTGGCCTCGTCGGTCGCCACCTCCCCCGCGAACCGGGCCGAGCGCACTCCCGGGGCGCCGTCGAGCGCGTCGACCTCGAGGCCCGAGTCGTCGGCCAGGGCCACCAACCCGGTGGCGGCAGCAAGGGCGGCCGCCTTCAGCCGGGCGTTGCCCTCGAACGTGTCGGCGTCCTCGACCACCTCGGGCACCTCCGGCGGGCGCGGCACCAGCGGCACCGCGTCGCCGAGGATGGCGGCCAGCTCGGCGGCCTTCTTGGGGTTGGCCGACGCCAGCACCACGCCCGCACCGAGGCGCGACGCGAGCGGGTGCCCGGCCACGATCAGCGGCCGAGGGGGCGCGGCTCGGGCGGCGTGGCGAGCACCGAGGCCTGGAGCTCGCCGATGCGGGCGATGCCGGCCTCGGCCAGGCCGAGGAGCTCGTCGAGCTGGGTGCGGGCGAAGGGCGCACCCTCGGCGGTGCCCTGGACCTCGATGAACCCGCCCGAGCCGGTCATGACGACGTTCATGTCGACCTCCGCCCGCGAGTCCTCCTCATAGGGGAGGTCGAGCATCGCCGTGCCGTCGATGAGGCCGACGGAGATGGCGCCGCAGCTGTCGGTGAGCGGGTGCTGGGTGATGCCGCCCTGCTGCTGGAGCCGGGTGAGGGCGTCGTGCAAGGCGACGTAGCCGCCGCAGATGGACGCCGTGCGGGTGCCGCCGTCGGCCTCGAGCACATCGCAGTCGACCAGGATCTGGCGCTCGCCGAGGAGCTTCATGTCGCACACGGCGCGCAGCGACCGGCCGATGAGGCGCTGGATCTCCTGGGTGCGCCCCGAGGGCTTGCCCTTGTTGACCTCGCGGCCGATGCGCTCAGGCGAAGCGCCGGGGAGCATGGAGTACTCGGCGGTGACCCAGCCCTTGCCGCGGCCCTTCATCCAACGGGGGACGTTCTCGTCGACCGAGGCGGTGCACAGCACGCGGGTGCCCCCGAAGGAGACGAGCACCGAGCCGGCGGCCGAGCGGGTGAAGTCGCGCTCGAAGGTGATCGGTCGCAGTTCGTCGGGCTGGCGGCCATCGGCGCGCATGGGGTCTCCTGGGTCAGGTGGCGGGGCGACCATCGTCGCAGACCACGGCCGGGCCGGCGCAGCCCGCGCCCCCGCACATCCTCAGCAGGTTCCCAGGAAGCTCACAGGATCGGGTGCCACGATGGTGCCGTGACCGGTGAACGACTCCTGCTCGTGGACGACGAGGACAACCTGCGCTCGATG
>CAZUYW010000510.1:0-1626 GCA_964624775.1 uncultured Iamiaceae bacterium
GGAGCGGCGCGGCGTGCGCCGCCTCCTGTGCGGCCTGGGGCTCGCCGAGGTCCTCCCGCTGCCGTTCCTGGCGCCGGGCGCCCTGGCCGCGGCCGGCCTCGACCCCACCGGCATCGAGCTGGTCAACCCGCTCGTCGCCGAGGAGTCGGTCCTGCGCACGGCGCTCCTGCCCGGCCTCGTCGGCGCCGTCGCCCACAACCACGCCCGCCGCCAGCTCGGCGTCGGCCTCTGGGAGATCGGCCACGTCTTCCTGCCCCCGCCCGACGGCCAGCTCCTGCCCGACGAGCGCGAGCACCTCGGCGTGGTCCTCGCCGGCCGGGAGGCCCCGGCCGCGGTCGAGGCCTGGTTGGTGCTCGCCGAGCAGCTCCGCCTCGCCGGCGTCGAGCTCGTGAACGACGTGGTGCCCGGCCTGCACCCCACCCGCGGGGCGCGCCTGGTGCTCGACGGCGTCCAGGTCGGCGTGGTCGGTGAGGTCGACCCCGCCGTGCTGGACCGCCACGTCGTCGACGAGCGCGTCGCCATCCTCGAGGTCGATCTCGGGGCCCTGTTCGACGCTCCCCGCCGCAGCGAGGCGTACCGCCAGATCTCCAAGTTCCCGTCCTCGGACATCGACCTCGCCTTCGAGGTGCCCGACGCCGTCTCGGCCCATCACGTCGAGGCCACCCTCGCCGGTGCCGATCCGCTGGTCTGGTCGGTCCGGCTGTTCGACGTCTACCGGGGCGCCCCGGTGGCCGAGGGCCGTCGCAGCCTCGCGTTCGCGGTGCGCCTCCAGGCCGTCGACCGAACCCTCACCGACGTCGAGGTCGGCGAGGTGCGGGGCCGCCTCATCGCTGCCGTCGAGGCCGGGCACGGTGCGTCGCTCCGCGGCTGACCGACCGCCGGCGGGCGTGGGCTGATGCTCCACGTCGGCCCCCACGCGTTCACCGACGAGGACGCCGAGCGCACCCTCGCCCAGGTCGGCGTGCTGTTCGACCTGCTCGAGCGCGACCACGCCGCCGACGCGATCGCCCTGGTCGCGCCGCACCGACGTCGTGCCCAGGCCGCCACCGATGCGCTCCTGGAGGAGGTCCTGGCGTCGGGCACGGCCGAGGGCACCGAGGCCGCGCTCGGGGAGGTGTGGCACGCCTGGCGGGATGCGGCCGCCGCCCTGCGGTCCTCCGGCGCGCTGGGCGGTCCGCTCGGCGGGCGGGTCGACGCCCTGTTCGTGTCGGGCGGCGGCGTGCCCAAGGCGCCCGTGGCCACCGCCGAGGTCACCTGGTCGGGCCTCACCGGCGACGCCCAGCACGACCGCCGCAACCACGGTCGGCCCTGGCAGGCGCTCAGCCTGTGGTCCGGCGAGGTGATCGACGCGCTCGCCGCCGCCGGGCACCCCGTCGCCCCGGGCACCGCAGGGGAGAACATCACCGTCCGGGGCCTCCCGTGGGACGCCGTGCGCCCCGGGGTGCTGGTCGCGGTGGGCGACGTGATCGCCGAGGTGTGGGCCTACGCCCTGCCCTGCAAGACGATCGCCGGCTCGTTCACCGACGGCCACTTCGACGTGATCCACCACCGGCACGGCCCGGTGTCACGGGTCTACGCCGCGGTGGTCGAGCCCGGAACGATCGTGGTGGGCGACCGCGTCTCGCT
>CAZUYW010000511.1:0-1626 GCA_964624775.1 uncultured Iamiaceae bacterium
CGAAGATGGTCCAGGACCTCATCGCCGCCAAGTACCTCAACTTCGAGAGCCCCGACGACACCGTCGACGCCACGACCGTCCTCGCGGGTGGGGGCTACCGCTACGTCTTCGTGAGCGGCCCCGAGCCGCGCACGCCCGACGAGGACTTCCTCCTGCCCGTCCTCCGGGCCATGACCGCCGACGGACCCGCCCCGGTGGTGGTGGCGTCGGCCGCGGTCGGCGCCGATGCCGAGCTCCAGCGCACGTCGGTGGTGGGGCCGATCCGCACCGACGACGCGCTGCGTGACGACGTGTCCACCGTCGACCACCTCGAGGACTTCGCCGGCCTCACCGCGCTCGTCCACGCCGTCGCCGACCTGGGCGACGGCCGCCACGGGCACTACGGCTACGGCACCGGCGCCGACGCGGTCATCCCCGAGGCTTCGTGACCGCACCGGCCGAGGCCGGCGCAGCCGACCGCAGCGGCCTGGCCCGCTCGATGGTGGTGGTGACCACCCTCACCGCGGTCTCGCGGCTGACGGGCTTCGTGCGCATCGTGGTGATCGCCGCGGTGGTCGGCTACGGGCTGCTCGGCAACGTGTACCAGACGGCCAACGCCGTGCCGAACGTGATCTTCGAGCTGGTGGTCGCCGGCATCGTCCAGGCCGTCCTGATCCCGTCGCTCGTTGTCCGGCTCGAGCGACGGGACCAGGCCGACGCCGAGCACGTTGCCGGAGCCGTGCTGGGCCTGGCCACCATCGCGCTCGGCGCCGCGGCGATCGTGGGTGCCGTGCTGGCCCCGCTGCTCGCCCGGGCGCTGTTCGCCGGCAGCCCGGACCCCGCCCAGCGGGCCGCCCAGGTGCACCTCGGCACGATCCTGCTCTGGTGCTTCCTGCCCCAGGTCGTCTGCTACGGCGCCGGCCTGGTCGCGACGAGCGTCCTCAACGCCCAGCACCGCTTCGCCGCCGCGACCGCCGCGCCGATCGGCAACAACGTCGTGGTCATCGCCGCCTGCGCCGCGTTCTGGTGGCTGCGCGACGGCGCCCCCACGACGCTGCACCTGAGCGCCCTCGAGATCGCGGTGCTCGGCGGCGGCACCACGCTCGGGGTCGTGGCGTTCACCGCCCTGCCGGTGCTCGCCGCGCGGCGCACCGGGTTCCGCCTGCGCCCGAACCTCGACCACCGCAACCCCGAGGTGCGCGACCTCGGCCGGCGCGGCGCGTGGTCGGGCTTGTTCCTCGCCGGGACCCAGCTGCTGCTCGTGACGGTGCTCGTCCTGGGCAACCGCGTCCGCGGTGGGGTGGTGGCCTACCAGGTCGGGTTCCAGTGCTTCCTCGTGCCCTACGCCCTCTTCGCCCTGCCGGTGCTGACCACCCTGTTCCCGCGCCTGTCCCGTGACCACTCGGCGGGCGATGCACCCGCCTTCGGTGCCGGCGTGGGCGCCGGGATCCGCACCATCGCCTACCTGGTCGCCCCGGCCGCCGCCCTGCTCCTCGGCCTGGCCCCGCTGGCCGGGCGCGTCCTGGCGTTCGGCGACGGTGACGCCGCCGGCTCGGCCCTCCTCCGGGACGCGCTCGCGGGCTTCGCGCCAGGTCTCCTGGGCTACGGGCTGTACCTCTTCGCGAGCCGGGTCAGCTACGCCCGGGG
>CAZUYW010000512.1:0-1615 GCA_964624775.1 uncultured Iamiaceae bacterium
GGATCACCGCGAGCCCGACCAGGACGACCGTGGCCGCGAGGTCCGCCGCCACCACGCACCACAGCGCGGCCGCCGCGACCCCGGCGACCCGCTCGACGCTGACGCGACGGACCGCCCGCCACTTCAGGTGCGCGAGGCCGCCGATGAACGAGGCCACGCCCAGCGCGAGGGCGGTTCGCTCTCCGGTGGGCAGCGCCGCGGTCGGGTGCGCGGCGGCGCCGTGGGCGACGCCGGCGTAGAGCACGATGCCCAGCACGATCGGGAAGTGGCCGAACGTGAACCAGTCGCGGGCGACCCGACCTCGGTGCACGCCGCGGGCCCGTCGCAGCGCCGCCTCCACCGCGGCCGGCACGTAGGAGAAGTAGATCCACCACAGCACGCAGGTGACGGCGACGGCGGCCACCACACCTGCGCCGATCTGGTGGGTGAGGCCCCCGGCCGAGGCCGACGCGCCGATCGCCACGAGTGCCTCGCCGAGGGAGATGATCACGAACAGCGCATGCCGTTCGGCGAAGTGCACCGGGTCGATGGACCACTCGGCGTTCCCGTCGCGGCCCTCGCCTCCCGCCGCGAGCGCCCCGCCGACGTTCAGCAGCGCCACAACCGTCCAGATGGCCACCCGCACCCAATCGGTGGCGAAGCTCCCCGCGAAGAGCACCAGCGGCGAGGCCGCCGCCAGCGGGGCGTAGCGCAGGAAGGCAGCGCGGTTCGCGGGCGACGACCAGGCCGTGGAGCCCTGGATCGTGAGGCACCAGAGGTTCACGGCGAGGTAGGCGCCGGCGAACTCGAGCCCCGTGTCCCCGTAGGCACCGGGGATGCCCACCGCCATCAGGAGGGCGAGCGGCACCGTCACGAGGACGAGGTACTGCGCCCGCGAGCGTGGACCCAGCTCCACGCCCGTGCCCAGCCACGCGAACTGGGACCACAGCCACCACACGAGCCAGGTGAGCAGCAGCGCCCGGCCGAACCCGGGGAGCGTCCGGTCCTCCCGGAACAGCCCCGACACCTGGGTGACCGCGAACACGAACACGAGGTCGAGGAACAGCTCGAGGTTCGTGGCGTGACGGCCTTCCTCGGTCTCCAGGGCATCAGGTGCGATCTGGTCGGGCAACGGGACCTCCGGTGGGTGGTCCGCCAGTCTGGCCCCTTCGGCCCGGTTCGCGTCGCGTCGGCCGTGGGGACCACACTGTCATCGGCAGACGGAAGGATCGACGGACCGTGCCCCCACAGCCCAACCACGCCCGCGCCGCGGCCGAACTCACCGAGCTCATCGAGGCCAACCGGCGCTTCGCGGCGGGGGAGCCCGCAGGGCACCGCTTCACGGCCGAGGACCGCGAGCGGCTCCTCGCGGCGCAGGACCCAGGGGCCGTGGTGCTCGGCTGCGTCGACGCCCGCGTCCCGCCCGAGCTCATCTTCGACCAGCCGGTCGGGCGGCTGCTCACGGTGCGCACGGCGGGCCAGGCCCTCGCGGGGGTCGCGCTGGGCAGCATCGAGTTCGGCGTCCGCGTCCTCGGGGTGCCGCTCGTGGTCGTGCTCGGCCACACCGGGTGCGGCGCGGTCCTCGCCGCCATGGGCACCGACCACGCCGACGGCCACCTCGGCGACCTCACCGGCG
>CAZUYW010000513.1:0-1611 GCA_964624775.1 uncultured Iamiaceae bacterium
ACCCGGACATGGCCGGGCACGCCTTCTTCTACCTGCGCGATCCGGCGTGGGCCGCGGCCCTGCCGCCCGCCGAGGCGGCCACCTACCTGGAGGGCGCGAGCCCCGACGAGATCGAGGCGGTGGGCCCCGAGGCGGCCGAGGCCGCGGCCGCCCACCGCCGGGCCCAGCTCGCCGAGCTGAAGGACCGCATCCGTGCCAGCGGGTTCCCGGTGCACGACGACTACCCGGACCCGCGGGCGATCGGCGACCTCGTGCTCGCGGACCTCGGCGCCCTCATCGACCAGCTCTTCCCGGCCGACGCCCCCGCCGATCCGCTGGTGGCCGAGCGCGCGGCCCACGACGCCTACGCCGAAGCCCGCTTCGGGCTCCACGTCGGCGGCGCGGCGGACCGCGCCGCGATCGACGCCCACCTCGCCTCGGGTGCCGGACCGCTGCTGCTGACGGGTCCGCCCGGCACCGGCAAGTCGGCCCTGCTCGCCACCTGGGCGCGCGACCACGACCCCGGCGACGGCGCGGTCATCACCCACTTCGTGGGCGCGTCGGTGGCGGCCGCGGACCCCTCGGCGCTCGTGGCCCGTCTCGCCGGCGAGCTCGCGGCGGCGGCCGGCCTGCCCTTCGATCCGGCGGCGCTGCCCACCGACCCCGACGACCGCCGGGTGGCGTTCGCCGACCTGGCCCGCCAGGCCGGGGCGGTGCGTCCGATCATCGTGATCGTCGACGGCCTGGACCAGCTCGAGGACCGCGACCACGCCCCCGACCTGGCCTGGCTGCCCTACGACCTGCCCCCGGGCATCACGGTGCTGGCCTCGGCCGTCGGCGGTCGTCCGCTCGAGGCGGCGCGGGCCCGCAGCTGGGCCGAGCATGAGGTGGCGCCGCTGGGCGCGGCCCAGCGGCGCGAGCTGATCGACGCCCACCTGGCCCGCTTCGCCAAGCGGCTCGGGCCGGAGCTGACCGAACGCCTGGTGGCCCACCCGAGCACGGCGAACCCGCTGTTCCTGCGCACGATCCTCGAGGAGCTGCGCCAGCACGGCGACCACTTCACGCTCGGCGAGGTGATCGACCGCCACCTGGCCGCACCGGACCTGCCCGCCCTCTTCGACCTGGTGCTCGGCCGCTGGGAGGCCGACTTCGACGACGACCGGCCCGGCCTGGTCCGCGACGCGCTCACGCTGCTGTGGGCGGCCCGCCACGGCCTGGCCGAGCCCGAGCTCACCGAGCTGCTCGGGGCCCCCGACGCACCGCTCCCCCACGCCCGCTGGTCCCCGATCCACCTCGCCGCGGGCGAGTCCCTGGTCGATCGCTCGGGCCTGGTCGGCTTCCTGCACGAGCCGCTGCGCCAGGCCGTCGACGCCCGCTGGCTCGGCGACGGCGCCACCCGCGCCGCGGCCCACCGTCGCCTGGCCGACTACTTCGGGTCCCGGCCCCACGGGCCCCGCGTCGTGGCCGAGCTGCCCTGGCAGCTCCAGCAGGCCGGCGCCTGGCCCGAGCTGGCCGCCGCGCTGGCCCGCCCCGATCTGCTCACCGACGCCTACCGCACCGACCTCGGCACGGTCCGCGCCGCGTGGGCGGCGATCGATGCTCACGACGGCCCGTCGATGCCCGACGCCTACG
>CAZUYW010000514.1:0-1603 GCA_964624775.1 uncultured Iamiaceae bacterium
CGCCCTCGGCGACCGAGCGGAACAGCGCGGCGACGTCGGGGTAGCCCTCGACGTCCGCCTTCTGGGCGAAGTAGAGGTAGCGGCGGTTGGCCTGGCTCTCGCCGGCGAACGCCTCCTTCAGGTTCTCTTCGGTCTTGGTGCCCTTGAGTGCAGCCATGAGCTGTCTCGCTCCTTGTTGTGGGTTGCTAGCTGGTTGCGACCGCGGCGCCGGCGCACGAGGCGCAGATGCCGCGGAAGATGATCTCGGTGCGGTCCACCGAGAACCCTGATCCGGCGTCGGCGGGGACCGCGACGTCGGGGAAGTCGACCATGAGGTCGCTGACCTGCCCGCACCGGTCGCACACGAGGTGGTGGTGGGGGTCGGTGGTGGGGTCGAACCGGGAGGACCCGGTGCCGACGTCGAGCTGGCCCAGCTCCCCCATGGCCCGGAGGTCGTTGAGGGTCTGGTACACGGTGCGCAGGGACACCATCGGGAGCTCCCGGACCACGTCGGCGTGGACGGCCTCGGCGGTGGGGTGCTCGGTGGAGCCGTGGAGCGCGCGGAAGATGGCCTGGCGCTGCGGGGTGACCTTGAGGCCCTCGGCCCGGAACCGGTCGGTGAGCTCCTCTGGCGTCTTCACGGGGACGACCCTAGCCGCCCCGATCCCAAACAACAATCGTTGTTGGCAGGAAATCGATGTTGTTTGGCTGCTCGACCCTCGCCCGCAGCGCGATCGGGGTGGGTGCGGCGCGGCGGACGCTCGTAGGATCGTCGACCGTCCGCCCACTCCCCCTCCACGAGGTCGCCCGATGATCGGCCCCAGCTGGTTCGACCGCCCCGAGGCGCTGCGCCGCCTCGCCGACGACCCCTTCGACGTGCTCGTCGTGGGTGCCGGCATCACCGGCGTGGGCGTCGCCCTCGATGCCGCCTCGCGCGGCCTGCGCACGGCGCTGATCGAGCGCGACGACTTCGCGTCGGGCACGTCGTCGAAGTCGTCCAAGCTCGCCCACGGCGGGCTCCGCTACCTCCAGCAGGGCGAGATCCGCCTGGTCTACGAGGCCCTGCACGAGCGGCACCGCCTCACCCACAACGCGCCGCACCTCGTGCGCATGCTCCCGTTCCTCCTGCCGGTGCTCACCGGCAAGGGCAGCGTCATCCCGAAGAAGCTGGCCCGTGCCCTCGGCATGTCGATGTGGATGTACGACCTCACCGGCGGCGCGCGCATCGGCAAGCTGCACGAGCGGATCAGCCCCGAGCAGGCCCTCCAGCACATGCCGACCCTGCCCGAGGGCAAGGTGGCGAGCTCGTACCTCTACTACGACGCCACCGTCGACGACGCCCGCCTCACCCTCACCGTCGCCCGCACCGCGGCCATCGAGTTCGGCGCGGTCGCCGTCAACGGCGCGGCGCTGACCGGCATCCACAAGGACGCCAACGGCGCCATCCAGACCGCCACGGTGCTGGCCGACGGCGAGGAGATCACCGTCCGATGCAAGGCCGTGGTCAACGCGGCCGGCGTGTGGTCCGACGACGTGCGCGCCATCGACGAGGGCGCCAACCCGAACTCCATCCGCCCGGCCAAGGGCATCCACATCACGGTGCCGTGGGAGAAGATCCGCAACG
>CAZUYW010000515.1:0-1599 GCA_964624775.1 uncultured Iamiaceae bacterium
GCGTGGGGTGGCCCGAGGACGGTGACCCCGCCCGGGCCCGCCGGTGCGGGCACGGCGATGGCGGCGAGGCCGAGCAGGTTGGCGAAGGTGGTGTTGCGTCCCAGGCGGGCGTTGGCACCGATCGGATCGGCGGCGACCTCGGCGAGGGTGGGCAGCCACGGCACGGTCGGCACCACGGCGACGTCGACCGTCGCCCACCAGCCGGCCAGCTCGGCCCGCAGCTCGCCGAGGCGGCGCTGGGCGGCGAACACATCGGTGCCGCGGTAGGCCTCGCCGCCGGCGACGACGGTCTGCACCACCTCGACCAGGCCCTCGGGGACGGACTCGAGGACGTCGTGCAGGGCCGCGGTGCGGTCGGCGAGCCACGGGCCGCCGTAGAGGAGGTCGCCGGCCTCGTGGAAGGGGGTCGGGTCCCACGGGGCGACGGCGTGGCCGAGATCGGCGAGCAGCGCGGCATCCACGTCGGCCTCGGCCGCCACCGCGACGGTGAACGGTCCCGCCGCGACCGGCCACGGCGCGGCGGCCAGCACCGACTCGACGAGCAGGCCGTCGGCCACCGAGCGGGCGAACGTCGACACGCAGTCGATGCTCGGGCTGGCCGGCACCACGCCCTCGGTGGGACGAGTGCCCGGCGCGCCCTTCAGGCCGACCACGCCGCACATCGCCGCGGGCACGCGGCCCGAGCCGGCGGTGTCGGTGCCCAGGGCGAAGGTCACCAGACCGGTCGCCACCGCGACCGCCGAGCCCGACGACGACCCGCCCGGGATCAGCGCGGGGTCGAACGGGTTGCGCGGCGTCCCGTAGGGCGAGCGCGTCCCCACCAGGCCCGTGGCGAGCTGATCGAGGTTCGTCTTGCCCACGTAGATGCCGCCGGCGCCGAGCAGGCGGGCGACGACCGGCGCCGTGGCCGACGCCCGCCGCGCCGCACCGGGCAGGCCCGCGGTGGTGACGCGGTCGACGACGTCGATGTTGTCCTTCACCGCGAACGGCACGCCCCACAGGGGCCGGGCCGGATCGGGGCCCTCGCCCAGGTCCTTGGCCGCGGCGCGCAGGGCCTCCGCCGGCTCGACGTCGATCCACACCGCCGGATCCGCCGCCCGGTCGATGCGCTCGAGCACCTCGTCGACCACAGCGACCGGATCGAGGCCGGCCGCGTAGGCGGCGGCGAGACCGGCGATGCCGCCGTCGAGCGCGTCGGCCGCCCGGTCAGGCGCCAACGGAGGCGGGCGTCCCGAGCGCCGCGAGGAGGGCCGACGAGTGGGCGACGGCACCGAACACGCCGCCCTGCATGGTGACCATGTGCAGCGCGGCCTGGTAGTTGCCGACGTCGGTGGCGCCGGTGCAGTCCTCGAGCAGCAGGCACTCGAAGCCGCGGTCGTTCGCCTCGCGCATGGTGGTGTGCACGCACACGTCGGTGGTGATGCCGGTGAAGATCAGGTGCGTGATGCCCTTGGTGCGCAGCACGAGGTCGAGCTCGGTGGCGTAGAACGCGCCCTTGCCGGGCTTGTCGATCACCACCTCGCCGTCGATCGGGGCGACCTCGGGCACGATGTCCCAGCCGGGCTCGCCCCGCACCAGGATCCGCCCGCACGGCCCGGC
>CAZUYW010000516.1:0-1589 GCA_964624775.1 uncultured Iamiaceae bacterium
CCATGCAGGTGCACCTGGTCGACGGGACCTACGAGCTCTTCCGGTACCACTTCGCGCTGCCGTCGCACGTGACCGCGTCGGGGCAGGAGGTGGGCGCCACCCGGGGGGTGGTGGGCACGATGCTGACCATGCTCGAGGAGGGCGCGACCCACGTCGGGGTGGCCACCGACCACGTCATCACCTCGTTCCGCAACGACCTGTACGACGGCTACAAGACCGGTGAGGGCGTGGAGCCCGAGCTGCTGTCCCAGTTCGGGCTCATCGAGGACGCGCTGCGCGCCCTCGGCGTGACCGTGTTCGCCATGGTCGACCACGAGGCCGACGACGCGCTCGGTGCCGCGGCGAAGGTGGCCGCGGCGGATGACCGGGTCGACCAGGTCCTGATCTGCACGCCGGACAAGGACCTCGGCCAGTGCGTGGGCGGCAAGGTGTTCCAGCTCGACCGCCGCAAGGGCCTGCTGGTCGACGTCGACGGCGTGATCGCCAAGTTCGGCGTGCCGCCCGCGTCGATCCCCGACTACCTGGCCCTCGTCGGCGACACCGCCGACGGCTTCCCCGGCCTGCCCGGGTGGGGCGCCAAGTCCGCAGCAGCGGTGCTCGCCCGGTACGGCCACCTGGAGGACATCCCGACCGACTCCCACGACTGGGATGTGACCGTGCGGGGCGCGTCGAAGCTGGCACTCACCCTGCGGGACAACAAGGACCTCGCCCTGCTGTTCCGCCGCATCGCCACCATCGACGACACCGCGCCCACGATCGACGACGTGGACGAGCTCGAGTGGCGCGGCCCCGAGCCCGGCTTCGACGACCTCATGGCATCGATCGATGGTCCTGGGCTGGCGAACCGGGCCCGTCGCCTCGTCGCGGCCCGCTCCGCCTGAGCACCCGTTCGAGCCGGCCGCGGTTCGCCCGCTGGATCACGATGAAGGGCGCGTTGAACACGACGCCGAACGCGAGCATCCCGGCGGCCACCGTCGGCCGGCACCAGATCAGGTGGACCGGGCTCGTGGCCATGATCGACCAGTGCACCCGCTCGGCGCGGATCGTCTCGGCCCGGAAGCGGGCCAGGTCCTCGGTACGGCGCGAGCGCACGGACCGCTTCTCGTAGCCGCCCGCGAAGAACGCACCGGCCTCCGGAAGCCGGTCCTTCCAGCGCAGCACGCGGGCGTGCCGGATCCACCAGCCGCCGTCGCGCTCCCAGGCGCGCAGGCGCGTGATCGGCCCGGGGGTGGCCACCCGCTCGAGCGGCCAGCTCGTGGCGAGGCGCCCGATCGCCAGGCACACCACCAGCCACACCAGGACGGAGAGGGTCACCGCCCACCCGTCGGGCAGGGCGATGATCACTCGTGACCCCGCGCCCCGCGCACCGGGATCATGCGCCCGCGCCACGCCACCCGACGGCGCACCGCGGTGCGCCAGGTGGAGCGGGCGAAGAGGGCCATGAAGGCGAGCAGGGGGATCGGGTAGAGCAGCGCGCTGGCGAGCCCGAACGTGCCGGTCGCCCGCGAGAAGCGGCGCACCTGCACCACGAACGCGAGGTAGGTGGCGATGCCGACGAGCGCGGTCGGCGTGGGGCCGCCCGGCACGCC
>CAZUYW010000517.1:0-1589 GCA_964624775.1 uncultured Iamiaceae bacterium
TCCCGGGAACACGCCGTGTGGGCCATTCAGCAGTACGGCTTCCGGGCGGTGATCTCGCCCCGGTTCGGCGACATCTTCCGCAACAACTCGACCAAGAACGGCCTCATCCCCGTCGTGGTGGCGCCCGAGGTCGGCGAGCAGCTGCTCCGGGCCATCGAGGCCGACCCCACCCTGGAGATCACCGTCGACGTCGAGCGCCGCACGCTCGAGGCCCCCGCGATCGGCCTGTCCGTGCCGTTCCCGCTCGACGACTCGGTGCAGCACCGCTTCCTCGAGGGCCTCGACGACATCGGCCTGACCCTGCGCCTCGCCGACGACATCGCCGCCTACGAGGCCACCCGCCCGGCCTGGCTGCCCACCAGCACCCCGGTCTGAGGCCTCGCCGGACGACACCGGCCGCCACCACTTGTACGATCCGCACATGTCGTGGCGACGGGTCCGCAGGTTCCTCGTGCTGGCAGCCCTCGGGGCCGCCATCGCCGCGCTGGTCAAGGCCCTCCGCGGTCCGAGCGCGCCGGCGTTCGCCAACCATCCCTCGATGGGCGACGGCACCGGCC
This sequence comes from uncultured Iamiaceae bacterium, assembly GCA_964624775.1. GTDB lineage: Bacteria > Actinomycetota > Acidimicrobiia > Acidimicrobiales > Iamiaceae > Aquihabitans. The sequence goes on from CAZUYW010000517.1 coordinate 558, forward strand.
GCCCGCTGCTCGTGGCCGTGCCCCCCGCCGAGGTGGAGGTCGCGCCGAGCGCGGTGATCGAACCGGCACCGGCCGCCGTCATCGAGCCGGCGCCGCCCACCGCCGTCGAGCCCGCCCCCGCGACCCAGGTCGAGCGGGCATCGGCCGCCGCGCTCGAGGTGGTGCCCCCGGACGAGGAGGCACCGTCCTGGCGGGAGCCGATCGACGGCGCCTGCCCCGACGGCTATCTGATCAAGGCCAAGGTCGCCAGCGGCATCTTCCACGTGCCGGGCGGCCTCGCCTACGACCGGACCAAGCCCGACCGCTGCTACCCCTCGCCCGAGGCGGCGGTGGCCGACGGGTTCCGCGCCGCCAAGCGCTGACCGCCCGAGCGGGTCAGCCGGCCGTGCCGGGGGTCCCGGTGCCCGGGTCGGTCGTCGGGCCCTCGACGTCGGAGCGCGCCTCGCGCACCACGCCCGTGCGACTGGCCAGCTCGTCGAGCAGGCGGCCCATCCGCCGCTCCGTGTCGGCGGCGGACACCCCGACGAGGGAGCCCACCGTGGCCTCGATCGCGGCGACGGACTCCTCGGCGCGCGCCAGCTGGGCCGGCCGCTGACCCGCGGACAGCCCGGCGATGGCCACGAGCTGGGTGTCGAGCGCGAGCGCCTGCTGTTCGAGCTCGACCCGCAGGTCGAGCAGGCCGCCGTCGTCGTCGAACGCCTGGTTGGCCGACAGCGCGCTCATGGCGTCGCGCAGGCGGCGGTGCAGCCGGGCCTCGGGGTCGTGCGAGCCCGCCCAGGAGGCGGGTGCGGGCGACTCGACGTCGCCCACGACCCGGTTCGCGGCTCGGAACTCGCGCCGGCTCTGGGTGGCCAGTACGAGCGCGCCGATGGCGCCGCCGATGACGACCGCCACCACCGCGAGGACGGCCAGCGCGGTCACGACGACGAGCTGCCCGAGGCCGACTGCCAGAGGTAGATGATGATCCCGAGCACGATCAGCGCGGCGACGACGGCGAGGGCGATCTTCACCTTGCTCCACGGCCGCTGACCC
>CAZUYW010000518.1:0-1575 GCA_964624775.1 uncultured Iamiaceae bacterium
CGGGCTACGCGTCGGTGCGCGTCGCCCCGGCGCTCGGCGGGCTGGACTGGGCCCGGGCCACCGTCCCGACCCCACACGGGCCGGTCACGGTGCTGGCCCGGGCCGACGGCACCGTCGAGGTCGACAGTCCCGTGCCGGTGATCCGGGGCTGATCAGCTGAGGGTCATCTTCGGCTCACCCGCAGCTGTCAGGCCCGTGCCCGTGTTCGTGCACGTGCCGCCCCGCGGGGTGCCGCCGTTGTAGGCCTGGCGGAAGCAGTTCCGCAGCGCCATCTGGCCCCAGTAGCTCGGGTGCAGGTCCTCCTGGAGCTGGTAGGCCGTCCCGATCACCGAGCTGGTGCGCACCTGGCTGACCCACTCGGTCTTGTCGACCGCGCCCGCCGAGGTCCACCGGGCGATGCCCTTCTCCTCGAGCAGGCCCACGGTGTTCTCGCAGAGGCGGTGCCCGACCAGCGCGTTGGTCATGTCGAGCACCTTCAGGTTGGTCAGCCCCGACGCGGTCCCGGCGTTGCGCACCGAGCTGTTGAGCGTGGCCACGACCGTGTTGTTGGCCCAGTCGGCGTCGCTGTTCCACATGCCGCAGCCGCCGACGGTCTGGCGGGTGTACCCGGACTGCGAGTACCGGAAGCCGCTGCCCTTGGGGATCGGCGACGAGTAGGTCTGCAGCACGAGGGTCCAGTCGGCGCTGGTGTAGCCGGCGTTGGTCATCGCCGTGTTGACGTTGAGGATCGCCGTCTTGATCGCCGCGGTCTGGGCGCTGATGTTGGCGGCGGTGAAGTTGGCGGCGATGTCGCTGTCGTCCCGGCAGTAGTCCGGCCACCACGACGGCGAGAGGTACCAGTCGGTCACGCACGTCTGCACCAGGTCGGCGAAGTGGTAGTTGTTCGCCCCGATGAGCAGGACCACCGCCTTGACCCGGTTGGACGTGGCGAAGGTCTGCAGCGCGCGGGCCTGGCCGACCCGGCCGCTGCTGTCGCTGTAGAAGTCGATGCCGGGCTTGAAGTCGCTGCCCGAGGTCGGGGTCTGGGTCGCGGTCCGCGCACCGGAGCAGGCCAGGTTGAGGCTGTTCACCCCGCCGCCGATGTGCACCTCAGCCGCCTTCGACCGGTGGCAGCCGGGGATCTGCTCCGCGGTGCTGCCCGCGTTGTCGTTGTAGGCGGTCGACCCGAGCGCGTCGACGAGCGACGAGCCGTTGTTCGTGTTGCCCGCCCAGCGCCCGGCCTCGCCCGAGATCGCCGAGTCACCGAGGCTCACCACCCACGGGCTGCCCGCAGGGAGCGCCCCGGCCGGTGCGGCCCCCGGGCCGATCGGGGCCAGCACCCCGACCCCGATGAGTGCGGCTCCCACCGCCAGCGCGCGCTTCCAGATCGATGCCATGCGTTCCCCTCGTCCCCTGGTGTGATCGGTCCCCTGCTGGCGTGACCGACGTCACGCCAGCACCCGTTGTAGTCCGTCCTGCTCCCGCACGCGCGGATCTCCCAGCTCCCCTACGGTGCGGCCATGGAACCGCTGCACGCCCTTCGCACCGCCTCCGACGAGTTCGGCCGCCGACTCCGCCAGGTGGGCGCCGAGGCCT
>CAZUYW010000519.1:0-1569 GCA_964624775.1 uncultured Iamiaceae bacterium
GTGCGGTGAGGCGGCCGGTGGAGACGACCTCGCGCACGGTCGAGGGGATGCCGCCCGTGACCGTGCCGCGCTGGGGGACGTAGCCCAGCCGGTGCCACTGGCGGAAGCGGGAGCGGTCGACGCCGAACAGCTCGACCGAGCCGGCCTGGATCGTGGCCAGGCCGAGCAGCCCGCGGACCAGGGTTGACTTGCCCGACCCGTTCGGTCCGAGGAGGCCGACCACCTCGCCCGGCTCGACGCGCAGGTCGAGCCCGGCGATGACGGCGCGGCCGTCGTAGCCGACGGACGCGCCGCGGAAGGCGACGACGGGGGTCGCAGCTGGCGCGCTCACGGGCAGGGCTGCCCGGAGCGGAGGGTGGCGAGGTTGGACCGCATGACCGCGAGGTAGTCGTCTCCGGCGGAGTCGTCGGTGATGCCCTCGATCGGGTCCAGCACGGCGGTCGCCACGCCCGCCTCGTCGGCGATCGCCTCGGCGACTGCCGGGCTCACGAGGGTCTCCGTGTAGACGGTGCGGACGTGGTGGCGCTCCACGGCCCGCGTCACCGCGGCGAGCTGGCCGGCGGAGGGCTCGGTGTCGGGCGAGATCCCGGCGATGGCGACCTGGGTGAGGTGGTAGCGGTGGGCGAGGTAGCCGAACGCGGCGTGCCCGGTGACGAGGTGGCGGTTGGCGCAGTTGGCCAGGCCGGCGCGGTAGGCGCGGTCGAGGCGGCGGAGGTCGGCGACGGTCGCGGCGGCGTTGGCGCGGTAGGCCGCGACGTGGGCCGGGTCCCGGTCGGCGAGCGTGTCGGCCAGAGCGTCGACCACCTCCGCCAGGCGGATGGGGTCGAGCCAGACGTGCGGGTCGGTGGCGGGGTGATCGCCGCCGCCGGGGGACTCCTCGCTGCCGTGCTCGGCGGATGCCAGGGTCAGGTCCAGGTCGGTGTGATCGGCCACGTCGAACGCGGGGGCCTTCGTGTCGGCGATGGCGCCGTCGACGGCCGGCTGGAAGCCCGAGAGGTGCAGGACCAGGGCGGCATCGTCGACCGCGGCGATGTCGCGCGGGGTGAGCTCGAGGTCGTGCGGCTCCACGCCCGGCGTCGTCAGGTTGGTGACGACCACGTGGCGGCCGCCCACGCGCTCGGCGATCCACTGCAGCGGGTAGAACGCGGCCACCACCCGCAACCGGCCCGACGCGTCGGTGCCTGACCCGTCGGTCCCGCATGCCGCGAGGCCGAGCGCCAGCGCGGCGACGACGAGCGCGGCCACGGGTGCGGCGGAGGGGCGGGATGCCCGAGGGGAGGGGTGCACGGCCCCATTGTTGCGATAATGGGAATCGTTGTCAACTTCGCGCGGGTCGGCGACGCGCCCCGAGGTCAGGCGGAACTCAGGCGGAGTGCACCGCGGTGCACCAGCCGTGGCGATCCTCGGCCCGGCCCTGCTGCAGGTCGAGCAGCGCGCTGCGGAGTCGATCGGCGTTCGGGTGGCCGCCGGCGACGCCGCCGCCCACGGTGACCCGCTCGCCGTCGACCACCAGCTCGTCGACGCCGCGCAGGACCGCGGCCGTGCCGGACAGGGCGATCTCGCCGTCGG
>CAZUYW010000520.1:0-1568 GCA_964624775.1 uncultured Iamiaceae bacterium
AACAGCTGGTGCTCGATCTCGGCTTCGTACTGTTCGAGATCGTCGGCGCTCACGGGAAGGATCGTACGCGCACCCACCGACGGCGAGGCAGACGAACGGCGCGGCGTAGGCCGGCCACGACCTCCTTCAAGCCCGGTGAGCCTCCTCGACGATCGGGAAGGGTCCGTCGACCACGCTGCCAGCGTGACCAGCCCGGCGGGGCGGTGTCGTTCGGTGAAGGCCGTACCCCTTGACGCCTGCCTGATCCTCGTGAACGCTGTTCAGACACCTGGGGTGACTGGCGAGGAGAGGGACCATGGACAGCGATGAGCACACGGACGCGCGGGTGCAGGCGGACTGCGGGGACGGCCTGGACCGGCGGAGGTTGATGCGCCTGGGCGGGATGGCGGCGGCAGCGGTCGCCACCGCGACGGCAGCCACGGTGGCAGCGTCGTCGCCCGCCTCCGCGGGCGTCGATGGCGATGTCGTCCTCGGTTCCAGCGGCAACACGACGACCGCCGCCACGGGCATCGCGGTCAGTGGCTCGTCTGCCGCCTACGGCTTCGGCGTGACCGACAACGGTCGAGCCGACTGGGTTGTGCTGAGGCCGGCGCTCTACGGCACGTCACAGGACTCGAACTTCAACGCGGGCGTCGTCGGTGAAGCCCAAGGTGGGACGGGGGTCTTCGGAGCCTCCGTTTCGGGCTTCGGGGTGAGGGCGTTCTCCGCTTCTGCCACGGCGCTCTACGCGCAATCCAACGCAGGGCGAGGCATCGAGGTCATCGCCCACTCCGATGGTGTTGTCGCCTCCTCCGATGCCATCGCGGTGAAGGCCACGAGTGGTTCGAATCTGCCGACCGTGGAGGCCGTGAACTCCGGCAGCGGCAGCGGCCTCCTGGCGCAGAGCGGTACTGGCGTGTGCGTCGACGCGCTGAACACCCTCTCGACCAACACGTTGCCCGTCGTCCGCGCCAAGTCGATCGGGAAGGGGTCCGCCGTGTCGGCGCAGACGCTCGCGGCGGCGACGGCCCCGGCGGTGCAGGCGACCAGTGGGGCTGCGGCTCAGGCGGCGGTTCGGGCAACCGGCGTGGCCAAGGCGGTGAGCGCGTCGGTACCCGTTGCCGGGAACGGTCCAGCGCTCACGGTGCAGGGGGTGGCGTCCTTCACCCGGAGCGGCGTCGCCAGCGTGCTCGCGGGCACCTCATCGATCGTGGTGAACGTACCGGGCGGGCTGACCGCAGCGAGCCACGTGCTCGCCACCGCCCAGACGAACCTCGGAACCCTCTCGGTGCGCGCCGCAGTTCCGAACACCACCACCGGCAAGATCACGATCTACCTCAGCGGGTCGGTGCCCGCGTCGCAGTCGTTCTCCGTCGGGTGGTTCGTCTTCGGGTAGGCGCTGCCCCTTCTGGGATCAGACCGCCCGACCGGGGCCCGACGCCCAACGGCTGGTGCTGCACCGCCACGCTCGGTCAGGAGCCCGGATGGCATCGCGTCGCCAACCCCAACGGGGGGGCGAGGGAGTGGCGACTAGAAGTCGCGCTTCTCCTTGATCTTGGCGGCCTTCCCGACGCGATCGCGGAGGTAGT
>CAZUYW010000521.1:0-1562 GCA_964624775.1 uncultured Iamiaceae bacterium
CCCGGGCGTAGAGCAGCACGTCGTGCAGGCGGCCGGCGTCCTCGTTGGCGCTGATGAAGTCGTCGGACCAGTCGAACCAGTCGCCTCGATGCCAGGCCGCGGTCTTGGGCACGATCGGGTGGGCGAGCAGGGCCGGGAGGGCGGCGACCGCCTTGGGCAGGGCCGGGTGCTCGGGGACCATGCGCAGGTCGCGGTGCACCAGCGACGCGACGCCCGAGGAGATGTCGACGCCCTCGTCGACCGTGGGCGCATCGCGCCCGGCCTGGTGCAGGCCCACCGCGAGGAACAGCACGGCCAGCACCCCGAGCACGCCGACGCGCACGCGACGGGGGATGCGCGCGGGGGCGTCGGGGCGGACCATCGGCGCCATTGTGACCCCTCCCCCGCCACGGGCTGCGGACCCGGCGGGCTACTGGACCTGGGACAGCTCCCGGCGCAGGTCCTTGATCTCGTCGCGCAGGCGGGCGGCGTACTCGAACCGCAGCTCCTGGGACGCCTCGGCCATCTCCTCCTCGAGCGTGCGGATCAGGCGCTCCAGCTCGTCGCCGGGGAGCTCGGCCAGCTCGGCCTTGCGGCGGCGATCGGCCTCGGTCTCCCGGCGCCGCTCACGCGCCGGCAGCGGGGCGGTCTCGCTCGGCCGGAGGTAGGCGAGGATGTCGGTCACGGCCTTGCGCACCGTCTGCGGGTCGATGCCGTGCTCCGCGTTGTAGGCCTGCTGCACGCCCCGGCGCCGGTTGGTCTCGGAGATGGCCCGCTGCATCGAGGGCGTGACGACGTCGGCGTACATGATCACCTGGCCGTCGACGTTGCGGGCAGCGCGGCCGATGGTCTGGATCAGCGAGGTCTCGCTGCGCAGGAAGCCCTCCTTGTCGGCGTCGAGGATCGCCACGAGCGCGACCTCCGGCAGGTCCAGTCCCTCGCGCAGGAGATTGATACCCACCAGCACGTCGAAGTTGCCGAGGCGCAGGTTGCGCAGGATCTCGATGCGGGCCACCGTGTCGACCTCGCTGTGGAGGTAGCGCACCTTCACGCCGAGCTCGAGGAGGTAGTCCGTGAGGTCCTCGGCCATCTTCTTGGTGAGCGTGGTGACCAGCACGCGGTCACCCCGGGCGATGCGATCCGAGATCTGCTCCTGGAGGTCGTCGATCTGGCCCTTCGTGGGCTTCACGATCACCTCGGGGTCGACCAGGCCCGTGGGGCGCACGATCTGCTCGACCACGTTGGTGGACACGCCCAGCTCGTACTCGCCCGGGGTGGCGGACAGGAACACCACCTGGCCGACGCGCTCCATGACCTCCTCGAAGCGCAGCGGCCGGTTGTCGGCCGCGCTCGGGAGGCGGAACCCGTGCTCGATCAGCTGGTCCTTGCGGGACCGGTCGCCCGCGTACTGGCCGTGGAGCTGGGGCACGGTGACGTGGCTCTCGTCCATGACCACGAGGAAGTCATCGGGGAAGAAGTCGAGCAGGGTGCCCGGCGGCTCCCCCGGGCCCCGCCCGTCGATCGGCGCCGAGTAGTTCTCGATGCCGTTGCAGTACCCCATCTCCTGCATCATCTCGAGGTCG
>CAZUYW010000522.1:0-1556 GCA_964624775.1 uncultured Iamiaceae bacterium
CCACCCCGTCGCTCGCCGCCCCGTCGGCCGGCGCCGGGCGCCGGGCCGGGGAGCTCAGCGCCCGCCGCAAGCCCGCCCGCGGCACCAAGCGCTGGCCCGACCTCGGCTGACCTCGCCACCCTTTTCTGGAGCGAAACGGTCGCTCAGCGACCGCCGGACTCCAGAAACCACGACCGCCGCGAATTGTGGAGCGAAACGGTCGCTCAGCGACTGTCGGACTCCAGAAACCGCGTGGTCAGGGGGCGGGTTCGAGGCTGGCGGCGGTGGTGCTGACGGTGGCGGGGGGCGCCGTCGACGTGGCGGGTGCCGTCGTCGAGGAACCTCCGGTGCCGCCGGACGGGACCGTGGTGGTCGACGACGTGGTGGTGGAGGTGGCCTCGGCCTTGGTCCGGCAGGCGTTCAGCGCCTGGTGGACCTTGTCGAAGGGCTCGTTCGGGTCGCCGGCCTCGTCGGGCGGCACGGCCGAGGGGCCGCGCTCGATGATCAGGTCGATCTCGGCGTCGGAGAGGTGGTCGAAGATGGCGTCGGTGGCGCAGCGGGCCTCGTCGCGGGAGATGCCCGACGTCACGAGCGCGTCGGTGAAGCCCGACCGGGACGGCGAGCCCGACGAGCACCCGGCGGTGAGCACCACGGCGGCGAGCACGAGCGCGGCGACCGACGCGAACGGCCGGGCGACGGGGCGTGGGGTGGCGGGGCGCACGAGGGACGACGTTACCCGGGCAGCCCCGGGCAGCCGGGTCGGCGCTGGCCCCGCGGCCGGTCGAGGGCGATGGCGGTGATGGCGGTCTCGGCGCCGCTGCCGGCGACCAGGTAGCTGCCGTGCCCTTGTCCCTCGGTGGGGATGCGCGTGAACCCGCTGCCCGGCGCCGTCGGCCGTGCACCGAACCACCCCGACCGGGCGACCCAGTCGTCCTCGGCCTCCGCCGCGTACAGCTCGAGGTCCGGGCGCCCGAGCTCCGAGGCGTGGTCGACGCCCAGTCCCGGGCTGCCCAGCGCCACCAGGGCATCGCCCGGCGCGCCGTGGCGCACCGCCGCGCCGAGGACGGTCGACCCGTAGCTGTGGCCGATGAGGACGATCCGCTGGCCGGCACGGAGCGGAAGCTGGGCCAGGTCGTGGGCCAGCGCGCGCCCGGCCTGCTCGGCGCGCGCCGACGTGACCAGGGCGCCCAGCTCGCCCGGCGAGGCGACGAGGCCGTCGGGCGGGTCGTAGCCGAGCCACACGATTCCGGCCACGGCGGCGCCGCCGACCTCCTCGGTGTGGGCGACGAGCCGCCGCACCTTGGACGCGGCCCGGGCGTCGTAGGTGGCGAGGTCGACCGACGCGCCCGGCACCAGGACCAGCACCACGGCTGCCGTCGTCAGCGCGCCCACCACCTCGACCACCCGGCCGTCGCCCGCCGCATCCACCCGCAGCAGGCGGCGCGGCCCGCCGAGCACGGGGTCGGGGCGCAGCAGGCGGCGCAGGGCGGCGGCACGGGATGGGTCTCTCTCCTGCGCCGCGAGGTCCACCGTGCGCTCCCGGTTCCGCTGGTAGCGGCGGACGAGGCGCCCGGCAT
>CAZUYW010000523.1:0-1548 GCA_964624775.1 uncultured Iamiaceae bacterium
CGGTGCTCCTCACGCCGGTCGATCACCTCGTCGCCGACCTCGACCACGAGCTCCTCGCCATGCCGGGCATCGACGGTCGCCACCTCGTGTCGGCCGAGAACGGCCTGGCCGGGCGGGCCGTGGCCCACGTCCTGGAGGGCTTCGTCCACGCCAGGGATGCGCTGGGCGACCACCGGGCGACCGACCCCTTCGACGGCTTCGACGAGGCGCTGGCGGCGTCACCTCCCGGCGCCCGAGGCGTGCGCTTCCTGCCCTGGCCGGCGGGATCCATGGCCCCGCAGGCCGATCCCGCCATGCGGGGCGGCTTCGTGGGCGTCTCCCTCGACACCGAGCGCGTCGACCTCGTGCGGGCCGCCGCCGAGGGGGTCGCCCACAACGTGCGACGGCTGCTCGGTCCGCTGGAGGTGGCCACCGCGCAGGCGGTCGACGACATCGTGCTCATGGGCGGGGCGGCGCAGTCGCGCGCGTGGACCCAGGTGTTCGCCGACGTGCTCGACCGTCCCGTGCGGGCGGTCGTCGAGCCGGGCCACGCGGGGGCGCGGGCGGTGGCCCTCCGGGCCGCGGCCCTGGTGGCGGGACCCGGATCGGTCGCCGATCCCGTCGCCGCGACCGGGCCGGTCATCCTGCCGGACCCGACCACCCGGACGGTGCATGACGCGGCCCACGACACCCTGGTCGAGGTCTTCGATGCGCTGCGTCCCCTCCGCCTCGGACGACGCGGCTGAGGCCCTAGCGTTGGCCGCGTCCGGCGCCCGGCCGGCGACGAAGGGGGACCGATGGGGACGATCGCCATCACCGGCTCGGCGAGCGGGATCGGCGCGGCCACGCGCGCCCGGCTCGAGGCCGACGGCCACGAGGTCATCGGCATCGACCTGCGGGACGCCGAGGTGATCGCCGACCTGGCCACCGCCGATGGCCGGTCGGGCCTGGCCGACGCGGTGGCGGCCCGCTGCGGTGGCGTGCTCGACGGCCTCGTGGCCGGTGCCGGCGTCACGGGCGACGCAGGAGACCTCGTCGTCTCGGTGAACTACTTCGGCGCGGTGGCCACGTTGGAGGCCCTGCGCCCGCTGCTCGCGGTGGGGCGCGAGGCGCGGGCGGTGGCGATCTGCTCGAACGCCACGACGACCCAGCCGGGCTACCCGGCCGAGGTGGCCGACGTGTGCCTCGCCGGCGATGAGGCGGCGGCGCGCGCGGCCCTGGCCGACGACGGCATCGGTGCCTACGGCGTGGCCAAGCTCGCGCTGGGCCGGTGGGTCCGGCGCCAGGCGACGACGGAGGCGTGGATCGGCTCGGGGATCGCGCTCAACGCGGTGGCCCCCGGCTTCATCGACACCCCGCTGACGACGGGGGGCTGGGACTTCGTGGCCTCGCTCGGCGACGTGTTCCCGATCCCGGCCGGTCGCCCGGGGCGGCCCGAGGAGGTGGCGGCGCTCATCGCGTTCCTGCTCGGGCCCGACGCCGGGTTCTTCTGCGGGTCGTTCATCCACATGGACGGCGGCACCGATGCCAAGCTCCGCGCCGAGGACTGGCCCTCGCCGATCGGCTGAG
>CAZUYW010000524.1:0-1533 GCA_964624775.1 uncultured Iamiaceae bacterium
ACCCCCGGCCGCGGGGGCGGTGTCGGCGGCGCGCACGGCGCGATAGCCCTCGGCGGGGGCGCCGTAGTCCCCGGCGGCCTCGTAGCGGGCGCCGGCCGGCCCGCCGTCGGCCCAGGCGAAGAAGCCGGCCTGGGGGCCGGTCGTGGTGTCAGCGCGGCCGGTGAACTCGAGGGCGAAGGTGGCGGCCATGCCGACGCCGTCCTCGTGCATGGCGAAGCCCTCGTACACCTCGGGGGCCGGGAACGGGCGGCCGGCGAGCAGGTAGTACTCGTCGCTGGCGTGGACGAGGCGCCGCCCGAGCACGCGGTGGAAGGCGTCCTGCCAGTCCTCGACGCAGTCGATGACCGCCGCGGCCTCGGCCGCGGTGGTGGCGCGCATCCGGGGCTCGGGGTTGAACCGGGAGATCCCGAGGGGCACCACGCACAGGCTGGCCAGCTCCGGGAAGCGGTCGAGGATGCCCGCGAGCGTGTCGTCGAGCACGGCCCCGTCGTTGAGGCCCGGACAGCACACGATCTGGCCGTGCACCTCGATGTCGTGGTCGAGCAGCGCCCGCAGCCACCGGAGGGTCGGCCCGCCCCGCCGGTTGCGCAGCAGGTCGTTGCGCACGTCGGCGTCGGTGGCGTGGATGCTGACGTTCAGCGGCGACAGGCCCTCGGTGATCACCCGCTCGAGGTCGGCCTCGGTGAAGCGGGTGAGCGTGGTGAAGTTCCCGTAGAGGAAGCTCAGCCGGTAGTCGTCGTCCTTCAGGTACAGGCTCTTCCGCAGGCCGGGCGGCAGCTGGTAGATGAAGCAGAACTCGCAGTGGTTGTCGCACGTGCGGAGCTGGTCGAACAGGGCGGAGTGGACCTCGATGCCGAGGGGCTCCCCCGCCTCCTTGGGCACGTCGACGCTCAGCTCCAGGCCGCCGCGCCGCAGGTCGAGCGCCAGGTCGGCGTCGTCGGTGAGCCAGGCCCACCGGATGATGTCGCGCGGGGCCTCGCCGTCGACCGCGACGATCTCGTCGCCCACCGCCACCCCGGCGCGCGCGGCCGGAGATCCGGGCGCGACGGAGACGACTCGGGGAGCAGACACGGTGAGCCACCCTACCGGGGGGCGACGCGTCCGCCCCCGGTAGGGTGGCCGGGATGCCCGTCGACAAGGTCCTGCTCGCCGCCCCCCGAGGGTTCTGCGCCGGGGTGGAGATGGCGATCAAGGCCCTCGCCTGGATGGTGCGGGCCTTCGAGCCGCCCGTGTACTGCTACCACGAGATCGTCCACAACCAGGCCGTCGTCGACCGCTTCCGCGAGCGTGGCGTGGTCTTCGTGGACGATGTCGCCGAGGTGCCCGAGGGGCGCCCGCTGATGCTGTCGGCCCACGGGTCGGCGCCCGAGGTAGTCGCCGCCGCCCGGGCCAACGGCGGCTACGTGGTCGATGCCGTGTGCCCGCTCGTGACCAAGGTGCACCACGAGGTGAAGGTCCGGGCCGGCAAGGGGTACCGCATCGTCTACGTCGGCCACGAGGGCCACGAGGAGGCGGTCGGCACCATGGCCGTCG
>CAZUYW010000525.1:0-1516 GCA_964624775.1 uncultured Iamiaceae bacterium
GACCAAGGCGCTGCTGAACCCCAGCTCGCTCATGACCTGGCTCGACGAGAAGCTGCGCACCCTCGGCACCGCCGCCTGCCCGCCGTACCACCTCGCCGTCGTCATCGGCGGCACGTCGGCCGAGCTGGCCGTCGAGACCGCCAAGCTGGCCTCGGCCCGCTACCTCGACTCGCTGCCCACCGAGGGCACGCCCCTCGGCCACGCCATCCGCGACCCCCAGCTGGAGGCCGACATCCTCGCCCTCACCCAGGACTTCGGCATCGGGGCGCAGTTCGGCGGCAAGTACTTCTGCCACGACGTGCGCGTCATCCGCCTGCCCCGCCACGGCGCCTCGTGCCCGGTGGCGATCGCCGTCAGCTGCTCGGCCGACCGCCAGGCCGCCGCCAAGATCACCGCCGAGGGCGTGTTCCTCGAGCAGCTCGAGCACAACCCGGCGCAGTACCTCCCCGAGGTGACGAGCGACGAGCTCGGCGGCGACGTCGTGGCCGTCGACCTCAACCGACCCATGGACGAGATCCGCGCCGAGCTCGCCAAGTACCCGGTGAAGACCCGCCTGTCGCTCACCGGCACCGTCGTCGTCGCCCGCGACATCGCCCACGCCAAGATCGCCGAGCGCCTCGCCGCCGGCGAGGGCATGCCGCAGTACCTGCGGGACCACCCCGTGTACTACGCCGGCCCGGCCAAGACCCCCGAGGGCTACGCGTCGGGCAGCTTCGGGCCCACCACTGCGGGCCGCATGGACTCCTACGTCGAGTCGTTCCAGGCCGCGGGCGGCTCGCTCGTGATGCTCGCCAAGGGCAACCGCTCCCAGCAGGTCACCGACGCCTGCGCCGCCCACGGCGGCTTCTACCTCGGGTCGATCGGCGGGCCGGCCGCCCGCCTCGCCCAGGACTGCATCCGCAAGGTCGAGGTGCTCGAGTACCCCGAGCTCGGCATGGAGGCCGTGTGGCGCATCGAGGTCGAGGACTTCCCGGCGTTCATCGTCGTCGACGACAAGGGCAACGACTTCTTCGCCCAGGTCACCACGCCGGTCGCGCTGGGCGCCAAGGACTGAGCGTCCTCCCGTGACCGTGCTGGCCCTGCTCGCGATCGCCCTCGCCTGGCCGCCCTTCTGGGCGATCGTGCTGGCGATCGTGGTCACCGTGCTCGGCGCGATCTGCGCCACGAGCTTCGCCGGCCCGAACCTCGCCGCCATCGGCATCCACGACGACCGCCTGCTCGTGCGGCCCGTCGGCCTGGTGCGCCTGTGGGCGCTGTCCAAGGGGGTCGACGTGCCGATCGCCTCGGTGGTCGACGTCGGCATCCACCCCAAGCGCGGCCTGCTCCGCGGCTGGCGCGCCCCCGGCACCTACCTGCCCGGCGTGATGATCGCGGGCACGTTCCGCTCCCAGGGCGAGAAGGACCTCTGGATGGTCGGCCGCACCGACAAGGTCCTCGTGATCGAGCTCACCGGCGAGACCTACCGCCACGTGATCATCCAGGTCGAGGCCCCCGAGGCCGCCCTCGCCGCCCTCAA
>CAZUYW010000526.1:0-1514 GCA_964624775.1 uncultured Iamiaceae bacterium
GCCGCCCCACCGGCAAGGCCGATCTCGCCTGGGCCCGCACCACCGTCACCGACGCGCTCGCACCCCCACCCCGCAGCAGCTGACCCGCCGGCCGAGCCGACGGGCGCTCAGTCGTGGATCGGCGTGTTGCGCACGGGGGTGACCGCCAGGCAGGTGATGTCGTGGTCGGCCTGGTCCCAGCCGGTCTGAGTCGGCCGCTCGATGCGAAGCTGAGCCTGCGCTCCCGGCGCCTTCGCCGTGGGCTCGTTGGCCTTGGCGATCGCCGGCAGGCACCGGACGACAGCGAGGCGTTCGAGCTCCGCGACCCCGGGGAAGGGCGCGTCGGCATCGTGGTTCGGCGCGAACGTATCGATGACCTCCACCGTGTGGGCCTGTGAGCACCGCACCAACCGTGCGCCGGTCTCGACGCGCTCGGGCCGTCGAGCCGCCTCGCCGCCGTCACCGACGCGCCAGCAGGTGCCGTCCTCCTTGGCCGGTCGCTCCCACCCGGTGGCTGCGATGAGTCGGAGGCGCTGGTAGTCCCAGCGCAGCTGGTGGACCGAGTCGAGCGACGACATCCCCAGCGGGGCGTCCGCAGCGGGTTCGGGACGTACGACCACCCAGGCCGAGAGCGCAAAGCCGAGGAGGCCGACGGTGCCCAGCGCCATCAGCGCCACCGCGAGTGCGAGGCCGCCCCGCCGCTCGGGGTGCGTGGTGATGTGGTAGCGAGCGCGGTTGCCGTGGACGAGCGCGACGGCGAACAGCACCCCGGCGCCGATCCACAGCGACACGATGGCCAGCGGGTGGTGCACGACGTTCGCCCCGACGAGCACCACGACCGCGAAGAACAGGGCCTTCGCACCCGACTTCAAGCTCTTGTGGTAGTGCTTGCGCATCGCCGCGCCGACATCGCGGCGGCTCGGCGGCTTGGCCTCGGTCACCTCCTGGGCCGCGGCCTCTGCCCCCTCGGCCGCGAGCTCGTCGGCCAGCGCGGGCATCGAAGCCACCGCGGTCGGAGGCAGGGCGGCGTCGGGCGGGGCCGCGTCGGCCGCCGGACCCACCGCAGGGGCGGCCACCGGCCCCGCGTCGGGGGCCGGCACCGCGCCGGCATCGGGCTCGGCCGGCGTCGCCGACGGGGCCGCCGAGAACAGGGCGAGGTCCTCCTCGCTCACCGCAGCTGGTGCCAGCCGGGTGGCCATGGGCCGGACCTGGGGCGGCGCCGCAGCGAGCTCGGCGCGCAGCACCACGACGTCGAGCCCCTGGAGCTCGGCCCCGGCCCAGGTCGCGTCGATGTTGAGCTGCGCGCATCGCTCGAGCACCGCCGACACGGGGAGCTCGAGCTCCTCGGCGAGTTCCGCGACGATCATGCCCACGCTCCGTTCGCCCGCACGTGGCCCCTTCCCATGTCCACGTCGCGGCGAGAGCCTAGATCGGACCATGTCCGGATTCAGGCGATGGACGGCGTCACTAGGCTCAGCGCCCATGCCCTTCAACCTGGCCCAGGTCCACGAGGCGGTCGCTGCCGCCAACCCCGA
>CAZUYW010000527.1:0-1510 GCA_964624775.1 uncultured Iamiaceae bacterium
GGGACGTGCCGACCCTCGCCGAGGGCATGGCGGTGGCCGCGGTCGCGCTCGCCCTCGTGCGCGTGCTGTGGACCATGCGCGAGCTCCGCAAGCTCAATGAGAGCTACCAGCAGGCCCGGACCGACGACCTCACCGGGCTCGGCAACCGGCGGGCGTTCCTCGAGTCGATCGTCGCCGTGCTGGCCGAGCCCCCGCGGTCGGGAGCGTCGACGGCGACGCTGCTGATGGTCGACCTCGACGGCTTCAAGGAGGTCAACGACTCCCTCGGGCACCCCGCGGGCGACGTGCTGCTCGTCGAGGTCGGTGCTCGGTTCCGTGCCGCGCTCGGCAGCGCCGCCCACCTGGCCCGGCTCGGTGGTGACGAGTTCGGCCTGGTGGGCGCCTGGACGGTCGAGGAGGCCACGATCGTCGCCCACGACCTCCTGCGCACGCTGCGCGACCCGGTCGTCGTGGAGGGCGTGCCGGTCCGCGTCGCCGCGTCGGTGGGCCTCGCCGCCACCGCGCTCGGCGGGGCCGCGGTCGCCCGCGAGGAGCTCCTGCGCATGGCCGATGTCGCCATGTACGACGCCAAGCGCCGCGGGACTCGCGTCGCCCGGTACGACGAGGCCGAGGACCCGCACGGACGCGACCGCCTCCAGTTCCTCGACGACCTCTGCACCGCGATCGACGAGCACGGCTTCGCCATCCAGGTCCAGCCCGTCGTCGATGCGTTCGCCGGCTCGGTGACCTCGGGCGAGGTGCTGATCCGATGGCACCACGAGGTGCGCGGCACCGTCGTGCCCGATGAGTTCATCCCGCTCGCCGAGCGGGTGGGCGTCATCCCGCGCATCACCCGGCTGGTCATCGGCGACGCAGCCGCCCTCGCCGCGCGCCTGCGCGACGAGGGGCTCGACCTCGGCCTGAGCGTCAACATCTCGGGGCGCGACCTCGTGGACGAGGATCTCGCCGACCACGTGCTCGGCGCGCTCGCCGATGCGGGGATCCCCCCGGACCAGTTGACCCTCGAGATCACCGAGACCGCGCTCGCCGGCGATCCGGTGCGGTCGGCCCGGACGCTGACCGCGCTGCGCCATCGCGGGGTGCGGATCAGCATCGACGACTTCGGCGTGGGGTACGCCTCCCTCGCCCAGCTCCTGGCGTTCCCCCTCGACGAGCTGAAGCTCGACCGCAGCTTCATCGCGCTCGTCGAGGAGGACCGACGGGCGCAGGCCATCGTGCGCTCGGCCGTCGAGCTGGGACGCGCCCTCGGGCTCACGGTGGTGGCCGAGGGGGTCGAGTCCGAGACCGCGCTGCGGGTCGTGCGCGGTCTCGGTGTCGATCGGGTGCAGGGCTTCCACGTGTCGGTGCCGCTGGACCCGGAGGCATTCATCGCGTTCGCCGCGGCCAGAACCGTCGCGAGGGGGGCGGGGGCGGACCGGTAGGGTGCGGGCCATGGTGCGCCCGATGGGAGATGTTCGCTGATGGCCCGGTTCGGTCCTGTGATCACGGCGATGGTCACGCCGTTCGCCGC
>CAZUYW010000528.1:0-1506 GCA_964624775.1 uncultured Iamiaceae bacterium
GGGCCAGGCCAGCTTCATCATCCCGCCGAACACGCCCGGCCTCAGCCAGGGCCAGAAGTACAAGAAGCACGGCATCAAGGCCAGCCACACCGCCGAGGTCGTCCTCGAGGACGTCAAGGTGCCGGGCTCGTGCCTCCTCGGCGGCAAGGACAAGCTCGACGAGAAGCTCGCCCGGGCCCGTGAGGCGCTCACCAAGCCCAAGACCGAGTCGTCGGGCAAGCAGCCGGCCATGGCCACCTTCGAGGCCACCCGCCCCGCCGTCGGCGCCCAGGCCATCGGCGTCGCCCGCGCCGCCTACGAGTACGCCCTCGAGTACGCCGGTGAGCGCACCGCCTTCGGCAAGCCGATCATCATGAACCAGTCGATCGCGTTCATGCTCGCCGACATGATCACCGAGATCGACGCCGCCCGCCTGCTCGTGCACCGCGCCGCGTGGCTCTCGCGCAACGGCAAGTACGTCAACGCCGAGGGGAGCCAGTCCAAGCTCAAGGCCGGCCGCGTCGCCGTGTGGGTCACCGAGCGCGCCATCCAGATCCTGGGCGGCTACGGCTACACCCGTGAGTACCCGGTGGAGCGCATGCACCGCGACGCCAAGATCTTCGACATCTTCGAGGGCACCGAGCAGATCCAGCAGCTGGTGATCGCCCGGGCCATCTCGGGCCGCCGCATCGAGTAGTCCGGGGCGGCTCCCGCCGCTCCTCGCTCGTCGACGGGCCCCGCCTCCGGGCGGGGCCCGTCCGCGTCCCGGCCCCGGTCCTCGCCCCGGGCGCCGGAATCGGACAGGATCACCCCCATGACCGAGCCCACCCCGCCGTCCTCCGAGGCCCCCGCCGCGCCCAAGCACCGCATCCGGCGCCTCGTCGCGGCCTTCCTCGTGTTCGTGTTCGCCGTGTCGTTCCTCGCGTCGGGGGTCGGCATCTGGCTGCACCGCAACACGCTCAACCGCGACGTGTGGAACGAGCGGGTCGTGCCGCTCGGCCAGGACGAGGCCGTCCAGCAGGCGCTCGCCGCCTACACCACCGACCAGCTGATGACGACGGTCAACCCGCGGGGCCTGTTCGAGGAGGCCCTGCCCGAGAAGGCCCAGGTGCTGGCGGTGCCGCTGTCGGCCGCGGTGCGCGACTACGTGGGCGGCAAGGTCGATGCCTTCTTCGCCTCGCGGCGCTTCGAGCGCCTCTGGGAGGTGGCGGCCACCCGCGCCCACGACGAGGCGGTCGCCACGCTGCGGGGCCACAAGCCGGCCCTGCGCGCCGACGACGACAAGATCGTGATCAACCTGATCCCGATCATCGATGCCGTGCTCGCCGAGGTGCTCCAGGCGGCGCCCGGGCTGGTGGGCAGCGACGTCACCCTCCCGAAGGTGAAGGTCGAGGACGTGCCCGAGCGGGCCCGCCAGCGGCTCGCATCGGCGCTCGGCGTGGAGCTCGGCCCCGACTTCGGCACCATCACCGTCTACGACGGCGGCAAGCTCTCCTTCGCCCAGAAGATGATCCGCTGGTTCGACAC